>CAYNYJ010000009.1:0-58018 GCA_964401355.1 uncultured Ectothiorhodospiraceae bacterium | reverse complement strand
AGAGATGAAAGAAGCCGCTTAACTGGGTTGTATCAAAAAGGTTGACCAGGTCAGTATTATTGATGAGTCGGCGGAAGGGAATCAACGATTATTGTTCTTTGACGAAGCCACAGATCGCGCAGATTTCGCTGAGGTGAGCGTCACAGATTTAAAGTATTCGGTGGCGTATCAACTGGGTGGTCGTGAATGGCGGTTTGATTTTCAGGCCACGACACAGTTTACCGATACCCAACGCAGTGGTGAGTCATGGCTGATTGGTATCAGTGGTTTACTTATCTCCATACTTCTTGCCCTAGTGTTGCATCTTGTCACCGGACGTAACAAAGTGATCGAGCAATTGGTCGAGAAACGAACGGAGGAGCTTGCTCAGGCAACCGAGGCTCTGAAGCAGAGCAACATTGAGTTGCAACAATTCGCTTTTATTGCCTCACATGATTTGCAAACGCCGTTCCGTGGTGTGATGGGCTTCGCAGAGATTTTGCAGCAGGATTACCAGGGAAAGCTGGACGGTAAGGCCAAGCATTATCTCGACAGGATCGTCGATGGAACGAAGAGAATGCAGGCCTTGATCAAGAATCTGCTGACCTATTCGCGTGTTGATTCCCGCTCCCACCCATTCGAGGCAACAAGTTTGAATGATGCCTTTGATAGTGCGGTATTGCTGTTGAGTTCGTCGATTGAGGATAGCGCAGGGAAAGTGACGCATGACGACTTGCCCACAGTGGTCGGCGATGGTACCCAACTGTCGCAGTTAATGCTTAACCTGATTGCCAACGGTATTAAATATCAGGGTGATCAGCCGCCGCGTGTGCATGTGTCAGCAGAGAAACGCAATCAGCAATGGACATCTCAGTGCGTGATAACGGGATTGGTGTCGATCCTGAGCACCACGAACAGATTTTTGAAGCGTTTCACCGTTTGCACTCTCAGCAACAGTATCCTGGCACGGGTATTGGGTTGGCGATTTGTCGGCGTATTGTCGAACGCCATGGCGCTCGTATTTGGGTGAAGCCGGAATCCGGTGCTGGAACGACATTTTGTTTCACGCTCGCGGCGAGCGACCCGGGTGAAGTATGAGCAATGACAGAATTTAACGTCGGCGCTTGCGGAGCATTGTGGGTCGACGATAACAAGGTCTGTTTTAATTTGCGATTTTAGTTCGGGTGGGTTTCCCATCCAGGCTGATGGCGTTTTTTTCTTGCCAATATTGTGTGATTTTTTCCTGACCTTTTTTCTCGGCCCATTGATTGAGTTGGGCGCGCTCGCTCTTGAAATCAAAAAACGGTACGGCAAATCCGCAAGAGGTTTGCACCAAATCGATGTTTAGCTCAAAAATTTGTCGTGCGCCCGGCAAGGGTGGGAAGTCCATCATCCACTGAGACCACTGCTCATCGTCGTTATGCACGGTACTTGCATTACCGTAGAGGCGCAGGATCACCGGTTTTTCTGCAAATGCACAAAACATGATGGTCATGCGCTGGTTTTCTAAAACATGCGCCGCGGTTTCATTTCCACTGCCGGTGAGGTTGAGCCAGCGCACGGTTTGGTTGTCGATAATGCGCAAACTGTCCATGCCCTTGGGGGATAGATTGATGCGCCCCTCGCAGCCGGCGGTGGCAACAAAGTAGATTTTTTGTGCTCGAATAAAATCTTGATGCTCGGTGTTCAATGCATCAAAGTGTTTGGCCATTTATTTTGCCACGCGGGTATTGTGGAATCGATGTGGTTTCAATTGTGTACTACTTTGAGAAAATGCACACTAAATAAATTCTTTTTGTCGGTCCAGACTTTCACGGGACAGAATCCGGCGTGCCGAGTCAGTTGTTGAAATTCTTCGATGTGGTATTTGTAGGAATTTTCGGTGTGGATGTGTTCGCCGGCTGAAAATTGAAAAGTGTGTGAAGAGATACGGATGTTTTGGTTTTTCTTGCAGACCAGATGCATTTCAACCCGTCCTCTTTTTTCATTGTAAAAGGCGTGGTGTGAAAATTCATCGAGATCAAAATTGCCGTTAAGCTCCCGATTTATTCGAGTGAGCAGGTTGAGATTAAAGGCGGCGGTACTGCCATCGGCATCATTGTATGCGGCATTTAATAACGTCGAATCTTTTTTGAGATCAACACCAATAAGGAGGCCACCATCAGGTTGCACCAGATTGGCGATGTTGCGTAAAAAGACCTTGGCTTGCTCGGGCTCAAAGTTACCGATGCTGGAGCCGGGAAAAAAAGCGACTTTTCGTGTGTCGGGTGCGGCAAATGGCAGGTCAATAGGCGCGGTGTAATCGATGCAAGCGGCATGAATTTCTAACCATGGGTAGTCATTCGCCAGCTCTTGCGCGGCAAGTTGTAAGTAGTCCCGGGAAATATCCATGGGTAAATAAGTGTGCGGCCTCAAGGCATCGAGCAGGATGCGAACTTTTTGACTGCTGCCGCTGCCTGGCTCAATTAGCAGACAGCCGGTACCGATGTGTTTAGCGATATCTTCGCGGTGGGTTTCGAGTATGGCGGTCTCGGTGCGCGTGACGTAGTACTCGTCTGTTTCACAAATGGCATCGAAAATTTCAGAGCCTGTCTGGTCGTAAAAGAATTTGGGAGAAATAGTACGGGGTTTTCGTTTCATCCCACGGATGACTTCTTCGCTAAACTTGGCCTGCTGCGGTTGAAAATCATGAAATTGCACGGAATTGGTATTGTTTGTCATCAGGCGTCCTCGGCAAGCCGAAAGCCACTAAACTGCCAGCGGTCTGCAGGGTAGAAAAAGTTACGGTAGGTGGGGCGTATGTGTTTGCGCGCGGTGGCGCAGGAACCGCCGCGCAACACTATTTGATTGCTCATGAATTTACTGTTGTATTCGTCGGAGAAACCGTTAAAGGCTGACTGGCTGTGGCCGGGGTACGCCGAGTAGGGGCTTTGCGTCCACTCCCAGACATCACCGTAAATTTGATTGATATCATTGTTTGTGGTGCTGGCGACAGGGTGCAAAATATCCTGGTCGCGAAAATTGCCTTCAATGGTTAGTGGCCGTGCGACCTGCTCCCATTGCTGTTCGGTCGGCAGCCGTTTATTGGCCCAGCGGGCATAGGCGTCGGCTTCATAAAAACTGACATGGCAGACCGGGGCGCGAGGATCGACGGGCTGCATACCACTAAGGCTCATGTGCCACCATTCATCATCGCGCCGTTCCCAATAGAGGGGGGCGCGCCATTGCTGTTCGCAGACAGTTTTCCAGCCATCTGAAAGCCACAGCCGGGCTTCCTGATAAGCGCCATCCTCGATGAAGGCGATCATTTCCTGGTTGCTAATTGGGCGTGAGGCCATTCGGAAGCTATGCAGCACTACCTTGTGTTGCGGGCCTTCGTTGTCATAGTGAAAAGCGTTGGTGGATTCGACACTGTGTCCTTGCTGAACGATGCCTCCGGAGTAATCAAGCCAGCGTAGTTCATTGCTGTGGTGGTCAGAAGTTTCGTGGGGCTCAGTTTGGCCGTGGGTTAATGCGTGGTGGTTTGGATTCCGATATTTTGGCCGCAGTGGATTGCAGGCAAAGATGTGTTTGATGTCAGCGAGTATTAATTCCTGATGTTGTTGTTCGTGGTTGATGCCGAGGGTTGCCCGTGTGCAAAGCTCCAGCCAATCATGTTCTTCGGCACTGTTGATGAGTTGCAGCATATGGTCATCGATGTACGCGCGATAGGAATAAATCTGTTGCACGGTCGGTCGTGATAACAGGCCACGTTCAGAACGCGGGTGATATTTACCTACGCTGTTGTAATATGAATTAAAAAGCTGTGAATATTGTGGATGAAATTCCCGGTAGTCGGACAAAAAAGGTTTAAGCAGGAAGGTTTCAAAAAACCAGCTAGTATGGGCCAGATGCCACTTGGGTGGGCTGACGTCTGGCATGGTTTGAATGCCGTAATCTTCAGTTTCCAGCGGCGCACAAATATGGTTGGATACTTGGCGTACTTGAAGATAGGTGTGTTGAAGCTGTTGCCGAGGAATGTTGTTTGTCACTGAACTGCCAGTAGTGATCTGGCGAGTTGCGCGGACAGTGGCTGTACCCGCGCTCGTTGTGCTGTTTTTCCCTTTCGCGCGGCGTTGTTCTGCGGTTGTTGACACGGCAATCTCTTCTGTTGTTTGCCGATTATTTTAACGCGATGATCAGGATATGCAATGCCTGTTGAGTGCCCGAAAATGAAGTGTGACGGAGTTGAGTATTTAGGTATTATGCGTTAGGCGGGTTCCAGTATGGAGAAACTGTAAGGCAGTGGGTTTTTTTCATCTGCGCTAAAATCCTGTTGTTCGACAGTGTGCCATTGTGAAAAATCAATCTCCGGGAACCAGGCATCACCGTCGATATCGGCGTGAATGCGGGTCATGTACAGGCGTTGGGCGAGGGGTAGGGCTTGTTGGTACAGGGACATGCCGCCAATCAGCATAACTTCTTCGACCTCGGCGGTGGCCGCCAGTGCCGCTTGTAGTGAAGCGTGGACTTCGATATCGACGCCACTCTGTATTTGGTAATCCGGGTTGCGGCTGATGATGATATTACGTCGGCCTGGCAGGGGTTTTGCGCCGAAAGATTCAAAGGTCAAGCGGCCCATGATGATGGGCTTGCCCAGGGTATTCTGTCGGAACCATTTCATGTCGGCGGGCAGTTTCCAGGGCAGGCGATTCTCGATTCCGATTACGCGGTTGTTGGCCATGGCCCAAATGAGCGAAAGCGTCATACTGCCACGGGCGCCTTGATGTGTGCGTGCGATTGGTAATTCACGATCTCAAAGTCATCGAAGCTGAAGGCAAACAAGTCGTCAATGCCCGGGTTCATTTTCAGCGTGGGTAAAGGCAGGGGCTCACGCGACAACTGCAACTCGGCTTGTTGCAGATGATTGGAATACAAATGTGCATCGCCCAGGGTGTGAATAAAGTCACCAGATTGCAAGCCGGTCACCTGCGCCATCATCATCGTTAATAAGGCGTACGAGGCAATGTTGAACGGCACGCCGAGAAAAATGTCGGCACTGCGTTGATAGAGTTGGCAGGAGAGTTTGCCGTCGGCCACGTAAAACTGGAAAAAGGCGTGGCAGGGGGGCAGTGCCATGTTGTCGATCTCGCCGACGTTCCAGGCGGAAACAATCAAACGCCGTGAATCGGGGGTATTTTTGATTTGCTTGATGACCTGACTGATCTGGTCAATATGGCGTCCGTCAGCAGTGGGCCAGGAGCGCCATTGTGAACCGTACACGGGCCCAAGGTTGCCGTTTTCGTCGGCCCATTCGTCCCAGATTTTGACCCCGTTGTCTTTCAGATACTGGATGTTGGTGTCGCCCTTCAGAAACCACAGCAGCTCATGAATAATGGAGCGCAGGTGCAACTTTTTGGTGGTGACCATGGGGAAACCCTCGGCCAAATTGAAACGCATCTGGTAGCCAAACACGCTTTGGGTGCCTGTGCCGGTGCGATCCGTTTTGGTGCTGCCGTTTTCGTAAACGTGACGCATTAATTCCAGGTACTGCTTCATGTACGGCTATCCTTTTTTCGATGCGGCCTGTTGAGTTGTTGGTGAGGATTTGCCCCGGTAGGCCAGTATCAACAGCACGATGCCCAATACGATCAGCGGTACCGACAACAGTTGTCCCTGCGACAGCCAGCCGAAAGCGACAAAGCCCATATGCGCATCAGGTTCACGGAAGAACTCCACCAGAAACCGGAAGCTGCCGTAACCCAAGGCAAACACGCCGGACACCGCCATGCGCGGGCGCGGTTTGGCCGAGTAAAGCCAGACGATGAAAAACAGCAGGATGCCTTCGAGAAACATCTCGTAAAGTTGTGAGGGGTGGCGTGGCAACGGGCCACCAGTGGGGAATACCATGCCCCACTGCGAGGTGGTCACCCGGCCCCACAGTTCGCCGTTGATAAAGTTGGCGAAACGCACTGCGGCAATGCCGAAGGGCACCAACGGCACAATAAAATCTGTGATTTCGAAAAAACCTTTTTTCGACTTGCGGGCAAACAGCCACATGGCGATGGCCACGCCGAGAAGCCCGCCGTGGAAGGACATGCCGCCTTCCCAGATACGAAGAATGGAAATGGGGTCGGCGAGAAAGTTGGAAAAACCGTAAAACAGGGTGTAGCCGATGCGCCCGCCCAGCACTGTGCCCATGGCACCGTAGAAAATAACATCGGAGATTTGTTCGGCGTTCCAGCCGCCTTTATCAACCGAGGGGGTTTGCCTGGCGCGGCGCTTGCCCAGCCACCAGGCGGCGCCGAAGGCGACCAGGTACATAATGCCGTACCAGTGGATTTTGAGAGGCCCCAGGCTGAGGGCGACGGGGTCGATATTGGGGTAAGTCAGCATGGGGTCAGATAGTACCACGCTCATGGATTAACGGGTTCCCGAGGTTCTGAAATTCCACGGCATCACCGCGTACGAACTTAAAGTCGCGAATAGATCAGAGGTTCCTTAAGTTATTTTCTGGCGAATATGACCACGGGCAGCATCTATTACCGCACCACCGAAAAGATCGGATTGATCCAGTTTTTTGATCGGGAAACCGGCTATTACGGGAGGTGTTCAAACATGAGGAGACTCGTAATGCCTGGGCGATTTGCAAGTGCTGCCTTGCACCGGCCGCCTACCGGGATAAGCTGGATGAATTGAGTCGTCATAATGGCGGGCCTTGGCCAGCACTTTCCGCGCAGCTTGCAGAAAAACTAAACGAGAGAGATAGGGTGGGTAATGCCCTGCCCCAAAGTACCCTGTAAATTTCTTTGTCCTCTTTTATCACTGTCGCAGAATGAAGTCGTTACTCGTCTTCGTGTGACACTGTGACCGTGGTTTCGCCATCATGGTCTAGTGACACTGCAAAGTTGATGGGTCGACAACAGACCTGGCAATCCTCAATGTAGTTTTGTTGCGGCACGGAAGCATCGATCAAGACGCCAATGGTTTCGCCGCAGTAGGGACATTGGATGGATGTTTCCTGTAACTCATTCATGGTGAACCGTTTGTTGTTGTATTGCTTGATTCATTGATTTTTAATTGGGAATTTACGCCGTCGTTGTTCATTAGGCGGTAATAGGCGATAAATAAATGGGTGCATGAATTTTTCCAAGTTTATTACTTTACCATTGGATATCGTTACGCCTTGTTTTATTCGTCGCGAAAATTTTTCATTTGAGTCTAACGCATACTGACCGATAGAGCCGTCGCTGCGCATTACTTGATGACAGTGAATAAAAGTTTTTGCCATGGCTTGCTATTAAAAACACTCATGGCACAGAGCAGAGAAGCAATAGAAAACACCTGGTTCAGCGTTCAGAAGGGCTCGCAATTCAGCAGATGGGCTTGGGGCTGAAGGTCAGTGTTTGCAGCGGTTAATCGCGTAACGACACGACAACCGCCGGGAAGCATGCTCCCCGGCGGTTGTCGTGCTCTGAAAATGTCAGGTTTATGATGATTTTATATCAGCTGGCTGGGCTGTTCTCATTGGCAAACCATTCTTCCAGTGACTCCGCGCCACCCACGTAATCGCCGTTGATGAATACCTGTGGCACGCTGTCGATACCGGTTACGGCGCGCAGGCTGCGATCGGTGTAATCGCGATTTAACACCAATTCCTCAAAGGCGATGCCGCGGGTTTTCAGCAGGTCCTTGGCGCGGGCGCAATATTCACAACCGGGGCGGGTGAAGACACTCACGTCCAGTGGACGCTTGGCATCGGGTGCGATGTGGTTGAGCATGGTGTCGGCATCGGAGACGCCGTAGGGATCACCTGCAACATCGGGTTCGATGAACTGCTTCACGATCACACCGTCTTTCACCAGCATGGAATAACGCCAGGAACGCTTGCCGAAGCCGAGATCGGCCTTGTCGACCAAGAGGCCCATACCATCGGTGAAATCACCATTGCCGTCGGGCAGGAAGGTGATGTTTTCAGCATTTTGGTCAGCAGCCCATTCGTTCATCACGAAGGCATCGTTGACTGACATGCAAATGATCTCGTCCACACCGTGTTGTTTGAAAACGGGCGCCAGTTGGTTGAACCGCGGCACATGGGAGGATGAGCAGGTGGGCGTGAAGGCACCGGGCAGGGAGAAAACAATGACCGTTTTTCCGGAAAAAATATCCTTGCTAGTGAGATCCACCCAGTCGTGATCGCGGCGGGCGTGCAAGGTGACTTCAGGTATGCGCTGGCCTTCTTTATTTTTGAAAGTGCTCATGATGATTTCCTTGTGTGTTGCTGATGATTTGATATTCGCCATAAAGCTTGGAAGTGATTTTAGGCGGCTTATATGTTTCTGTAAAACAGATTATTCAGATTGTATTAATCGTTTTTTACGAACTATAATTGGGCTGATGAATCTGCCGACTCTCAAACAACTACGTTACTTTGTGGCGCTCAGTCAGTACCAGCATTTTGGCCGTGCTGCGGCCGCCTGTTTTGTTTCGCAGTCGGCCTTCAGTGTCGCGATTCGGGATCTGGAATCGCTGTTGAATGCGGGGCTGGTGGATCGTACCAACAAGAATGTCACCATTACTGCCCATGGGGTGGAAATCGCCAACAAGGCGCGGCACTGCCTGCGGGAGGTGGAGGCGCTGGTGGAAATGGCCGGCGAAGGCCAGGAGCCGCTGTCCGGCAAGTTACGATTGGGGGTGATTCCCACCATCGCGCCGTTTTTGTTGCCACGCCTGCTGCCGCCGCTGCGCAAGCAATATCCGCAATTACAATTGTATTTGCACGAAGACCTGACTCAGCGACTTTATCAAAAATTGATGGCCGGTGAGCTGGACGTGCTGCTGATCGCATTGCCGTATGACCTGGCGCAGACCGAGCAGTTATCCCTGTTCAAAGACCCGTTCCGGCTCGCGGTACGCAAGGGCAGCAAGTTAGTTGATCCTGAAAATTATGTGCCGAGCAAGCTGGCGGCGGAGAGCGTGTTGTTGTTGGAAGATGGGCACTGCCTGCGTGACCATGCCATCAGCGCCTGCAAATTACGCAAGCCCGAACAATTAAGCCGGTTTACCGCGAGCAGCCCGTTGACCCTGGTGGAAATGGTGGACGCCGATCTGGGCATTACTTTTTTGCCGGAAATGGCGGAAGGCTCGCCGCTGCTAAAAAGCACGCGCATTAAAACCTGGCCCTTGAGTGATCGCAGCTATCGGGAAATTGGTTTGGTGTGGCGTCGTGGCAGTTCGCAGGCCGAAGCATTTCATTTGTTGGGGGATTTTGTAAAAAAACATCGGGCTTAGGTTAAATAAACTTGCCTATTAACAAATCTCAGCTTGAGGTTAAATGCTGCACTCAATAACCAATTGTTTTTTGTAGGGTGGGGGCAATTAAAGGTGATGCATGAAAACGGATGATGTCAGGCCACCGGTGTGGGTGGGCCATATCGAACTGGAAACCGACCGCCTTGAAGCCTCGCAGCAGTTTATGCAGAAGATCGGCATGCGACCGGTGTTTAGCGGTGATGAGGTGGTGGTGCTGGAGTTACGCGGTGGCACGCACCTGGTGTTGTTGAAAAGGGAAGCGGTGACTCCCGGCGCGGCAGGTTTTGATTTGATGGTGGAAGATATCGAGGCCAGCCATCGGGATTTCTCATCACGAGGACTGTCGCCCTCCGACATTGTGCACGGCAATATTCATGCTTCGTTTACGCTAACGGAGCCAGCGGGCACGGTGATCACTTTTAATTCCAGTCATGTCGGCAAGCTGCCCGTGTGAAGTACCGTGCGCCGCGGCACTAGTGCAGGAATTTCACTTCCACCTGTTTTTGATACATCTCGTCAAAGACCAATTCGATAGAAATGTCGCTAGCCTGCTCACCATCTGAGCCGTCACCGGCACTGTGATTGACAATTTTTACCTGATGCAACTCCGGTAGGCGCAGGGCGAGGTATGCGGTCAGGGCCGAACACATGGCCTCGTTATCGCTGATAATGGCATGGGCCAGATTGCCGGCAACAAACTGTGCGCGTTGGTTGAGGTCGGGATTGGGTATGGTGGTTTCGCCGACGAAAATCCCTTCGTCCATTTTTTCATCCATATTATCCAGATACAGTACCTGCTGGGGCGGCAAATCTTTGTTGCGATCATATTCCAATTGTGCGATGCCGTTGAGGGTAACGGCCATGATGTTGTCCATAGGGTGAACCTGTATTAGGTGGCTGGGGAATACGGAGTACGGCGGTATTTTCCCATGAATCCCGATGCCAATACAGCGGCCAAAAGTGATAACCTCGGCGGGTGTTGATCGGGCGGGGAACTTTCTTAGCGAATGTTAATATTTATACGACAAGTCATTTCGTACAGCGCAATTTTCTGGTTTGCATCATTGGTCGGTTGTGCGGGGCTATCGGGGCTGCCGTCCGATGGCAAGGAGAATGGCCAGCAAAGTCTGGAGGCCGGTCAGGTTCATCGGGATGGGTTGCCAGGCGGTGGTTCGGCCCCTGAACTTGTGTTGATTCCGGCGGGTGAATTCATGATGGGCTCGCCCAGCGATGAGTCGGGGCGCTATGCCGATGAAGGCCCCCAGCATCGGGTGAAAATAGCCCAGCCATTTTTGCTGGGGCGCACCGAAGTGACCGTTGCCCAGTTTCGGGCCTTTGTCGAGGCGAGCAGTTACCAGACCGAGGGCGAGAAAAACACCGGCAGTTTTTTGCGCGACGCCAGTGCGGAAGGCGGTAAGTGGCATCTGCACAAGGACATTAACTGGCGCCTGGATCACGAAGGCAAGCCATCGCGTGGCGATAATCCCGTGGTGCATATTTCATGGAATGATGCGCAGGCCTATTTGCGGTGGCTGTCAGCGCAGTCCAGGCAGCATTACCGCTTGCCGACGGAGGCTGAACTGGAATATGCCAATCGAGCGGGGAGCACTGGTTCGTACTGGTGGGGCGAAGGGTCGCCGCTGGAGAGATTAGTGAATGTACGAGGCGACAAAGATGAATCCGTGGCAAATCCGTTGACCTGGGAGCGCACCCAGCAAGAATATAATCTTGTCCTGGCCGATGGCGACACCCCGTTGGTGTTTGCTCAATATGGCGACGGTTATCATGGACTGGCCCCGACCGGACAGTTTGCCAGTAATCCCTTCGGCTTGTTTGATACGGCGGGCAATGTCTGGGAATGGGTGGAGGATTGCTGGCATGCGAATTACGAGGGCGCGCCGAATGATGGCAGCGCCTGGGTGCGAGATAAGCCGTGTGAAACGCGAGTGGTGAGGGGTGGCTCGTTTTATTGTTTTCCGCGACATATGCGTTCTGCCAATCGCTGGGGTCGATGGGCAGAATTTCGTAATATGTATATTGGCTTTCGCGTAGCGCGTGATGTGTAGGCGCTATTTGCCGTTATTTATTTTACGGGTTTGTCACCACATCTCGTCATCTGACGTCATTTTATCGAGCATTTTCTGCCAGCGTGCTGCGGGCAGTTTGGCAATAAGCTGAAATTTATTCTTTTCCGTGGGCATGAATACGGCCGCAGCGCCTTCCTGTAACGGCACATTGGAGGCGCGTTGTTGCATGTAAGAATGGGTGACCAGGACATTATTGGTGTTGGCGGCCGGGGCGGTGGCTAACAATTGCTGGATAACGTTCACGCGCCGATCCTGTTCTTGTGTAGATTCATGCATGAAGCTGCTCAAGCTGAGGCGCGTTTCGGGCGTGCCAAAGGCCAGTTCCGCAGTCTCGATACAACGGCAGTATTCGCTGCTGTAAACTTTGCCGATCGGGATTGCCATGGCCTTGACGGCCTTTCCAATATCGGCGGCTTGTTTGCGCCCGGCAGCGTTAAGATTTCGCTGTGTGCCGCAATCGCCCATTTGCACGTTGTCCGCATCTTTGGCGGTGCGGTCGGTCATAGCATGGCGAACCAAAATGACATAACCGCCTTTTTTGAGTTTTTGAACCAGGCTGACATCATCGATATCCGCTGCGACAAGGAGTGGAAAGAAGGCCAGTAACAAAAAGCTGAACGTGAAAAACCGGAATGACATTGCCTCCCTCCCTGAACTATATTTATCCTTTGATCTCAGAGCCTATCACGTCCCCTTAATTCATTAAAATACGTGTGGTAAATGATTTCAGGTAATCGGTCTCGGGTATGGCGGGGTGCACCGGATGGTCGGGTCCCTGGTGTCCTTGTTCGATGATTTGTGCATTGCGATCCACATGGCGGCTGGCTTTGAGAATGGTGTCGTGTAATTGCTCACGTTTGAGATGAAAGGAGCAGGAGGCGCTGATCAGATAGCCGCCTTTGTTGAGTACCTGCATTGCCATTTGGTTGATGCGCCGATAGGCGATGAGGCCTTCCTTGAAATCTTTTTTGCGTTTGATGAAGGCGGGCGGATCGATGATCACCAGATCAAACCGTTCGCGTTCCTGGCGCAGGGATTTCAGCGCTTCGAAGGCATCACCCTCGACGCTGGCCAGTTTGTCTTCGCTATTATTCAACGCGGCATTGTGGTGAATGCGGTCGATGGCGCTTTTGGAGGCATCAATACACATCACTTCGCTAGCGCCCGCGGTGAGAGCCTGGATGCCCCAGCCGCCGATGTAGCTAAACACATCCAGCACCCGTTTGCCGCTGACGTAGTGCTGCATGCGCGCACGGTTCATGCGGTGGTCGTAATACCAACCGGTCTTTTGGCCACCGAGTACATCGATCTCGAAACGGGTGCCGTTCTCTTCAACTTGCACGATGTCGGGCAGAGTGCCGAGGGCGGTTTCCACGTAGCGTTCCAGTTCCTCGGGTTGGCGGGAAGGGCTGTCATTGCGCAGTACAATGCACAAAGAATTGGTCGTGGGTTTGATGACTTTTTCCAGCGCCGCGACGATAGCCTGTTTTTGATGTTCCATGCCCGCGGTGGTGATCTGCGCCACCAGCACGTCGCCGAAGCGATCGACCACCAGGCCGGGCAGGCCGTCGGCCTCGCCGTGTACCAGCCGATAATAGGGCTGACTGAAACATTGTTCGCGCAGGGACAGAGCGATATTGAGGCGATGGGTGATCAGGGACTGGTCGAGCACATAACGTGGGTCGCGGCTGATCAAGCGTGCGCTAATCAGTGAATGGGGGTTGACGTAACCGGTACCCAAACTATGGCCACGGGCATCTTCGATATTGACGAGACTGCCGGGTTCAAAATCTTTTAAGGGGGTTTGGGTAATATCGATTTCATTGCTGTACACCCACAAATGTCCTGCCTTGAGACGACGCTCTTCATTTTTTTTGAGACGTAACGGAGGGAGTGTGGTTGGCGTTGCGGTGGTCACGGTTATTCGTCCAGTGCGGTGTGGGCGGGCCATTATCCGCTTCACTTGCGCGGGACACAATCTTTCGATTATTTAGTGTGCGCGGAGGAAAAGGCCTTGGCATTTTTATATTCGGCAATCTCCTGCTGAATCTGCGCCCGGCGCTGGCGGAAGAAAAACAGACCCAGAATAAAACCGATGCCGGCTCCACTGACATGCGCGATAAAGTTGATGTTGGATTGGCTGTCCGATTGGTTGAGGGCGTAGATGTCCCAGCCCACGTACCACAGCGCCAGTATCCAGGCGGGCACCCGAAGGATGCGCACAATCACGATGAACCACCAGAAACAGCGGATTCTTACGGTCGGCATCAAATAGGCAAACATGCCCATCATGCCCATCACCACCCCGGACAAGCCTAAGGTGGGCGCGGCATCGATAACGCCATAGAGTGAAAATGAGTAAGCTAAATGGGTGCCGATGGCCAGTGCGATGAAAACTAACAGGTAGGCGAAAAAACCCAATGCCAATTCTACTGCGGCGGCAAAGGCAAAAAAGAAAAACAGATTGCCAATAACATGTGACCAGCTACCGTGGGCGAATGCCGCAGTGATCATATTCTTGATGTTAAATGAATCCGGCTGATACATGAGCTGATCGGTGAGATTGTGGGCGCGGTTAATTTTTTCAAAGAGGGCATATTTTTCGTTGAGGTTTTGTTGGATGTATTGCCGGGAATAATCCGCCGGGAAGGCATCAATTTTGTCGGCACCCTTGGCCAGCGCCTGGATTTCCTTATTGGTGTCATCGCTGCTGAACAGTGTGTATATAAGCTGGGCACAGGCGCCGAGGCTGCGCTCGCCCTGAACTTTTTCCAGCACCAAAGCAAAGCGCGAATCCGTGCGTTGTTCCTGGCAGAAATTGACGACCGATTTTTCAATCGCCTTGTAGCTGCCTTGCTGCTGAACATAGATGGCAATGCAAGCGAGGCTGATGAGTATGGTTAGGATCGGAAGGCGATGGAGATTGAGATCAACCTTGAAAGGGATAAACAGCATACGTTAGCGAAATTGTCCTGTGATAAAAACTGCAGAGCCCGAGGATGTTGACTATAACCTGAAGTGGTGGATTCGAGTATAACATCATATAGAGTAGGACTTTATCGATGTTTACCGTTTTGGTGCTGTCTGCTAAGGTATTGTATTTAATCCGCTTTGGAGTATTCCGTGGAGAATCGTCTTATCCATCAAACCAGCCCTTATTTGCAACAGCACGCGCACAATCCTGTTGACTGGTATCCCTGGGGTGAGGAAGCCCTCGAAAAGGCGCGGGCCGAGAACAAACCCATTCTGTTGTCCATTGGTTATTCGGCCTGTCACTGGTGCCACGTGATGGAGCATGAGTCCTTTGAAAATGAAACCACCGCCAGCCTGATGAATACGCTGTTCATCAGTATCAAGGTGGATCGGGAGGAGCGTCCGGATCTGGACAAGATTTATCAGTTTGCCTATCAGTTACTGAATAAACGCAGCGGCGGTTGGCCGTTGAATATGTTTCTTACGCCCGATGACCACACGCCTTTTTTTGGAGGGACGTATTTTCCACCGGCGCCGCGTTACAACATGCCAGCTTTTCCCGAAATTTTACAGCGGGTGGCAAATTTTTATGCGGAGCACCCGAACGATGTTGAAAAACAAAATTTATCGGTGCGTGAATATTTGCAACGCGCTGAACAGGGTGCGCGATCCTTGGGCCATGACGCTGAAAATAACATCGATGCGCGAGTGCTGGATGAGTCGCGGCAACAATTGGAAAAAAGTTATGACACTGAGTACGCAGGTTTTGGTTCAGCGCCGAAGTTTCCGCACCCGACCAATCTTGAGCGTTTGTTTCGTCATTGGTCTTCGACCGATAAAAGTGATCAGCAAGCCCTGAATATGGCGCGCAGTACTTTGCATGCGATGGCCTCGGGCGGCATCTATGACCAGTTGGGCGGCGGTTTTTGTCGTTACTCGGTGGATAAGCACTGGATGATCCCGCATTTTGAAAAAATGTTGTATGACAACGGGCCTTTGCTGGTGTTGTATGCCAATGCCTATGTGGCAACGGGTGATGAAACGTTTCGACGGGTGTCAGAGCAAACTGCCGCGTGGGTGATGCGCGAAATGCAGGCGTCCGACGGTGGTTACTATTCAACGTTAGATGCGGACTCCGAGGGTGAGGAAGGGAAGTTTTATGCCTGGAAACTGGCGGAAGTAGAACAGTTGCTCGATGCACCGGAATATGCGGTGTTGAGTCGTCATTATGGCTTGGATCGTTCCCCCAATTTTGAGGGTGCATGGAATCTGCATGTGTTCCGTAGCCTGGAAGATATTGCTACCGATTTATCGCAGGAGATGGATGACGTAAAGCGATATTTATCCAACGCGCGTCAAAAATTATTCGATGCGCGGGAATTACGAGTGCGCCCCGGGCGTGATGAAAAAATTCTGACGAGCTGGAACGGGTTGATGATTAAGGGCATGGCCGTGGCTGGTCGACGATTAGGGCGGCCAGAATTTATTGCGTCCGCAGAACAGTCATTGAAATTTGTGCGAGAAAATCTGTGGGTCGATGGTCGCCTGCTAGCGACCTGTAAAGATGGCAAAGCACATCTGATGGCTTATCTTGATGATTATGTGTTTCTGGCGGACGGTCTGTTGTCGTTGTTGGAAACGCGCTGGAATGATGATGATTTCCAGTGGTTGATCGAGATTATGGATACGGTGCTGGAACACTTCAGCGCGGATGGCGGTGGTTTTTATTTTACCGCCGACGATCATGAACAGTTGATTCAGCGCCCTCGGTCGTGGGCAGATGAAGCCTTGCCTTCCGGAAATGGCATTGCCGCGCAGCTGTTGTTGCGTCTGGGTTATTTGTTGGGTGACACGCGTTATCTTGATGCGGTAGAGGCGACCCTGAAAGCGGCCTGGCAGGATATTCGGGGTTTTCCGCAGGCCCACAATGCCTTGCTGACGGCTGTGGAAGAATTCCTGTATCCCACCGAGACGGTGGTGTTGCGAGGGAAACAGGAAGCGCTTGCTGAGTGGGTGTCTGCCTTGGCGGCGGAGTATGCGCCGCGTCGTTTGGTGTTGGCCATTCCGGAAAGCGCTGGGTTATTGCCGGGTGCATTGGCAGGGTATGGATTAGCGGCCGCGGGCGTCAAAGCCTACGTGTGCAGAGAAGGGCGTTGCCTGTCACCGGTGATGGAACTGGATGATTTATTTGAGACCTTGAGGGCGTAAAATGATCGTTTAGTGGGCCGCAACGATGGTCACGATTGCTTCTGCGATGCGATTGCGACCCAGGCGTTTGGCCTCGTACATGGCCTCGTCGACGCGATGCAGGACTTTCTCGATACCGCCGCATTCTTTGTTGATTTCGCACGAGACTAAACCGATGCTGACGGTGGCGTGCAGGATTTTATTGATATAGGTGAAATGATGGTGGTTGATGGATTCACGTAATTGGCGGGCACGAAGACGACCGGTTTCGAGGTCGGCGCGAAGTAAAACCACAAATTCGTCACCGGCATAACGCGCTGCAAGGTCGGTATTACGCAGGCTTTTCTGTAGTAGTTGACCAATCTGTACCAGCACGGCATCACCGGCGGGGTGACCATATTCGTCATTGATGGCTTTAAACTGGTCGATATCGAGCAACAGTAAACAGACAAATTGACTGTCGCTCTGACGGCGCGATGCCAAGCTGGTCATGGTGTCTTCAAAATGACGGCGGTTGGACAGCTTGGTGAGATGGTCAATGGTCGCTAACTCTTCAAGTTTGACGTTTGCCGCGCGTAATTCGACAGTGGCCTCTTCCACTTTTTGCTGCAACGACTGGTTAAGTTTATCCAGTTCTTGGCGTGAGGTGATGAGACGACTGACGGCACCGTTAAAGGCGCGTCCCAATTGCTGTATCTCACGAGGCGCAAAGCGACGGGGATGTGGCAGGCGGTACTCATAGTTGTTTTGCTGCAGACCCAGGCCTGCTTTGACCAGTTGGTCAACCATCGCTGAGTGGCCTTGTTCGCCAAAACTGATGCTGGCGCGCATTTTTTCAATGACCGATTTTTTGAGTTCGCCAACCAATAGCTGGGTGAACTGACCTTCGGCATTCGGGCTCACCGGTTGTGCAATCAGTATGGTGGTCTGGCCGCTGTAGGGGTTGAGTACGACGGGGCTGAGTGAAATAAGATCGGCTGGATTAGAGGCGTACTTACCGGTAAGAAAGGCCGTGCTTAAAAAGCTGTCTTGGCCGAGGTCAAAGCGCGGCATGCTGGCATCATCCACGTGGTAACGGCTGGCGTAGTTGATGATGCGCTGGTCCCTGTCCAGCAGAAAAACGGCCTGGAAACGGTTGAGCCTTTCCAGGCCCTGCTTGAGTATCGGTGAGCTGAACTGCTTGTTGCCGGGGTCGCCGACCTGGGCCAGCTGATCAGCCAATAAGGTCAGGGCGATATGGCGGTCATCAATGTAGCTGGCGAGCGGGGCAGCAAGATTTTTGGCCAGAGACTGGTGTTTCTCCTGGACTTCGCGCCAGGCATTTTCCTAGGCGGCGTTGTAGATTTTGAAGCCGAGAATGCTAATGGGGAGTATAGATACCACCATGAAGCTCAACACCAGCAAGGTATTGATAGAAAGTCCCTGGCGAACCTTGGGGGGCGCATTTGAATGGGCGCCGGGTTTGGTAACGTTGTCGTTCATTCCTGAAGTCAGATCCATTCCGTGTGTCACGCTTGCGAAGGATAATGCCCCATCGACAGGTCGAGGTATAGTGGCTGTTTTTTATTGTGCAGCCTATCAAATTCCCTAGCGCGTCAAATATTTGTCGTCAGCCTACTGCTGTCAGTGGCCTCTGACAAGATGTGAATGTGTACGGGTCACCACACATTTTGTTGCTGCGGGGTTAAATCAGGGTTGTACCGGTAAACGATAACGCTGTTCCTGATGTAGCAGATCCGGTAGTAGTAAGTGTGCAAGGGCATCCTTGGCCAGTTCAGGATCAATTTGAGTAGGCTTGAGTTCGCCATTAACAAGCTGGTATTGACGCGCAGGACGATCGGGTACCTGGATCAGCACCTGGTCTTCGACTTGATAGGCGTAGGTGGAGCCGAGGTGGTAAATGGCGCGGCCGGGGGTGCCTGCCGGGAGCGTCAGCAGGTTGCGGCCGGACATGGGGTGACGGGTGGTGATGCCCAACAGACCCAACACCGTGGGTGGCAGGTCGATCTGGCTGGCCAGAATATCGATGCGCTGTGGCAGGGTGTCGGGCGCAATAATCAGTGCCGGGATATGGTATTTGGCGGCGGGGATCAGGCCGCGGGCGCGGATTTCCACGCCGTGATCGGCGACAATAAGAAACACGGTGTCGCCGAAATAGGTCTCTTTTTGGGCTTGTCGGAAAAATTCCCCCAGGGCGTGGTCGGCATATTTGGCGACGTTGTTTTGGGTGAACGGGGGTTGTTCGTAGAGTTCAAAACCGCCCTCGGGAAAGTCGTAGGGTTCGTGGTTGGAGAGGGTGAGAATGATGCTGGCGAAGGGCTGGCCGGAACGGGCCTGCTGGCGAAACAGTGTGTTAGCCGTTGTGAACATGTCACCGTCAGATACGCCCCAGTGGTTGCGGTAGTGCGCGTCGTCAATATCACTACCTTCGATGAATCGGTCAACCCCGTTGTAACTGAGGAAGCGCCGCATGTTATCGAAATTGGCATCCCCGCCATAGAGGAAGCTGGTGCGGTAGCCGTGTGCCTTTAACAATCGTGGCAGGGTAAAAAAGTCGGATTGCGCCAGCCGCAATTTGATGGCACTGGTGAGCGGGATTGGCAGCGCGCCGGTGATCACCGATTCCACCCCGCGGTTGGTGCGTTTGCCGGTGGCGTACAGGTTGCTGAATAAAATGCCCTGCCGGCTGAGCGCATCGAATTGTGGTGACAGTGGCAGGCCGCCGAGGCTGCCAATGAATTCTGCACTGAGGCTTTCGGCGAGGATGATGACCAGGTTGCGGGGCTTGCTAATAGTGACGTCGCCGTTGGGTATTTGCGTGTGTGCCAGCGGTGACTGCGGATCATCAAATGCGGTCATAGGTAGCTGCATCTGGGTGCGTACTCGGCGAATGATTGCGGATCGTGGCATCTGGCCGTAACGGGCTTGCAGGTCTTGGTGTTGACTGAGTCGATTGTAGGTGGCGTAGGCCACGGCATAACTGGAATTAAGCGCCAGTTCGTTGATTAGATTGTCTTCAGAAAAGGCGGCGGTGCCGAGGTTGGCGGGGCTATCGGAAAGGGATGAGCGTACTCCCATGACTAGCAACGCGATGACCAGCGGGGTGGCGAGTAGCCGTTGCCAGTAGGGCCAGACCCTGGCCGTCGTCATCAAACGGTGAGTGAAACGTGTCATCCACCAGGCACCGCTAGCCATTACTAGCAGACCCATCACCAATTCCAGCTTGTAGCTATGTAAGAGGATGGCCAGTACCGCGTCCGGGTGTGCCAGGTATTCAACAAACAAATGGTTGGGGCGGGCGTTATACACGCTAATAAAAGTGTAGGTGACGGCCTCAAAATAGAGTAGCGCGAGACTCATCAGTCCAAACAGTCCTGCCACGGCCGCCTGCCAAAAGCGTTTGCCGATATTGGGCAACAGCAACAGAAGTACAACGGGAATAATGGATAGTGCGCTGAGCATGATGCTGTCCATGCGCATCCCTACCGGGAACAGCCATAAGGCATTATCAACGTGGGTGATGTCCGGGGAAAAGATCAGTGTGAGCAGCAGACGGCTGAGACTGAAGAGCAGCATAAAGCCGCCGAAAAAAACCAGCAGCGGCGAGAGCGGCCCCAGGGAGGCGAGTTTATGGGCAATGTTGTGGCTGAGTGATGCGCGGGTCACGAGTGTTTGTTCAGTAATGCCGAGTTTCCCAATGGTGAGTCATCCCGGTTTTTGTGCCTCGGTGGGTATACGTTGGAATGATGTTCGTAGCAATTTCGGAAGGCAATGCACGTTTTAAATAGAACGTCCAAAGGCCGTCTGAAAACGACAGTCAAACTCATCACGGGTGAAACGGTGATTCTGCGTGCCAAAGTGCTCAATTTTTAGCGCGCCCAGTAATGAGGCAATACGGCCGGTGGTTTCCCAGTCCATGTCATTCATCAGGCCGTATAACAGACCAGCGCGATAGGCATCGCCGCAGCCCGTGGGGTCGTTGACTTTAAGGGGGTGTGCCGTAGGAATTTCGTGGCGGTGGTCACGAGTATAAATATACGAGCCTTCCGCGCCACGGGTGATGATCAGCGCCTCGACCATCTCGGCGATTTCATGCGGTGATTTGCCGGTGCGATCTTCGAACAGTTGTGCCTCGTAATCGTTGAGGGTAATCCAGGTGGCTTGCTCGGCGAAGCGCAGCAGATCATCGCCTTCGAACATGGGCATGCCTTGGCCGGGATCAAAAATAAACGGAATATTGGCCTCGGCAAATTGTTCGGCGTGTTGAATCATACCGTCGCGGCCATCGGGCGAGACGATACCGATGCTGATGTCACTGGCATCTGTCACTTTGTTTTGATGCGACTCACCCATGGCGCCGGGATGAAAGGCGGTAATTTGATTGTCATCCATATCCGTGGTGATGAAGGCCTGGCCAGTGAAGGTGTTGTTTAATTCGGTAATATATTGGCGGCTGATATCGCATTCGTCCATCCACTGCGCATAAGAACCAAAGTCCCTGCCAACGGTGGCCATGGGTAAGGGCTTGCCACCGAGTAACTTTAAGTTGTAGGCAATGTTGCCGGCGCAACCGCCAAATTCGCGGCGCATCTCGGGTACCAGAAACGAGACATTCAGCATGTGTACCTTGTCGGGCAGGATGTGGTGTTTGAATTTGTCCGGGAACACCATAATGGTGTCGTAGGCGTATGAACCACAGATGAGTGCAGACATGTTGTTTCCCTTAAATGTGTTGTTAATAATGTAGGTTTGTTTGATGGCTAAAAGAAATCAAGGCATGAATAATACCAGCCCCCAAATGACGATGACATTCAGTAGGGCAATAAACACCGCCGCAGAACCAATGTCCTTGGCACGGCCGGAAAGCTCGTGATGTTCGCTGCCGATGCGATCCACCACAGTTTCGATGGCAGAATTGAGCAATTCCACCATTAAAACCAGTAGCAGACTACCGATCAGTAATGCGCGTTCAATGCCGGTTTGGCCCAGCCAAAGCCCCAAAGGAACCATCAGCACACACAGCGCTAGTTCTTGTCGAAAGGCCGCCTCATGTTTAAAGGCTGCCTTCAGTCCCGCCCAGGAATATCCACCGGCCTTGATGATGCGCGTGATGCCTGTGCTGCCGGGTTTGCTCATGGTGTGATTATCGGCTCGGGTTTAGTCGTGAGTTGCGGTTGCACGATAACGTAAATCCAGTTCGCGTGCGGCCTTCACATCATCCAGACGTCGCATGGGCTGCGTGTACGGCGCACCTTTTAAGGTGTCGGCGTTTTCTTCAGCTTCTTTTTGGATGGCAATCATGGCGGCGATAAATCCGTCCAGGGTTTCTTTGGACTCGGATTCGGTCGGTTCGATGAGCAAGCATTCCGGCACGATTAACGGGAAGTAGGTTGTGGGTGCATGCACTCCATAATCCAGCAAGCGCTTGGCAAAGTCCATGGCGGTAACGCCCTGTTCCTTGGCCTGGCGTTTGAGGGTGAGTATGAACTCATGGGTAGCGCGGCGTTTGGGCAGGGCCATGTCGAAACCGGCCTTGCTGAGTTCGGCCATTAAATAGTTGGCATTGAGAGTGGCGTACTCGGCCACTCGCACCATGCCTTCGCGGCCTAATAATAGTGCGTAAATATAGGCGCGCATCAATACCCCGGCATTGCCCATAAAGGTGGAGAGGCGGCCGATGGTTTGTGGCAGGTCTTTTTCGGTTAACCAATAATAGCCATCGTCATTTTTACCCACAACAGGAATCGGCATGAAGGGTTGCAGGCGCTCGCTGACACCCACCGGCCCGGCACCTGGCCCGCCGCCGCCATGCGGGGTGGAAAACGTCTTGTGCAAATTCATGTGAATCACATCGAAGCCCATGTCGCCGGGTTTGACCTTGCCGAGAATCGCATTGAGGTTGGCGCCATCGTAATACAACAGTCCTCCCGCTTCATGCACGATGCCGGCGATCTCCTTAATGCGGCGATCAAATACGCCCAGGGTGGAGGGGTTGGTGAGCATGATGCCCGCGGTGTGCGGGCCGACCGCGGCCTTGAGGGCTTCTACGTCGATGTCGCCATTGGCATCGGTGGGGATCTCTTTGGTGGCATAACCACACATAGTGGCCGTGGCGGGGTTGGTGCCGTGGGCCGCATCAGGCACCAGGATTTCGGTGCGAGCAGTATCCTGGTTGGCATCGTGATAGGCGCGAATCATTGCCACTCCGGCGAACTCGCCCTGGGCTCCGGCCATGGGAGTGAGCGACACCGCCGACATGCCAGTGACGTTTTTGAGAATTTCTTGCAGGTCCCACATACAGCCTAAAAATCCCTGGCCATGACGCTCGGGGGACAACGGGTGTCGGTTGAGAAAATTGGGCAGCATTGCCAGTGAATTACAGGCGCGCGGGTTGTGCTTCATGGTGCAGGAACCGAGCGGATAAAAATGGGTGTCGATGGAAAAGTTCTTTTGCGAGAGGCGGGTGTAATGACGCACCGCATCCATTTCGGACACCTCGGGCAAATGGGGTGGCGTTTTGCGCAGCAGGTTTTTGGGAATGTTATTCAGCGTTACCGTGCTGCGCTGGGTATGCGTGTTATTGACGCGTCCCGGGCGGGAGTGCTCAAAAATCAGCGGGCTGTGTTTTTCAGTGCCTTGCAGTGTGTCTTGCATATTAATTGCCTGATGTGAGTCGAATGGTAATTCGATGTAAAAAGTTAAAATGTCTGAGTTGATTATTTACGTTTATTTACTATAAAAGCGGCTCATTTCATTCATTACGGAGAGCATGCGCGCGTTGTTGATTTTGGCATCCGGGATACTACGATAGCGATGGTCCAGGATATCGACGTTGCCGAATTCGTCAACCACGGTAAGTCGGTCTGCTTCCATGACCGCAAACTGATTGTAGTTGCTGAGTAACAGGTAGGGCTGAGGCTTGCCCGTGAGCAGGTGTTTGCCACTGCTGTAGTCGTGCAAATCATTGTGGCAACCCAGGATTTCGTGCATCAGGGTGGGGCTGATGTCGAAGTGGCTGGTTTGTTGATTAATGTGTTGAGGTGTTTTTCCGGGCCAATGAATCACCAGTGGCACGCGGGTTTGCCAGGGGGAGAAGTTGCTATTGTGGCCCCAGTAATTCAGTTGGTTGTCATTGAACTCCTGGCCGTGGTCACCGGTAATCATGACCACGGTGTTGTCCATCAGCCCTTGGGTG
The DNA here is from genome assembly GCA_964401355.1 of uncultured Ectothiorhodospiraceae bacterium. Classification (GTDB taxonomy): domain Bacteria; phylum Pseudomonadota; class Gammaproteobacteria; order SZUA-152; family SZUA-152; genus SZUA-152. Next base: position 34,306 of record CAYNYJ010000009.1, on the reverse strand, counting down.
TCGAGCTTGTCGAGTACGGAGCCAATCAGGCTGTCAACAAAGTGAATGGAATTCTGATAGCGATTGAAAAATGGAGTGCGGTCGTAATCATTGTTCAAGGCAAGGTAGTTGACACTTTTCAGGCTGGGCTCAAAAGCCAGTGGATAATCGGCGGGAAAATCGTAGCCGTGTGGCGCATCAAAAAACAGGAAACCAAAAAAGGGCTGTGAGGGGTTGTTGCGGGCATCAAGAAACTCGAGGAATTCATCGCGAATATTCTGGTCGCGCAGACGCGGGGAATTGCCTGTGGATTGCAGGCGAAGATTTTCAACCTGTGAAAATATGGTGCGATCAAACTCCGGGCTATAAAGTTTGGCGCTGGCAAAAATACCCAATTGGTAGTCTTGTGCAAGTAGTTGATTGATAAATTCCGCGCCGCGTTGCTCCGCCAACATGGCATGCCAGTAAGTGCCGGGCAGGCCATAAAACAACGAGAAAATTCCGGTGCGGGTGGAATTAGCAGGACTGTAATGATTGTTGAACTGCAACGCATCTTTGGCAAAGTGATGAATGTTCGGCGTTGCCTTGGCGGTCAAGGTATCAAAGCGCCACGAGTCCACCACGATGTAAACAATGTTGAGTGGGGATTCCTGTGCGCGGCAATTCAGTGGTTTTTTTGGGTAATCGAGCGCGCTACTGGTATCGATGCGTGCCAGAGCACTCGCCGTCTTGGGATCGGCCCAGCCGCGGGCAATAAACCAGCGGTCGGCAGTGAGCGGTTTGTAAGCCGGCAGAAATCGAATTTGTTGGGTAATGGGCGTGTAGGTGTTGGCGTCGGCCCAGGCATAGAGAACATTCTCGGCGAGAAAAATACTGAATAATAAAAACCCGACGATGTAACCCAGCGGTCGTCCTGGCGTGGCTAACACGAATCGCCATATGCGCTGACTCAGCCAGAATTGAAAGCCGATCAGTGCCAGTACAAACAGGCCCAGCATTGCCCATAAAGATGCGGAGAAGGTGAAGATTTCCTCGGCAGCACCGCCTAACAACAGGTTCATCACCATGCCGTTAAAGTGAAAACGGTATTGGCTGAAAATGAAGGTGTCGAGGGTGATGCCGACGATAAAGGTCAGCGCCAGGATGATGCCGAGCGTAAAGATAAAAGATCGCCGAGGGAAAATCAGGATCGGTAAAAACAATAATAGTGCGCCGATAAAACCCGCCGAGGCAAAGTGGCCGATGAATGCCAACACGCTGAAGATGACGGTGTACTCGCCAGCGGGAAATTGCACCACGCTTAAATAACGCAGGGCAATTAATAAGGCGAGAAAGCTGTTGGCGAGAAAAAACCAGCCGGCCCAACGCAGCAGCTCGCCCCGGCTGGGGCGTTGCGGTTCGGGTTGGATGAGGTGGGTTTGTTCGTAGGCCGACATTATTTAACCGGAAGTCGATATGTTTCGTGCGGGGTTAATCATTTTTATAAAAAAATATTGGGAAAAATTACGCAAGTGCTGCGCGCAGCGCATCGGTATATTGGGTGATGTCCGCCTCGGTTTTGGTTTCGGTAGCGCAGATCAACAGGGCATGGCCCAGCTCGGGATAGGCCGATGACAGATCAAAGCCGCCGATGATGCCCTGGTTATCCAGCGCGGTTAGCACTTCCTCCGCCGGTTTGGGCAGACGTAACACGGTTTCGTGAAAACAGGGGCGGTCGAAAACCCGCTCGACGCCCTCGATTTCCGTTAAGGCCATGGCCAGTTTTTGAGTGTTGGCGTGGCTGTGTTGTGCGGTTTGGCGCAGGCCTTCCGGCCCGAGTAACGCCAGGTAGATGGTCGCGGCGGTGGTCAGTAGCCCCTGGTTGGTGCAGATGTTGGACGTCGCCTTGGAGCGCCGAATATGCTGCTCGCGGGCTTGCAGGGTTAGCACGTAACCGGTTTTTCCTTCGAGATCTGTGGTGCGCCCGATGATGCGCCCCGGCATCTGCCGCACGTGTTTTTGCGCGCAGCACATGAAGCCAAAGTAGGGGCCGCCGGAAGCCAGCGGTGCGCCCAGTGGTTGGCCTTCGCCGCAGACGATGTCGGCACCACTGCCGCTGCCCCATTCGCCGGGCGGGGTAATCAAGGCCATGGCAGTGGGGTTGACCACGCCAATCACCAACGCGCCGTGCTGTTGCGCCCAGTCGGTGAGCGCGTCGGCATCTTCCAGCGCGCCGAAGAAGTTGGGTTGTGGAATCACCAACGCGGCGATGTCGCCGGGTTCGCTGGGCAGGCTGGCTGGGTCGATGTGGCCGCCTTTTGTATCGTAGTCGATTAATTCCAGGGTGATGCCCTGATGGCGGACGATGGTGTTGACTACGCTGCGGTAGGTCGGGTGCACGGTGGCGGGCATTAAAATGCGTTTGCTTTTTGATTTGCGGTTGGCGCGCACGGCCATCAATACTGCTTCGGCCAGCGCCGAGGCACCGTCGTAGAGTGAGGCGTTGGAGACGTCCATGGCGGTCAGTTCGGCCATCATGGTTTGGAATTCATACAATACTTGTAACGTGCCCTGGCTGGCCTCGGCCTGATAGGGGGTGTAGGCCGTGTAAAATTCACCGCGGGTGGCGAGTTGCCACACGGCCGCCGGAATGTGGTGTTCGTAAGCACCGGCACCGAGGAAGGACAGAGGTTGGGTGTCCTTGGCGGCGAGATCATGAAGCTGGCGACTGACCGCCATTTCGTTTTGACCGGCGGGTACGTCATTTAACGACTTGGCGCGTAGTTCGGCGGGAATTTCATCGAACAGGTCTTCGATGCTATCGACGCCAATGGTCTTGAGCATGTCATGGGTATCATCGTCGGTGTGGGGGATAAACGGCATTTCGATATCTACTTTATGTTGGATTTTTAAATAAATGGGGGCAAAGAATTAATGGTCTTCGTCGGCGATCAAATCGGCGTAGGCCTCGGCATCCATGAGTTCATCAATTTCACCGGCATCTTCGGGTTGTATTTTGAACATCCAGCCTGTGCCGAAGGCATCCTGGTTAAGAATTTCCGGGGCATCGGCCAGGTCTTCATTAATGGCGGTGACTTCGCCGGTGATCGGGCTATATACATCGGAGGCGGCTTTCACGGATTCCACCACAGCACATTCGTCGCCGGCGGTGTAAGTAGCGTCGATTTCGGGCAGCTCAACAAAGACCATGTCGCCCAGTAATGCCTGGGCATGTTCGGTGATGCCGACGGTGACGCTGCCATCTTCTTCGATGCGCACCCATTCGTGGCTTTTGGTGTATCTCAATTCAGTTGGCACGTTGCTCATGACAATCTCCTCAGATGTTTTTATTGATAATTATTCTGCGCAGGCCTTGCCGTTGCGGGCGAAGGGATATTTTACGATGCGGGCGGATAATTTTTTGCCGCGGATTTCTACGTGGCAATGGCCAACCGTGGCGGTGGGTACGCGCGCCAGGGCGATGGATTTTCCCAGGGTGGGGGAAAAGCCGCCGCTGGTGATTTCGCCTTCGCCGTGGGTGGTGATGACCTTTTGGTGGGCGCGCAGTATGCCGCGGTCTTCGAGTATTAACCCCACCAGCTTGCGAGTGAGTCCGTCGGATTTTTGTTTTTCCAGCGCAGCACGGCCGATGAAGTCACGGTCTTCCGGATCAAAGGCGACGGTCCAGCTGAGGCCGGCTTCCAGCGGGCTGATGTCTTCATTCATGTCCTGCCCGTACAAATTCATGCCCGCTTCCAGGCGCAGGGTGTCGCGGGCGCCGAGGCCAATGGGCTTGATGCCAGCGGCTAGCAGGGCATCCCAGGTGGCTGCGGCCTGCTCGGCGGGCACCATGATTTCATAGCCGTCTTCGCCGGTGTAGCCGGTGCGGGCGACGTATAGCTCACCTTTCCCGCTGCGACAGTCGGCGGCAAAAAAGGGTTTTAGCTTGCGGGCCGGGTCGATGGCCGCGCCTAGTGCGGTGTGGGCCTTGTTGCGGGCATTGGGGCCTTGCACGGCGATCATTGCCAGCTCGGCGCGTTCGGTGATTTCAACGTCGCGGCCTTCGGCTTGCGTGCTAATCCAGGCCAGATCTTTGTCGCGGGTGGCGGCGTTGACCACCATGCGATACCCGTTGTCATCCATGTCTCCCTTCATGAAGTACACGATGAGATCGTCGATCACCCCGCCGTGCTCATTGAGCATGCAGGAATAAAGGGCTTTGGTCGCTCCCGGCATCCTGCCTCCCGCGACACTCGCACATCCCTGTGCATCGCCCGCGGGTATCAGGCGGGCTACGTCGTTGGCCAACAGATGGCGTAAAAAATCAGTGACGCCCGCGCCGGTGATATCCAGTACCACCATGTGGGAGACGTCGAACATGCCCGCATCGTTGCGGACCTGATGATGTTCTTCTAATTGCGAACCGTAATGGATGGGCATTTCCCAACCGGCAAAATCCACGATCTTGGCATTGGCGGCGAGGTGTTGTGGGTAAAGCGGGGTGCGTTGCGGCTGTGATGGTGATTGCGACATGTGGATGAACCTCTGGTTGTGTGGGCACAGTTTTAACAAAACGTTAAACAGCGGCAGCGTTCGCACTTGTGGTTACGCAAGTATTGGTTGCCACCCCTCTGTCCGTGGTGCCTGAGAGCTTTAGCCCCTTCGGCGGACTGATGTGGCCATGGCCTCAGTCTCTCTCCAGAGTCAACTATTACCCAAGATCCGTGATTGATTGCGGATTCTGGGTATTATCTGCTTGCGGTCCGGTTGCCTGAGCGATTCCGGGCGGTTGCGCCTTCGGCGGTGGTTTTTCCTCCCGTTAAATAACGGTGGATCCCACACTCTCCCGCAGCGATATTCAGTCGAGCCGAGGATTATACTGCCAGTCGTGCCGGAAAACCACGCCAGATCGGCCGATTGTGCCAGGCCAAAAGTGTCTTCAACGAGCGAAACTGCTTATTACAAGGACGAAACTGTCCACAACGGAACGAAACTGCGAGCTGTGGCGTGTGTGGGGGAAGGGGTTTGGAACCGGCATCGGGGAACGTGCAATAAATCCTATTATTGTGAGTATTACAGGATGGGTGTTGCGGTTTGTGACTGAAATCTCAGTAAAAAATTTGCAGCTGTACTATTGCTGGTGTTGGGGCGCATGTATTGGCCGTTTAGGGGTGATGGGGTTTGTATGGTGGCGTGTCGCAATATGATGAAATATATTGATTTTCGCAAGGCTTTGTTGGCGCTGGCTGTGGTCAGCTTGGTGGCCTGTAGTGGCGCAGGGCAGGATCAGACGGTGGCCGATTACCCCATCGCCTACGTAAAACGCCTGATTCCAACGATGACGGATATTGATACGGGTATCCTCATGCCGGTGGATCCGGATATCAGGGAGGCGACGGCGTTCAATGCGGGGGGGGACATTTATTTGCGGGATCGCGCTTCGCCCTCGGCATCGGAACGAAACCTGACGCGTTGCATCACCGCAGGTTTGGGGGATGTAAAAGACCTTGAAACGTCTTATGACGGCATAAAATTGATTTTTTCCCTGCGTCTCGAAGACACCAGTAATGGCAATGATGTCCCCAAATGGAATATTTTTGAGTACGACATGGTGCTCGGTGGTTGTCCAACGCGAGTTATTCAAGACGACTTTGCAGCCGCAAAAGGCGATGATGTTGCGCCACATTATTTGCCGGATGGTCGCATCGTCTTCAGCTCCAGCGCGGGGGTCACAACGCGCGAAATATTGCTCAACGAGGGCAAAAGCCAGTTTTCGCTCATGGATGAGGAGCTGAATGAGTTTGCAGTGTTACTGCATGTCATGGATGCCGATGGCACGGATATTCGCCAGATTTCCTTTAACCAGAGCCATGATCTGGATGCCAGCGTGTTATCCAGCGGCGAGATCGTTTTTTCGCGCTGGGACGGAGCGCGCGGTAAAAGCGCTATTCGCCTGTATACCGTGCATCCCGATGGTACTGAGCTGAAAGCGCTCTACGGCCTGCATGAGGCCAACGTGGGCACGGGCGGGAGTGTTGTCCAGTTTCTGGCACCCCGTGAGCTGGATGACGGACGGGTGTTAGCGATGTTGAAGCCATTTACGGGCTCGGCGGCCGGTGGTGCCCCGGTGAGAATCAACAGCGCGGGATTTGCCGACATCAACCAGCCCACGGTGCCGAATCTCGGTATCCTCAGTGGCCCTGGCCAGGTGTTGGCGATCAATCAGGATGTGCGCACTGATGGCAGTATTTCACCCGCCGGGCGCTATCGTTCAGTGTATCCGCTGCGCGACGGCAGTAACCGTGCCCTGGTGAGCTGGAGTCAGTGCCGCTTGCAACCCACGGACAGCATGGGCGTGCCCTTGGAGGAATTGCCGATACCTTGCCCGGACAGCATTCCCGCGACCGCGCTTGAGGCCTTCCCGCTTTACGGCGTCTATGTGTACGATTTTAGCGAGAACACACAGTTACCCGTGGTAATTCCGGTGGAGGGGCTGATCATCGACGAGCCGGTGGTGTTAGCGCCACGGCCACGTCCGGTGATGTTGCTCGACAAGGTCGTAGGCCTAGAACTGGATCAGACTCTGGCGGAAGTTGAGCTGGTGGGTATTTTGCATATTCGCAGTGTTTACGATTTTGACGGTAGTTACAGTGACTACGGCAGTGGTGTGCCGTCACTGGCGGCGATGTCCAACCCCGAGATGACCAATGCTGATGTGCGGCCAGCACGCTATTTGCGCATTGTCAAAGCGGCGGCGATTCCTGACCCCAATGACAATGATACGGCATTCGATGTTGGTGTGGCCTTCGGCGCGGGTGGTCGGCGCGGGGGTATGCGTGAAATTATCGGTTACGCCCCCATCGAGCCCGATGGCTCGGTGATGGTCAAGGTGCCGGCTAATACCCCGTTGGCGATTAGCGTGGTGGATAAGGAAGGGCGTCGGGTCAGTGGGTTTGATAGCGATGGTCGTCGTATCGGTGAACGTCATCTGAACTGGATACAGGTCCGCCCGGGCGAAACTCTGGAATGCGGCGGTTGTCACGATCACAACCCGGCTCAACCGGTGCCCGCTCCGGTGACGCCGCTGTTGGCGGTACCGCACGGTTACCGTGATGCGCCGACAGCGCTCAATGCCGGTGCACCGACGGCACCGTATACCTTTCCGGGAACCAATGGTGAATTCATCGGGCAAATAGGCGAGACTATGGCGCAGGCGCGCATACGCACCCGTTGCACCAATGCCAGCAGTGTTTTTGTCAAAACCGCGGAGAATTGTCCCGAGCTGAGTCCCAATCCCAACCCGGTATTTTTTGATCGCTGGGCGATGCCTGCGGACGAGATTCCAGACGACATTGGCCTGCGCTATGCTGCCCTCGATGTGTTAATGGCGGCGGGTATCCCGGTGCCGGCAAGCTGTATTCCGGGTGGCGGGGTTGACGCGGAGTGGGACCACACCTGCCGCACCGTGATCAATTACGAAACCAGCATTCATCCGCTCTGGGGCCTGCCGCGCACTGATATTGCCACACAGACACTGGATCGCACTTGCGTCACCTGCCATACCGGGTTTGATGAGGTGGGCATGGTTTATCGCGTGCCGGACGCACAGCTGGACTTACGCGGTATCGCCTCCAATGAAGATCCCGATGTATTCATGTCATACCGGGAACTGTTGTTTACGGACTTTGAGGATGAAGTGAATGTGACGGGCACCGGCCTGACGCCAGTACTGGTTGATCAAATCGTGCAAGACACCGACCCGGTGACGGGCGAGTTATTGTTTGAAACCGATCCTGAAACCGGAGAATTGTTGCTGGATGTTAACGGAGATCCCATCCCCATTCTGGTGACGATTCAGGTGATGGTCGCGATTCCAGGGCGGTCGTTGTCGGTCAATGGTGCGCGTGCCAGTGATCCCCGTTTCTTCAACCGTTTTAATGCCGCAGGTGATGTTCATGAGGGGCTGTTAACGCCTTCGGAAATTCGTTTGCTGTCGGAATGGCTGGATATTGGTGCTCAATATTTCAACAATAGCTTTGATGCACCCTAAAATGTGTAATGAATGTTGAGCCGGATGCGGAGGGAGGGCTCGCGCTGGTGGTGTCACGGCTGAGCCGATAAGATAGAGACGAGTAAACATCAGACGAGGGAGTGTCACCTGTTATTAACGCAATAAAGTACTATCGGGCCAGCATCCTGGCTGACCCCGGCTCCCTATATTCATTGAACTAGCGGCTTGTGATGGTTGTCACAGGCTAGCAATTCGGCGCGGTGTATAAAATAAATAACGATAAACTTATCTGGCGTTTAGCCGCTGATTCATAGATGAGAACCTGTGTTAAAAATGCTAACAACAAAACAGGGCACGTTGTTCGTGTGCGAACCCTTGGGGCGTAATTGATGCGTGCCTTGTGGGTCGTCATGCTTTTGCTGAGTGCGCCTACGGCGTTGGCCGAAGAGCTCTATCCTGAGGTAAAGGTGGTCGCCCCCTTTATTGAATTGCACACCGGGCCGGGGGCAGCTTATCCCATTTTTCACGTGGTTGATCGTGATGAATTTATTGAGGTGATTAAACGTAAAACGGATTGGTTTAAAGTGCGCACCCTCAAGGGTACAACGGGTTGGGTCAGCAGGAGGCAGATGGAGAAAACCCTAACACCAAGTGGTGAGATGACTCAGGTTGCCGAGGTGGGTCTGGGCGACTTTAGTAAGCGTCGTTGGGAAGCGGGCTTGGTGGGTGGCACGTTTAATCGTGCGCCGGTGATGACGATTTACACCGCCTATGCGCTGACAGCTAACCTGTCCGCCGAATTATCAGTATCAAAAGTAACCGGTGAATTTTCAAGCAGTCAATTGGTGAATATCAATGTGATGTCACAACCGTTTCCCAAGTGGCGTTATTCGCCCTTTTTTACCTTGGGTCTGGGGCAAATTGAAACCAGCCCCAATGTGACGCTGATACAGGCGCAGGACAGTAAGGATCTGATTGCGCATATGGGTTTCGGATTGAAGGTTTATCTGACGCGGCGATTTATTTTACGCGCCGAATATAAAAATTATGTGGGTTTTTCCAGTGACGATGATAACGAGGAATTTGTGGAATGGAAGGCAGGTGTCGCATTCTTTTTCTGAAAACAATCCTGGCCGGAGTGTTGATGTTTTTTGCATCGGGATTTGTGTGGTCAGCAGAAAGTGCTGCCGGTGATATAGAAAGCGCTGCCGGTGATATTAGTAGCGTGAGTCAGCAACCGGTGATTCAGCCTGGCATAGCGCGTCGCACCATTGATATTGACCAGATTGACACCGAAGATTTTGAGATTGGGATATACACGGGGCTGCTCAGTGTTGAGGACTTTGGCACGAATTTGGTTGTGGGTGTGCGGGCGGCGTACCACGTTACCGAGAATATTTTTTTTGAAGCGGCCTATGCCAAATCAGATACCACGGAAACCAGTTATGAACGCCTGAGCGGAGGCGCACAATTGTTAACTGCCGATCAACGTAAATTAACTTATTACAATCTTTCTGTGGGTTACAACCTGTTGCTGGGTGAAGCCTTCATCGGAAAAGGCTGGGCGTTTAATACCGCGTTATACGCCATCGGTGGGGTGGGTAATACAAGCTTCGCGGGTGATGATCGATTCACCCTCAATTTTGGCGTGGGATACCGGTTTCTGGTGACGGACTGGTTGGCGGCGCATATTGATGTGAGGGATCACATCTTTGATATTGATTTGTTGGGCGATGCAAAAACCGCCCACAACCTTGAAGTGAGCGGGGGGGTTACCGTTTTTTTCTAGCGAGGTAGTTGTGATGTTGATCATTAAAGAAGTCGTGAAGCAAGTGGGTGTCATGGTGATGTCGGGCATGTTGTTGGGGTCGATTGCACAGGCAGAAACGCTCGAAGACATGGCGCCCGACTTCACTCTGAAATCCCGCAGCGGTGAGAATGTGAAACTCAGTGAGCTGCGTGGCGATGTGGTGATGATTAATTTTTGGGCCTCGTGGTGTGCGCCGTGTCGACAAGAAATGCCGCTGCTGGAAGAGATGTATAAAAAATACGCTGAGCTGGGTTTTGTGCTGCTAGGTGTGAACGTTGAAGAGGATTCATCCAAGGCCCGTGAGTTGCTGCGGGAAGTGCCGGTGAGTTTTCCGATCTTGTACGACACCGAGAATGTAGTGACTAAACTTTATAAAGTGGTGGCGATGCCCAGCACCGTGATGGTGGATAGAGATGGGAAAATGCGCTATTTGCATCGCGGTTATCTGCCGGGTTACGAGCTAGAGTATATTAAACAAATCAAGGAATTGATCAGGGAATAACGCGACACTCATGAAACATTACCTCACATGTATGGTTATCCTATTTGCCTTAATAGGTTGTGCTATTGAGCCGTGGGTCAAACCGTATGAGCGCGCTAATCTTGCCGACCCGATTATGAGCTTCAATCGTGACCCGGTGGCCAGTGCCTACATTAATCATGTGTTCGAAGCACGCGAAGGTGCGAGGGGTGCGGAAGGTGGCACGGGCGGTGGTTGTGGTTGTAACTAAATCGGAAAGTATTGAATTTTTCGCCCGATTCGGTGAATTCCGCTGGGGTCTAATAGCCGCCGGTGTGCTGGGTGTTTGTGTGCCACTGATGGCAGCAGTATTGCCAGAAGATCGGGCAGATGTGATGTATCACTCGTATGCGGGTGGCGGACTGGATGTGAGTGGCCCATCGCTGTTGGCGAGAAAATCGATGGGGAAATACATCTCGGTTTGGGCAAACTATTATGTCGATACCATTACCTCGGCAACCATTGATGTGATAACCAGTGCGAGTCAGTACACCGAAGAGCGGACTGAGAAAACTCTTGGCGTAGATTATCTGCACGACAACACCACTCTGAGCTTGTCTTATACTACGAGCGAGGAAAATGATTTTGATGCCAGAACGGTCAACTTTGGCGTTAGCCAGTTGATGTTTGGTGAACTAACGACGGTAACGTTGGGCTACGCAAAAGCTTGGGACACGATTACAGCCACAGGTTCGCCTGCGTTTGAAGAAGAAGCGAATCGTCAAAAATATAAGCTGGGTCTATCCCAAGTGTTGAGCAAAAATTTGTTGATGGATTTAAGTTTTGAAACCATTACTGATGAGGGTTTTTTGAACAATCCGTATCGATCCGTGCGTTACCTGGTGACTCCGACTTCATCTGCGACGGAAAGAGAGGTGTATCCGAACACCCGCACCAGTCATGCGGTTGCCATTCGAGCCTTGTATTATTTGCCCTACAGGGCCGCGATTAGAGGTGAGTTGCGCGGGTTCACCGACACTTGGGGGATTGATGCGAATATGGCAGAAATAGGCTATACGCACCCCTATAAAGACAAGTGGATATTTGAAGTGCGATACCGCGTTTATTCGCAGACCCAGGCCGATTTTTACAGCGACTTATTTAATCAGGCCGGTGAGTTTACTTTTCGCGCGCGTGACAAGGAATTAAGCACATTTTCTGATCAGGCCATTGGCTTGGGTGCTACTTATCAATTTGCAAAACACGGTTGGGGTTTTATCGACAAGGGTAGTGCCAATATCTTTTATGACCGCATTCAGTTTGATTACAAAAATTTTAGAAACAATAGCCTTGAAGGTTATGATCCAGGCACGGAACCTCTTTACAGCTTTGAGACAGATGTGATTCGTCTCATTTTATCAGTCTGGTATTAAAATAAGTGCTTAGTGAAACGTGGGAAGTAGGCTTCCGCGCATAATGTTAACGATTTAAAGGCGCAGTACACGATATGAGAGAAATGACGGGTAGAGTTAAACAGTTAATATTACTGATGCTCATTTTGTTCGTGCAGCCTATTTTGGCAGCAGAGCCGATGGCAAATAGTGATGATGTTTCGGTAAAGAAGTCGATGGCTGCCGAATCCACTGATCGGCGCACACTGGATACGCGAGTGCAAGCACTTAAAAAAGAAGTCAAGGCGCTGAATCGTGATCTTTTTATTCTCGAAGAAGAATTATTGTTCCCATCCAGTACCCAGCTGGCAATATTTTTGTCAATTGATGTGGGCGAATTTTTCAGACTGGATTCGGTGCAGATAAAAATCGACGATACTGTCGTTGCCAACCATCTTTATACTGCGCGTGAATTGGGGGCGCTGAAGCGGGGTGGGGTGCAGCGTATTTACCTGGGCAATGTGAAGTCCGGCGAACATGAATTGATCGCAACGTTTCGCGGGCCTGGCCCCAATAACCGGGAATACCGTCGTGCCACGACCCTGAAATTTAACAAGGGTTCGGCGGCAAAGTTTATGGAATTAAAAATTTTGGATGTGTCGCGTAAATTACAGCCAGAGTTTGTAGTGAAAGAGTGGGAGTAGGTTGACTGGGCTTGGCTTAAGTCGGCTTGAGTTAAATGATGTTTAGGCAATATTCATTTCGGTTTTCAATGGCGCTGCTGATGTTGGTGCCATCCTCCTTGAGCTTGGCAAGTGTCGACTCATTGACTGAACGTCCCATCATCGTGAAAGACCTGCATTACGGCGCTGTCTTGTTTGATTTTTATCAACAAAATTATTTTTCTGCCGCAGTGAATCTGTTGGTCGCGCAGCAGCAAAATCGGCTGCAACATCATCAGGCCGATGGTCAATTGTTGCTGGGTGGTTTGTATCTTTCCTATGGCCTGCATACCGAGGCGGAAGAAATTTTTCAGATATTGTTGGACGCAGGAACTGCGCCTGAAGTGCGGGACAGGGCATGGTTTTATTTGGGAAAAATCCGTTACCAGAAACAGTTGTTTGTAGAAGCAAGTGCAGCATTGGGTCATGTTGGTGATGCCCTGTCTGAGTCGTTGCTGGAGGAGTTCCACACCCTGAAAGCCAATCTTCTGATGGCGCAAAAAAAATACCCGGAAGCGATGACAGCATTGCAGGGCTTGGTGGAAAGCAGCAGAAATGAGGGGCAACAACAAGCGAATTATGCGCGCTTTAATCTGGGAGTGGCCCTGATTCGCGCGGGTCATGAACAACAAGGAACAGATTTGTTGCGCAGGGTCGCAATACTCGAATCCAATGCCAGCGATCAAAAAGCCTTGAGAGATAAGGCGAATCTTGTTTTGGGTTTTTCGGTATTGAAAGCCGCACCGATTTTTGCCAAGGGCTTCTTTCGACGGGTTCGCTTGCATGGGCCTTATTCCAATAAAGCGCTGCTGGGACTGGGTTGGGCAGAGGTGGAACTGCAACGTTATGAACAGGCATTGATTCCCTGGGCTGAACTATCGACACGTGACAAAACTGATTTGGCAGTATTTGAGGCGTTATTGGCTTCGGGTAATGTGCTGGAGCGCCTGCGTGCATATCCTCAGGCGCTACAGTCCTATAAAAATGCGATTATTATTTTTGAGCAAGAACTGGCGGCGCTTAATAACAGTGTGGAAGCCGTTAAGGCTGGGCGTTTATGGACAGATTTGTTATCTCAAGTATCCGGCAATGAAATGGGTTGGCTTTGGGAGGCAGAATTGCTGCCCAATACCCCTGAGGCAGGTTATTTGCCGAGAGTAATGGCGGGTCATGAATTTCACGAAGCCATCAAAAATCTGCGTGACTTGAACTTTCTGGATGGCAAGCTCAGCCGCTGGCAACAAGAAATTCCGGCGTTTGATGCGATGCTGATTTTGCGCCGCGACACTTATGAATCACAGCTCGATAAATTAACCCCGGAACAAACCCTGGATCAAGTGCTGGACGTTCGCACCAGCCGTGATGGTTATACCGATGAGTTGGCGCGCATCGGGGAGGCCAAAGATGCCTTTGCGCTGGTTACCGAAAAAGAGAAAAAATTATTGGAGCGACTGGTAACGGTAGAACAACGTATTTGGCGCTTATCAAATCAACAAGGGCCTCATACGGGGCGCCTTGACCGTTATCGGGATCGCTATCGGTTTTATACGGGTTTGCTGACTTATGATGTCGAAACAAATTATGCGATTCGTTTCAGGAAGGTACAAAAAAACCTGAAATCCCTGGATGCTGAACTGGATGACACTTTGCAGAAGCAAAATTCATTGCAGCGTGCACGGACCTCTGCGCCGGTCAATTTTGACGAGTATGCGCGGCGTATTGACGACAAACGTCAGAGAGTGACGGCCTTGCGAAAAGATGTGAAAGCGGCCTTTGTCGAGCAACAGCGTTTGTTACAACAGATGGTGGATGTTGAATTCGACACGTTGCGGGCAAGCCTGATTGATTATCTTGATCAGGCGCGTTTTTCGCTTGCACGGTTGCAGGATTTGGCAACCACTGCCGGTGAATCTGGCGGGGAGTTGCAGTGATGCCGGGTCACTATTCTTTATCTCCTTTCCCTGCATTTTTGCAGATGGGTTTGTTGTGGTTGTTATTATTGATGTTGACCGCGTGCGTGAGTTCGCAACATATCGAACAGGATCCCACCATTCAGTTATTGGCCGAGCGTGCCGCAAAGATCGAGCCGCAAGCACTGCCTCCGTTATCACGTCGTGATGTGCAAAATACCTATGAACGGTTGGCAAAAAGCACCAACAACGACGCCTTGAAGGCCATTGCCTTGCAGCGGCTGGCGGATTTGGCGCTGGAAGATAAGCAGGCAATCCTGGCGGGGGAATTTACAGATGATTCCACAGAGAAGAATGTTAATGCCGCCCAGCAACAGAACGAAGCCGCAGCGCGTGTTGAACAAGAGTTTGCGCAAGACGCTGAACAGAGGCTGGAACAGGAAATAACGGGTAGTGCGATTCACCAGTATGAACGCCTGTTAACGCTGTATCCGGACTATGTGGGCAATGGCAAGGTGATGTATCAATTGGCCCGTGCCCATGAACTGAATGGTGACCTGGTGAAAACATTGAGTGTGTTGACTCGATTGGTGAAGGCCTATCCAAACCAACCCAATCTTGATGAAATTCAATTCCGGCGCGGTGAAATTCTGTTTACCTTCCGTGATTTCGAAGCCGCTGAAAAGGCCTATGGCAGTGTTCTTTCCTATTCCGAGATCGGTCCATTTTATGAACGCGCAATGTTCAAACATGGTTGGTCGGTGTTTAAGCAGGGGGCGACGAAACGCGCGTTGAAATCTTATTTTTCTGTGTTAGATCGCAGCTTTGCGGGAGGGCGTGCCCTTGCAGATTTTTCGCGCAGCGAACAGGAATTTCTAGAAGATACCCTGCGTATCGTCAGCCTTTCATTTTCTTATCTCAAGGGTAAAGAGAGCGTTGCGGAATTTTTTTCGGTTCATGGTGCCAGAAATTATGAGTTCCAAATCTATGAGCGTTTGGCTAGTCTTTATTTGACACAGGATCGCAATATTGATGCGTCAGAGACCCTTATGAGTTTTGTGGAACGTTATCCACAGCACCGCTATGCACCCTTGTTTACGGTACGGGTAATTGAGATTTACAAACAAACGGGCCGCAAAGATGCGTTATTGGAGGCCAAGGCAAATCTGGTGATGGCTTACGGGGTGGGTGCCGCATTCTGGCAAAAACATGATCCACAACTGTTCGCGCAATTACGGCCACAGTTAAAAAGTAATCTGGACGATTTGACGCGTTATTATCATGCTCAGGCGCAGCAGACCAAGCAGCTAGCAGATTACCGTATTGCCGCCCACTGGTATCGAAGTTATGTGCGGTCATTTCCTGATGATCAACAAACGCCGGAAAAAAACATGTTGCTGGCTGAGAGTCTGCTGGATAGCGGTGAGGTGCAGGCTGCGGCGGAGGAATTTGAAATCACCGCTTATCGTTATCCTCGCTTTGCGCAAAGTGCAGAGGCCGGTTATGCCGCATTGCTTGCGCATCGTCAGCAGCTGCAGGGCAAGATTACTGATCGTCAGTATAAAATTTCCATTGCCAGTGGCAAACGTTTTGTCAGCCACTTTCCTCATGACAAACGCGCCGTCAAGGTGATGTCCAAAGCGGCTGAGGAATTGTTGGTGTTGAACGATTATCGCAACGCAGTGGCGACGGCACACCACGTCATTGGACATCGGCCAGAGGCATCGCGGGAACTGTTACGTATCAACTGGGCGATTGTCGCGCAGGGAGAGTTCAAACGGGGCCTGTACCCGCAGGCAGAAGTGGCGACGATCAAGCGCCTGCAACTTGCTGCAGTGGATGACAAAGATCGTCGTGACCATGAAGAATTACTGGCTGCCGCGATTTATAAACAAGGTGAGAGTGCCCGGGCTGCTGGTAGGCAGCGGGATGCTGCACGGCATTTTTTACGAGTGGGTCAACTAACGCCTAAAGCTTCGATCCGTTCCAATGCAGATTACGATGCTGCTGCCTCGCTCTACGCCAGTCAGGAGTGGGCCATGGTAATTCCCGTGTTAAAAGCATTTGTGCAGAATTTTCCAGGCCATAAATTGCGTGCGGATGCCGACTCAAAGCTGGCACTGGCCTATGAAAAAAGTGGTGATTGGCAACGGGCTGCAGGTGCCTATGAGGTGCTGTATCGCAGTGAAACCGATAGCAATAAAAAACGCCTGTTGTTGTGGCAAGTGGCAGAGTTTTATGAAAAAGGAAAGCAGCGGGATAAAGCCATTGAGGTGTATAAAAGGTATATTATCACTTTTCCTGGAGCCTTTGATGAGGCTATTGAAGCCCGACATCGCCTGGCCACAATATACCAGAAAAAGGGCCAGCTTCAGTCGCGCCATTACTGGCTGGGCAAGCTGATTGAAGCCAATAAGGCTGGGACTGACACAGACCGCAGCCGTTACCTAGCGGCTAACGCAGAACTGGAGCTGGCCGAACCTATGTACGTGAGATATCGCAAAGTTCATCTGGTGCAGCCGTTGAAAGAAAATCTTAAAAAGAAAAAACAGTTAATGCAGGAAAGCATTAAGGCTTTTACTGCTGCGGCAAATTACGGTGTTGAAGCGGTGACTACCGCATCGACTTTCCACATTGCTGAAATCTACAATGATTTCGGGCAGGGACTGTTTGATTCGGAACGCCCCAAGGGTTTGTCTGTAGATGAATTAGAGCAGTATGATATTTTGCTGGAAGAACAGGCCTATCCATTTGAAGAAAAGGCGATTGAGGTGCATGTCGTCAATACTTTGCGGGCACGGGAAGGTATTTATGACGAATGGGTCAGGAAAAGTTTTTTTGCATTAACAAAATTGAGCCCGGGGCGTTACGCCAAAAATGAAAGAAGTGAGCAGGTGAGTAATGCGATTGAATAAACTGAAAAGCGGGATGATGATGGTATTGTTGTTGTCGATGCTTGCGTGTTTGTCACCGCTGTTGGCGGAGACAAAGCTGGAGTTGGAGGCTACGGAAATCACCGGTGCCCGAGAGTTGCCCAAGGTGCTTTACATTGTGCCGTGGAAAAATACTAAACCGGATTCTCGTTCTCTGCCGATGCGCAGTCTCATTGACGAGATTCTTTCGCCTATCGATATCGACGTGTTTCGGCGTCAGGTGCGTTATCACGACATGACCCAATCTTCCCCCGAGTCGCCCGCCCTGCAGTAGCCATCATTAATTCCGCACTACCGCTGGTTTAACAAATCCGCTCAAGATACCTGAAGTATCCGTTATACTCTTGGCCTAATTGTTGAGTGTGCGGATTTGTGCCGCGTACCCAGAGTACCATCCCTGTCCCCGTCGGGGCCATTCACCTTGTTGCCAGAGGGTCTGTTGTTGATGACAAACACTTCGTTGGATATAAATACTGACAAGGTTCCTAACAACGTTGCTAAGAACGTTGCTAAGAACGTTTCAGGGAAAGTTGCTAGCGAAGCCAGTGATGATACCACTGCGCCCGCATATTCTGCGGCCTCGCTGTCGGTGGTTATTCCCCTGTTTAACGAAGAGGGCAGTGTGACACCATTGATCGAACGCACCAATGAGGCGTTGGCCAATTTCGCGAGCAAATGGGAATTGTTGTTGGTGGATGATGGTAGCAGTGATGACACCGTGGCGATTATTAAACGCATACTTGCCGATCAAGGTTTGAGTCATATTCGTTTGCTGGAGCTACAGCGTAATTTTGGTCAGACCGCAGCGATGCAGGCAGGTATTGATGTCGCGCGTGGTGACGTGATTGTCACCATGGATGGTGATTTGCAAAATGATCCTATCGACATTCCGCGCATGGTGTCGCGTTTGTTAAATGATGATCTGGATTTATTGTCAGGCTGGCGTAAGAATCGCCAGGACAAATTATTGATGCGTAAAATTCCGTCACGCATGGCCAACTGGTTGATTGGCAATATCACGGGTGTTCGGCTACACGATTACGGTTGCAGCTTGAAAGTGTACCGCGCCGAGATTATTAAAAGTGTACGGCTTTACGGCGAGATGCACCGCTTTATTCCCGCATGGGTGGCCTCTAATACGTCGCCATCTCGTATAAAAGAAGAAATTATCACTCATCATGCGCGGCAATTCGGCGAATCCAAATACGGAATTTCACGCGCATATCGGGTATTGCTTGATTTGTTATTTGTCTACTTTTTTATGCGTTTTCGGGCGCGACCGGGGCACTTTTTTGGCCGCATCGGGTTGCTGATGGGCACTCTGGGTGGAGGCATGCTGGGTTATCTGGTGATATTGAAAATAGTGTTTGGAGAAGATATTGGTAGCCGACCCATGTTGTTGCTGGGCGTGCTGCTAGTGGTGGTTTCTATCCAGTTCCTCACGACCGGCATCATGAGTGAAATGATGACGCGCACCTATTACGAATCTTCCAACACCAAGCCTTATGTGTTGAGCGTACGCTCTGCACAGCAGGGAAAAGAAATTTCCTGGAAAGAGCCCGTTTAAAATAAAGGACTGAGTGTTGAGGACTAAGGATTTAGCAACAGAACAATTGGCTTAAACTCAGTCCTCAGTCCTAGCCTTTAACTCCTGCCTGTTAAAAAGATATGTCCGCCGATTTCGCGAGTCACGGTGTGGACTTTTGCCCAGTAAGGTAATGCCAGCTGAGGTGCGTAAAAATGTAAGGCGCCTTTGGTCAGATCCAAGGCATTTCGGGTTCGCTCTGAAAGTTTGCCGTAACGCTGGTAGGTAAAGCGGGCGATCTTCTGTGCCAGGTCCCAGGCTTGAACATCCCGCGGGCGGTCACTTTTGCCATCGTGGGTCCAGCTAAATTGCCTTTTTTGCCAGACCACGCCACACACCGTATTTGGGTAATAACGGTTTTTGACTCGATTCATGGTGACCATTGCAACCGCAAGTTGGCCTTCCGTGGCTTCGCCGCGTGCTTCAAAATAGACGTTGAGCGCCAGGCAACGTATTTGCTTGGCCGCGAGCCGCTGTTGTTTATTGTCGGACGCAAAGCTGGGTGTGGCGGTCATGCCGGTCAATGCGAGGGCGATAAAAAAGGCCCGTATGCGCGATATTCCAGCAGAGATAAGGTGTTGGGTACGGGGCTGCTGGGTCATGCTGTTGAAAAACTCCTGATGGCCATGGGCGTTTAGTGCCGCAGACCTTGTTCGCGTCCGTGTTAAGACCGCTAAAATGACTAAAATTTGCTCAATGTCGGGGTTTAAGCAATTATCAAGCCATTATATGAATAGTTCTATTAAACAATGGCTTGTATGCAACGCCCGGGATAGCCGGGCTTGTTGAGGAGGGGATTGTAAAGAAAGCCGACGGTTTCGGCTAGTCGGAGCCGGTGTTTGTTGTCTGGCCGCGCATCATGATCCATAGCACCGGCAATGCGCCAATCACCAGCATCAGGGCCGCAGGGGCGGCCAGTTCCAGCATTTCTTCGCTGGCCTCGATCCAGATACGCACCGGCAGAGTGTCGAAGCCGGTAGGGCGCAGAATCAAGGTAGCGGGTAATTCTTTGAGGACGTCGATAAACACCAGCACCCAGGCGGTGGCCATGCCGCCGCGGATCATGGGCAACACGACTCGCCAGAGATTTTCCAGTGGCCCGGCACCGAGGCTGCGGCCAGCCTGTTCCAGTGAGGGGGTGAGCTGGGCCATGGCAGCGTCCTGGGCTTGTACCGCCAGTGGCAGAAAACGGATGACCACAGCGATCAGCAGGGCAGCCAGTCCGCCGTACAGAAACGGTAGCTGGGCCAGTAGAAAACTCAGGATGCCGAGTGCGATCACTGGCCCGGGTAACACAAACCCCACGCTGGAAAACTGCAGCAGGGCTTGGCTGCCCGTGGAGCGTTTGCGGGCATTGTAAAAAGCCACAGGGAAAGCGGCGATTACCGCGAGGGTGGCGGCGATGGTGGCGACCATTAATGAGTTGCCGGCGTAACCCCAGAATTCGGCGTTAATCAAATCCTGTGTCCAGGCCTGCCAGCTCCAGCTCAGCATCCAGGCCAGCGGCAGACCAAAGGCGAACAGGGTGATCAGGCCCAGCCACAGCCAGATCAAGCTTGTCTCCAGACGGGAAGCTTGGCGCAGAGTTTGCTGACGATTTTGGCGGGTGGAATAATAACGTTGGCGGCTGCGGAAAAAACGTTCCAGTACCAGAAAAGTGAGGCTCAGCATCACCAGGATGAGTGACAGGCCTGCGGCGGCCTGGTAATCGAAACGCCCGCTCATTTGCAGGTAAATGCTCAGTGTAAAGGTCTGGAAGCGCAGCATGCTGACAGCGCCAAAATCGGACAATACGTGCAGTACCACGACGGCCAGTCCCGCGGCGATGGCGGGTCGCAGCAGTGGTAGATTAATGCGCCAAAAGACTTCAAAGCCGCTGGCCCCCTGGATGCGCGCCGCCTCTTCCAATGAGCGGGTGGATTGCGACAAGGCACTGCGGGTCAATAAAAACACGTAGGAAAATCCGGCCAGGGAGAGAATTAATGTCACTCCCCAGATGTTATACAGATCGGGCAGGGGCGCATCGTCGCCAAACAGCCATAACCAGAGCCGTCCCAGCCAGCCGTCCTCTTCCAACAGCGTGGTGTAGATGTGGGCGAATACGTAAGTGGGCACGGTGAGTGGCAGAATCATCAGCCAGGTGGCGAGACGTCGGCCAGGGAATTCTCGGCGGGCGATCCACCAGGCGCTGGAAACGCCCAAAATGACGCAGCCAATGGAGACCAGTACCGCCAGTGACAGGGTGTTCCACAACAGCTCTGGCAAGCGGCTGCTCCACAGTTGACCCCATTGCTCGGTGGAGAGTTGCAGGCTGTTGTAAATGACATACAGCAACGGCATGGCGGCCAATACCACCACCACCACGGCGATTCCGCCGAGCGAAATAAATCGCTGACCACCGTTGCGAGCGGAATTGCTGAACGTGGCAGAGAGCATGGAGCTAAGTGAGGCTGCCAATTTAACCCCTCGCCACTAACAGTTTGTCACTGAGATTCAAGGCATGCCCACTTGTTCGATGAGGTCCAGGGTCGCGTCGCGTTGCGTGCCCAGTGCCGTCATGGGCACATTGGCGATTCGGTAGCTGCCTGCGGCGGGGATGACGCTGTTGGCCGCGATACCGATGCGGGTGGGGTATTCGCGATTGATCTTGGCAAACTGATATTGGCCGGCGGCGGACACCAGGAAAGCCACCAATTTTTCGGCCAATGCGGCTTTGGGGGTGCTTTTGGTAATGGCGATACCGGCCACATTCCAGGCGATGCCCATTTCATCTTTGCCTTGATCTGGCAATATGATCTTGATGGGTGCGTCCGGGTATTTGTCGAGATGACGGTAGATGTAATAGTGATTAACCAGCCCCACTTGCAATTTACCGCGGGCCACGGCCTTCACCACCCTGCTGTGTTTGTTGAACACTTTGCCACCCACATTGGCCTTCATACCTTGCAGCCATTGACGGGTTTTATCTTTCCCGGCGGCGAGCATGTATACCGTCACACCGGCGATATAGCTGCCGTTGGTGCTGTTGGTGATGCCCAGTTTGCCCTTGAGGGCCGGGTCGGCGAGATCAAACACCGAAGTGAGTTTGTTAGCCCAGGGCCCCTGGGTATTGACCACCAATACGCGGGCACGAGCGGACAGCCCCACCCAGGTATTATCGGTGGCCCGGTAGGCGGGGTCGATGGGACTCAGTAAGTCGCTGTCGATAGTGCGAAACAGTCCCCAGTCGCTGCCACGTTGCAGATTGCCAGCGTCATTGCTCAGGTATAAATCGGCGTCGGTACGCTTGCCTTCGATGCGCAGCTTGTTGAGCAATGCTGTGGATTTGCCGGTGTGCAAGATGACCTTGATACCGGTTTGCTCAGTGAATTTGGCAATCACCGGTTTGACGAATTTGTCGCTACGTCCGGAATAGATGACCAGGCTGTCATCAGCCATAGAAAGAACAGGGGAAATGCTCAAAATAACGGCAAGCAGACAGAGCAGAAGCGGGACGGTTAAATGTTTCATGTGAGGTTTTCCAAGGGTTTACTGATTTGTTGCAAATGATAATGATTATCATTGGAAAATCAAGAGGGCATTTGCCTGGAAACCGGGTGCATTATTTTCATCATGAAAATGGCTGTGTGGAATCGCAGTGAACAGATTTTCACGAGCGTGCTGCTGGTGAAATCCCATATCGGGGCGGAGGCGATGGGGAAAATGAGCCAAACGGTAATCAGGATGGCGGCAATGTTAAGAGAAGTGATGTGAATTCGTTGAGTGGAGGGCCAATAAATACCTCGAGGAACGGAATCATACCCTTATATTTTTAGTGGAGTCTGGTAGAGCGAATGATGATATAAGATAAACCGTAAATAGAGAATTAATAATTGTCGTGTTACTGAATACGCAAAGCAAGCTGTTTAAAATTAGCCTCAAGGGCTTGTTTGATTGTTTGCAATTTTAATACAGCGGCAGGTGGATTGTTATGCTGAAAGTACAAATACAGTCTGAAACCCGGGGCCTTATGGACACAAAGAGTGACAGGCGAACGCCTTTCCTGTGGGTAGCCATACTGACCTTGGGAGTTGCGAGCGTGGTGTTTTATTCCTTTCACACAGGGCGCAGCATGGTGGAGCGTTACGTGCCTTTAATTGGCGCGGCTGTGGATATTAAATATCAAGCTACCAGTGCGCATTTGTGGTTCGAGGAAATCATCAGTGGGGATCCCTTTGTTGATATCAGGGATGTTTGGAAATATCTGGATAAAGCAGAATGGTACGCCTTGGCAATGCTCGAAGGGGGGGAAGCCAATGGGAACAGCTATGTTCCACTGAAGGAGCTGGCGTTACGCGAGGGGATCGAGCAGACGCTGGAGGGTATCAGAGCCTTCCGGGTAATTGCCCAGGAGAGATGGAGGCTACGATCGGTATCCGGCGTCGGCTCGGATATTGATCAACGCTTCGACAAGACGTTTGATGATTTTCTGTTGAACGCCGACGATGTATTGGTTGCTTTGCGTTTGATGGTGAAGCAGCAACTGCGGCGATTTCATTTCATGCAAGGCCTGCTGGTCGCCATCACCGGAATACTGGGCGTGTTGATTGGTGTTGTGTTGCAACGCCACGAGCGCAGACGTACTCGCGATATGCTGATACTGCAGGATCGAGAGGAAAATCTGCGTATCACGCTTAACTCCATTGGCGACGGGGTGATCGCCACCGATGCCGAAGGCAATGTCACGCGCATGAATCCTGTTGCCGAACAACTCACGGGCTGGTCATTGGCCGAGGCCGAGGGGCAACCGCTCAAAACCATTTTTCCGATCATTAATGTGACCACGCGAGAGCCTATGGAAAACCCGGTTGAAAAGGTGATTGCCACGGGTAAGACAGTTTTTCTCAGCAACCACACCACGCTGATTTCAAAGCACGGCGCGGAATATCAGATCGCCGATTCTGCGGCACCGATTCGTGCCGATGAAAAAATATTAGGCATGGTGTTGGTGTTTAATGATGTAACGGAACAGTATCATTTGCGGGAGGCTGCGACCAAAAGCAAACGTGACTTGCAAGCCATTATGGATCATTCGCCTGCGGTTATTTATGTGAAAGATATCGAAGGGCGTTTTATTTTTATTAACCAGCAATTTGAAAAACTGTTTCATACAAAACGTGAAGACATCCTCAATAAAACCTTACACGACATTTTCCCCAAAGACGTTGCCGATCAGATGCAAAGTAACGACAAAGCGGTGCTGGCTGCAGGGCACGCCATAGAATCAGAAGAAAGGGCTCCTCAGGACGACGGTATTCACACCTACGTTTCGATCAAGTTTCCCCTGTTCAATGAAGAAAATAATATCTACGCGGTGTGTGGTATCTCTACCGATATTACCGAACGTCGGCACCAGGAAGAACAACTTCGCCGCAGCCAGAAAATGGAGGCCCTGGGCAAACTCACTGGCGGCATCGCCCACGACTACAACAACCTGTTAGGCATCATCATGGGTTACGCTGAGCAACTTAATGATCGCCTGACGGATGAGCCAACGCTGGGGAAATATGCCCAGAGCATCCAGCGTGCCGCCGAGCGTGGTGCCAAACTCACCCAAAAATTGCTGGCCTTCACCCGCCATAAAAGCCTGGATGCCACGGTGCTGAACATCAACGAACTGATCCAGGAACAGCGACTGATGCTGGAAAAAACCCTGACCGTGCGCATCAAACTGGTGCTCGACCTCGCAGACAATCTCTGGCCCGTATTGCTGGACAATGGTGACCTGGAAGACGCCATCATCAACATGAGCATCAACGCTATGCACGCCATCAGTGGAAATGGACAACTCACCCTGCGCACCCACAACCAAAAACTGACGACCCTGGACGCGCAACGGCTAAACCTGGACGTCGGCGACTACATCCTGCTCAGCATCACCGACACTGGCAGCGGCATGGACATCGACACCAAAGAAAAAATCTTTGACCCCTTTTTCTCCACCAAAGGCGAACGTGGCACCGGCCTCGGCCTCAGCCAAGTCTACGGCTTCGTTGAACGCAGCAGCGGCGTCATCAAAGTCTATTCTGAAGCGGGACAAGGCAGCTGCTTCGTTCTCTACTTTCCCCGCAGCCGCCACACCGGCACCCACAGCCCCACTCCTCCCTGCGCAGAAACACAACACATGCGCGGTAGCGAAACCCTCCTGATCGTCGACGACGAACCCGCCCTAGTCGAACTGGCACAAGACATCTTAAGCACCCAAGGCTACCGCATTCTCACCGCCCACGACGGCGCCCAGGCCCTGCGCATCCTCGAAAAGGCCGACTGCGAAAATGCCCCCATTGACCTCATCATCAGTGACCTCATCATGCCCCATATGGATGGCTACCAACTCGCCGCCCACGTCCAGCAACACTACCCCCGCATCAAACTGCAAATGGTCAGCGGCTTCGCCGACGACCGCCCCTCCGCTCTAGGTGACGACGCCCTGCACCAAAACCTGCTCTACAAACCCTACAGCTCCCGCACTCTGCTAGCCCAAGTGCGCAACCGACTCGACGAACCCACAAACCCAGCCGACGCCCAAGCCCCCAGCGATACCCGCGCGTCCCAAAACACCCTCGCCGGGTGCACCATCCTGGTCATGGACGACGAAGCCGACGTACGAGAACTGTTCAGCCTGCGGCTAGCAAAACTCGGCTGCCAGACCCTGCTCGCCAGTACTGGCGAGCAAGCCCTCGGCCACTACCAAGAGGCGTTAGACAGCGGCAACCGCATTGACATTGTGATCCTCGACCTCTCCCTGCCTGGTGAACAGGGTGGCAGAGCCGTCGCCGCTCTCATCCGCCGCCTTGATCCCCAGGCCAAAATCATCGTCGCCAGCGGCTACAGCGGCGGCCCGGAGATGACTCGATACAAAGACCATGGGTTTGATGGAGCGCTGGAGAAAAACTTTGATCAGGAGACCATCAAACAGCTGCTGGAGAAAGTGTTACAGATTTCTTGAGCGTCCGTCTGGGCCAAGTGGATGGGGCGCTTGCGGCAGGATGATGGGAAATTAAACGTGCTGCTTTAGTGGGGGACGGTTGACTGGAGCGAATCTAATGAGCGGTCTCATTTGCGCCAGCTTCTTTCAGCTCTGGAAGATTGATGTAAAAGGTCGTGCCTTTGTCGATCGCGGTGTCGAAGCTGAGGGTTCCGCCATGTCGTTCGGTGATGGCTTTGGTGATGGTGAGACCCAGCCCGGTGCCGCCCTTTTGACGGGTGTCGGATGAGTCGGCCTGGGTGAATTTGTCAAAAATTCTGTCTCTGAATTCTTCCGGAATGCCGCAGCCGTCATCTTTCACTGCGATGTGAACCATGCCGCCGGTATACATGACGGACATGACGACTTGGCCCCCGGCCGGTGAGAATTTGACGGCATTGGACATCAAATTGGATAAGGCCTGCATCAGTCGGTCTTTGTCACCTTTCACCCATATTTTTTCAGCCGGTTCTGCGTAGACGAAAGTGATGCCGTGTTCGTCGCCATATCCTTTGTTGGCCTTTATTGCATCAGCTATTAACGACACGACATCCATCGATGCCATGTGGAACCACAGCCTTCCGGCTTCGAATTTCTCCGTATCGAGGATATCGTTGATCAGCAGCATCAGCCGTTCCGAATTGCTGTAGGCGATGTCCACCATCGACTGGATTTTATTCGAGAGCTGACCCAGGGTTCCTGACCGGATTAGGCCGAGTGCTCCCTTGATCGAAGTCAAGGGTGTGCGCAGCTCGTGGCTGACCGTTGATACGAATTCGGATTTTGCCTGTTCGGCTTGCTTGCGTTCGGTAATATCGCGGACGATGCCGGTGTATGACACAATTTTCTCACCCTTACCCTTACCCTTACCCTTACCCTTACCCTTACCCTCATCCTCATCCTCGATGACTTCGCTGACGGCCAGGTCCATGGGGAAGACAGTGCCGTTCCGGCGCCTGCCTGTCACTTCGCGGCCAATGCCGATGATGTTTTTCTTGCCGCTGTGTTGATAATTCTTCAGATAGCCGTCGTGGCCACTGTGGTAAGGCTCGGGCATCAGCATCTTGATGTTGTTACCGATGACCTCGTCGAGCGTATAGCCAAACAGTTCCTCGGCGGTATGGTTGAAGGAAGTGATGAGGCCTTTCGAGTCGATGGTGATGATGCCATCGGCAGCGGTGTTCAGGATGGCTTGCATGCGCCGCTTGCCACGCAGGATTTCCTGCCGGGAGAACAACAGTTTGTCCAGTGTCTGGTTGAGAGTATTGGCCAAGTAGCCGAACTCATCGTTGCTGCCGGGGTCGATCCGGGTTTTCAGATTGCCCCGGCCGATTTCCCTGGCACCATGCACCAGCCTCTCTACGGAGTGGATGATTCTGCCACCAAGACGCCAAGCCAGGGTGATGGCAATCAGGGCGCCTATCAGGCTCATGGACCATAGAGTGATGAGCGCGAGTCGCGTTGAGCGGGCCACGTCGGCCGCTGCTGTTTGTGTCGCTGCCAGGATCATGGGCTGGATTTTTTCGTCGAGGTGGGTATCGATGTTGACGAGGAGCTGCTTGAAGCGCTCAAGCAGGCGGTGCGTTTCATCGCTGAGGGTGATGGCTTCGTGTCCTGCCTGCATGGCCTCGGCAAAGTCCGTGGCCACGCGCATAAGCAATTTCTCTTTAGCAGAGATGGGGCTGGTCGCCCGATAGGCGTTCAGGTATTTATTGAATTGCTCTTTGGCATGCGTGACTTTATCCTTGAATTCAGTTTGTGGATCGAGAATATAACTTTCGACGGCGGCGAACGCCTCTAGTGTGTGTATCTCCAATTTAAGGGCGGCTTCCAGTATGATAATGTCACTGGCGATATCCTGCTTCGCGATGAGTTGCAGCTCGTCGTCAACGAGGCGGTCGATGTCCTCTGTGTGTTCCTTGAAATGCCTTAGCGCTGCGGTCCGTCCATCCACTCGCGTCGTTATTTGCTTCCCCAGGGCGGTAAACTCGCTGTAGAACGTGATGACCTCGGCACCGAGTTGTTTCGCCTCCGGGTGGTGTGTGACCAGTTTGTTAAATTCGGCGGCATGCATCGCAAACCCCTGCTGCGCTTTCTCCAGCTCCGCGAGATGAGAGGGCTTCGCATGATTCACGTAGTCGAGGATGATCCGGGCAGTCTCACCAGCATTGATTTCCATTTCCAGGATGGCCTGTCCCAGTGGCATTTCCACATTGGACAATATCAGCAGGTCGTCGTTTATTTGTTTGAGAAGTACTGTGGAGATGGTGCTGGTGATTCCCAAAATCAGGATAATGCTGCCAAAGCCCAGCCACAGCCGCCGTGTCAGGGTGTGTGGCAGGGCTGTTTCCGTGTCCGTATCGGAATTGGGTTCGGTTATCGGTGCTGTGTCGCGATTCATTTTTTATAAAGGTTAGACGCAGAAGATATCTTTTTGCAGAGTTACTAACAAGTCACTAATAATGAATACTACTCATGTTACTTAAATCCACCGTCATACCGGCGAATGCCGGTATCCAGGAGCTGGATATAAACATATCAAAGCCCGTTACCCTGTCAACATTAACCTAAAATACAGCCTTGCATGTATTGCCACCCTCCCTGGATGCCGGCATTCGCCGGCATGACGACCGGGATTTTAAAAAGAAGCAGCATCCTTTTCAGGCGACTGGGTAGTAACATACTGTCATCTATTCGGCCGAACATGAAATGTACTTTAGAAAAAACTGTTGAGTGGCAGATATATAATCGGCTTGGGTTTAGCCCAATGCTTTCGACATGAAAAAATGTTTGATTGCGGCGCTGCGATCCGAGAAATTGAGGCCGGCGCTGCGCAATTCACGTAGTCCTGGGGCGTTATTGCTGAACAGGTGTTTGAAAACGCCCATGGCTTCCAGCATCAGCAAATTGTCGCCACGTCGGCTGCGCTCAAAACGGCGCAGGGTTTTAAGACTGCCGATGTTTTTCTGTGCGTGCTGGGCGTTGCGAAGGGTGTCGGCAAGACATTGCGCGTCCGCAAAGCCTAAATTGACCCCCTGGCCTGCCAGTGGATGAATGGTGTGCGCCGCATCGCCGATCAGTGCGAGATGGGCTTTCACATAATGCTCGGCGTGTTGGCCTTTGATGGGGAAGCGGGCACGAGGTCCGGTGGTGAGTATCTTCCCCAATTTCGCATCAAAGGCGATTTCCAGTTCACGACAAAAGTGGGCGTCGTCGATGTCACACAGGCGTGCAGCCTCTTCGGCCGTGGTGCTCCAAACGATGGAACTGATGTGGTCGGCGTCAGTGGTGTTTGACAGGGGCAAAAACGCCAGTGGGCCGGTCGTCAAAAAACGCTGCCATGCGGTGTGTTGATGGGAGAATTCCGTGGTGACATTGGCAACCACGGCGGTTTGTTGGTAGTCGCGGGTAGTGACGGAGATGCCCGCCTGTTGGCGCAGCCAGGATTGTCCACCATCGGCACCCACCAGCAGCGTGGTTTCGAGCAGGCTACCATTCTCTAATTGCAGTTTGGCTGAGTGTTCATCAAGAAACAATTGTGTGGGTTTTGCCGGACAAAAAATGTCGAGATTATCGATATGCTTGGCTCGCGCGTTCAAGGCTTTGTTGATGACGCGATTTTCAATAATATGGCCTAAATTGGCTTCGCCGATGTCTGCACAGTCGAAATGAATGCTGCCATTGCCATTTGCATCCCATACCCGCATGTCACCATAAGCCGTTGCACGTTCATTGAGGATGGCTGGCCAGACCTGGAGCTCATCAAGAAAACGCTGCGATGCGCGAGTGATGGCGCTGACTCGCAGATCAAAGGAGTTGGCTGGCCAGTCGTAGCTAGGCTGCCTAGCTTCGATGAGTGCAACAGATAAACGCGTGCTGGATAAATGAGAGCGGCGCGGTGCAGAATGTAATGCACAGGCCAAAGCCGTGCCCACCATGCCGCCGCCAATAATTACGATGTCGTAGTATTTTTCAGGGGCGGTTTTTGTCACAGCGGCAAGCCTCGTGATAGCCGTGGCAGTTTGCCGGCAATGCCCATGGAGTGACGGGCCAAGGTGTGCTTTAACGGCGGGATGATGTCGGTGGCGATGAGCCCAAGGTTGCGCGCCAGCGCCAGCGGCGGCAAACGATTGGAAAAGGTTTTGACCAGGGTGTTGGTAAAACCGATCACCTGCCGGTGGTCGCGTTGACGCCAGTCTGCGTAAGCCTCCAATACCGTGAGATTGCCGATGTCCGTTGCCGCACGATGCGCATCAACGATGTGTTGCGCAAGGGTGGCGACGTCGCGCAGGCCGAGGTTAAAACCCTGACCGGCGATGGGGTGCAAAGTGTGTGCCGCGTTACCGATCAGCGCCAGCCGGGAACGTACCTGCTCTTGCGTTTGAATCAGTTGCAAGGGATAGCTGTGGCGTTTTCCCACTTTCAAAAAACGCCCGAGGCGTTTGCCGAAACAGGGTTGCAGCTCGGCGAGAAAATCGTCGTCACTTAAATTCAAAAGGCCTTCGGCATCCTCGGGCGAACGTGTCCACACCAGCGAGCAGCGATTGTCCAGCATTGGCAGTAATGCCAGCGGGCCATGCTGAGTAAAGCGCTCGTAAGCGGTGTTACGGTGTGGTTTTTCGGGGCTGATATTGGCGATGATTGCGGTCTGGCCATAGTCACGCGCGGAACTGCGAATATCCAGTTGCTGGCGTACCGATGAATTGCCGCCGTCGGCCGCGACCACCAGCTTGGCGGTGACGGGTTCGGCATTGTCACCGTCGCGGCTAATCATTGCGGTGGCGTGATCGCTGCCGATTTTCAGCTCGGTCAGTGTCGCCGGACTCAATAGTGTCAGGTTGGCACACTGTTGGAGCTTGGCCATCAGCGTCGCACCGAGTTGCCGTGCCGTGGCCACGTAACCCAGGGCGTCAACGTTTTCCTGTTGGGCATTCAAACGGGTGATGCCAAACCGGCACTGGTCGGAAACGTGGATGTGTTTGATGGCCGTGGTCTGCGGTGCGATAGCGTCCCACAGCCCCATGCCTTCAAAAATACGTCGGGCGCCGAAGGATAAAGCAATGGCGCGGTCGTCGTAGCTGGGAGGGGGCGCTTTGTTTTTTTCGCCGGTGGGGAAATGTGCGGCTTCAACCAGGACGATGCGCAGCGGCTGTTCGGCCAGGCTGATCGCCAGGCTTGCACCCACCATGCCGCCACCGATGATGATCAGATCGTAGTCGGTACTAGTCATTTATCGTAGGGCGGGTACTGTCCACCATGATCCCGGTAGGTAGTACTTTTATGCTCCAGAGGGTACACCCGACAAAAAAAATCATTGTTTTACTCCAGCCATTAGCGCCTCGATCGCGGCGACGGTCTTGGGCGCATCCTTGCTCAACACCTCATGGCCGTCTTTGGTGACCAGCACATCGTCTTCGATGCGTATGCCGATGCCCTGCCATTTTTTGGCGACGGCGCGGTTGTCGATTTTACTGCCGGAGGCAATGTACAGCCCCGGCTCCACGGTGAGCACCATGCCCGGTTCCAGTTCGCGCCAGACTTCGCCGACTTTGTAGTCGCCCACGTCATGCACGTCCAGTCCCAGCCAGTGGCCGGTGCGGTGCATGTAAAAAACCCGATAGGCTTGTTCTTTTATCAGCGTGCGCAAGTTGCCCTTGAGCAGCCCGAGTTTGATTAAGCCCTTGGTGAGTGCCCGCACTGCGGCGGCGTGGGGTTCGTCCCAGTGGTTGCCAGGCTGCACCTTTTCGATGGCGGCGAGTTGCGCGTCCAGCACCACCTGATACAGGGCTTTTTGTTCGGGACTGAAGCGACCGTTGACAGGAAAGGTGCGGGTGATGTCGGCGGCGTAGAGTTCGTTTTCCGCGCCGGCGTCGATCAGCAGCAGGTCGCCGTCGCGCAGCTCCGCATTGTTTTCCGTGTAATGCAGGATGCAGCCGTTGTCACCACCGCCGACGATGGGGGTGTAGGCGTTGGCGAAATTGTGTTGTTTGAAGTGGTGTTGAAATTCCGCCTCGATCTCGTATTCCATTTTGCCCGGCTGGCACTGTTGCATGGCGCGGATGTGGGCCTGGGCGGAAATCTTGGCCGCTTTGCGCATGGTGCGGATTTCGGCAGGGCTTTTATACAGGCGCATGTCGTGCAGTAAATGATCGAGAGCGACAAATTCGCCCGGAGTGTGTACCCCGGCGCGCGACTGTTGCTTGAGCCGATTGACCCAGCCGGTGACGCGCTGGTCGAACTGGGTGTCATTGCCCATGGCGTAAAACACGCGTGTGCTGCTCTCCAGCAGACCGGGCAGAATGTCATCGATGTCGGTGATGGGGAAGGCATCGTCGGCCCCGTAGTGTTCGATGGCACCTTCGAGACCGGCGCGACGACCGTGCCAGGTTTCCATTTCCGGGTCGCGTTCACGGCAGAACAGAATCACTTCGCCGTGTTTGCGTTTGGGGATCAGCACCAGCACCGCCTCGGGTTCGTTGAAGCCGGTGAGGTAATGGAAGTCGCTGTCCTGCCGATAGGTGTGCTCGGCGTCGCGGTTGCGGATGCGGGTGGGTGCGGCAGACAAAATCGCCACCGAGGCCTTGCCCATCATCTGCATCAGGCGTTTGCGGCGGCGGGCGAATTCAGCGGGCTTGATGTGTGAGTTTGGGTTCATGCGGCGATTGTATAGGCATGAGTTTCCAGTATCCAGAGATGTGGGGCGAGGAAAACGGGGTCAGAGGGTGTGCTCGATGCTCGTGTTTGGAAACTCGATACTTTGAATGTGTCAATGCAGCGTTGTGTCGGGAATGGTGGTCACCGGGGCTGCCTGGGTCGGTTGCAGTTCTTCGTTGATCAACAACACGCCGACACGCAGATATTCCATCAGCTCGGCATAGGCATTTTCGTCTTCTTCGCTGCCTTCCAAATCGTAGGAGGTGCCGGCGCGGGCGATCTCCAGCATGTCTTTGGTGATCTCGCGGGCATCTTCGGGCAGGGAGGCGAAATCGCTGATGCCGCCGAGGCTGAGGCCGATCAAATAACCCTGACACCAGTCGCCCAGGGCATGCACCCGTTGGTCGATGCTGCCGTCATCATCGGGCAGAATCATTTTGAATTCGCAGCCGGGGTCGTTGAGCTGTCGCCGGGTAACCTCGTGCGTCTGATTGAAGACTTCGCGGGCCTCCGCTGCCAGCAGATCGCCGCGTGGCTGGTTGGGCCACAGCGCCTGTTGCCAGACCTCTGGGTCTGCGCCGGTGTTGGCACACAATAAACCTGTTAGTGTGCCGTGCACCTCGCTAGGAGTGACTTCAGTGCCGAGTTTTTTGAGGGCGCTGGTGAGGATCAGATAATCGGGAAGGTCTCGTAACATTGTTTTGTGAGTCGTCGTTGCGGGCGAAGCGCACATTTTAGCACTGTGACTCGATGGCTGACAGTCGTTGACCCACTTTGAGACCCGATCTATAGTGGATCGAAAATTTTGGCATTTCACTGTCGTGCAAAAAAATGTTTCCGTATGATTTATTGGCGATAATGTCTGGTCTCTGGCTTTTAAAAAGGTTTTTAAGCAATGGTTTTTAAGCAATGGTTTCTAAGCAATGGCCGAATCTGAAGTTTCCAAGCTGGAAGGGCGCATCGATGAACTGATTGCGTTGGCTGACCAGTTGAGCAATGAAAACAGTCTCATGCGCGAGCGCCAGAATCTGTTGGTGGAAGAGCGCGCCCGGTTGATTGAAAAGGCCGAATTGGCGCGCAGCCGGGTGGAAGCGATGCTGGTGCGGCTCAAAGCGATGGAGACGGAGACATGACTACCAAGGCTGCCAAAGCGGCGAGGACGAAAATCGAGAGCAAGGCCATCAGCATCCGTGTGTTGGACAAAGATTACCAAGTGGCTTGTCCTGTGGATGAAGAGGCTGCGTTGCTGGATTCGGCGCGCCTGTTGGATGAAAGAATGCGCGAGATTCGCGATGCACGTCAGATG
Organism: uncultured Ectothiorhodospiraceae bacterium; assembly: GCA_964401355.1. Taxonomy (GTDB): domain Bacteria; phylum Pseudomonadota; class Gammaproteobacteria; order SZUA-152; family SZUA-152; genus SZUA-152. The sequence continues at coordinate 560 of CAYNYJ010000009.1, read as the reverse complement.
GTGGGGACGGACCGTGTCGCGGTGATGGCGGCCTTGAATCTGGCGCATGATCTGTTGCAATTACAGGCGAGTGGCGGCGAGGGGCCGGGCCTGGAGACGAAATTACGGGGTCTGCAAAACAAGGTCGAGGCAGCGATTAGCCGTGGCCGACAGCTGGAAGTGTAACACATCCGCTTGAGGCTTTTGGTTGAAGAGAGGCTGGCAGGTTCCTCGAAAAATCATCCTGAATTTAGAATTTCAAGGTTTATATTTAATCAGTAAGGTTTCCAAAATAACGTTTTTAACGTAACGTTATCTAAGGAACCTCTGATTTATTCTGGACGAAGTAGATTGTGATCTAAAATGTTCAGATTCACCAACAGTAGGCGCTCTTAGGCGAGGCGCGAATCGCACGTAATAGCTGGCTATTGCGAACTTTTTTTCGTAAAAGTAAGTGCAACGATGAAGCTGGATATTTTAGGCGCAAGATACGAGTTCATGAATAGATCAGAGGTTCCCTAAAGACGTTTTTAAAGAATGGCGTCACCTGCGGTGTTCGATACTGTATCGGAATTTTCTTG
>CAYNYJ010000008.1:52866-63348 GCA_964401355.1 uncultured Ectothiorhodospiraceae bacterium | reverse complement strand
TGCTGTCCCGTTAACTTTATATCCGTCATACCGGCGCATGCCGGTATCCAGAAAGTCGTTGCACCAAAAGTAGGCGCTCTTAGGCGACCACTGGATTCCGGCCTGCGCCGGAATGACGGGAGAGGATGCTGATTATTCATGTCTCAATTCCACAAACCACACTGTGGGCCACGCAAAACAACGAATTACAACATAGCAAGTATTTGTTAACGGGGCAGCAGTGTATCGGGTGATTATTTTCATGGCGTGATTTTAAGCTCACAGCCCCATGTGCGCGGCCACGGCGGCGCCGATGGCGGCGGCTAGGCGTCGTGATGAACGCCGCACGGAATAATTGATCAGTTCCGGGTGTGATTCGACAAAGGAAGTGTCGAATTTACCGGACTGGAAATGCGGCGATTTCAGGATTTCCAGTTGATACGGGATCGTGGTCTTGACGCCATACACGCCGATGTCATTGAGTGCGCGGCTGGCGCGGTCGATGAGCGAATCCCAGTCCAGCGCCCAGACGATGAGTTTGGCGCACATGGAATCATAATGCGGCGGAATTTCGTAACCCGTATAAATCGCCGCATCAGTGCGCACCCCGGGGCCGCCGGGGGCAAAATAGCGCGTCACCCGGCCAAAGCTGGGCAGGAAATCATTTTTCGGATCTTCGGCGTTGATGCGGAATTCCATGGCAAAGCCGCGGCGTTTTACGTCGCGCTGGTTGAAGCGCAGTTTCAGTCCGGCGGCGATGCGAATCTGTTCCTGCACAATATCGATGCCGGTAATCTGTTCGGTGATGGTGTGCTCGACCTGCAACCGGGTGTTCACTTCCATGAAATAGAAGGTGTCGTCCTTGTCCAGCAGAAACTCGACGGTACCGGCGTTGGTGTAGCCCACCGATTTGGCGGCGGTCACCGCCAACTTGCAGACGTATTTGCGTTGCTCTTCGCTAAGCTGTGGCGAGGGGGCAATCTCGATGAGTTTTTGGTGGCGGCGCTGGATGGAGCAATCTCGTTCAAACAGGTGGATCACTTTGCCGTGTTGATCGCCCAGTATCTGCACCTCAATATGCCGTGGATTGTCGATACACTTTTCCAGAAAAACTTCGGCATTACCGAAGGTTTTGCTGACTTCGGAAACCACGCGGTCATAACTGCGGTTGAGTTCATCGGCGTCACCACAACGACGAATGCCCCGGCCGCCACCGCCGTTGGTGGCTTTGAGCATCACCGGATAGCCGATTTGCTCGGCCACCACCAAGGCCTCCTGTACTGTTTCGACATTCTCCTCGCTGCCGGGAGTGACGGGTACGCCAGCCTTGACCATCGCCGCGCGGGCTTGCAGCTTGTCGCCCAGTTGGCGGATCACCGCAGCGCTGGGACCAATGAAACGGATGCCGCGCCGTTCGCAAGCGTCAGCCAGCAGGGGATTTTCCGACAGGAAGCCATAGCCGGGATGCAGCGCATCGCAACCGGTGGCAATGGCCAGATTGACGATACGGTGTACATTCAGATAACCGGAAACGGAATCTGGGCCGAGGTTGTAAGCCTCGTCGGCTTTTTTGACGTGCAGGGAGTAACGATCGGCATCGGTATAAATAGCGACGGATTTGACGCCCAGTTCGGCGCAGGCGCGCACAATGCGTACGGCAATTTCGCCGCGGTTGGCGATGAGAATTTTTTTGATCATGGCAAGCCCGTGGTCCATTACTGGTGTATGCACTGCCGGGGAGTCATCAGCAACACATTGTTTTTAAAAGCTTTTCATAAGGAGTGCTGCCGCGTTCTTTTCAAACCTCGCTAGTGATACAGATTATAATAGTGGCAGACGGGTAAAAAAACTTGACTCGGGATCAGGCGAGAACTATTGCGGATCGAGCGCAGCCCTGTCAAGCCAGCCATTGCATGGAAACTCCTGCAGGGGCTCGATTTGCGTGGAGCATCTGTGCTTTGTCCAGACAGGGGCGCAGGCTGGGAGAAAAAGAGGTGCTAAAGCTTTGACAGAAAACCGGATTCCCCTTAAAATCGCTCGTTTACGTCGGGTTGGTACATTGGCTGTAGACAAAGTGGGTTGTGGACAGAATGGTAATTATTGACCCCTATGCCTTTGCGACACAAGGCCGCAGCTTGGATGGCGGTGTGTCAGTGTTGGCCTTGCCGCGTCTCATTCCGTTGTTGGCCACGGATGATGGGCAAGAGATCGCTCGTTATACGGTTGACTACAGCTTGTTGTTCGGTGTTGATGAAGGTGGCGTTCGGGGCGTTTTAGGAACACTGAAAACAACGTTGCCGATGGTGTGTCAACGTTGCATGGGCGAGATGCTGCTGGTGGTCACCGTGGATGTTCAATTGGGTATGGTGAACTCCCGGCAGGCGGCACAGACGTTACCGGAAAGTTATGATCCTTTGGTGGTTACGGATGAAGGCACCACACTGGAAACGATCATTGAAGACGAATTAATTCTGGCCTTGCCGTTGGTGGCAATGCACGAGATAAACGATTGCTCGCAGAGTGAGGCCTTTTTTGACAAAGGACCTGGCCAGGGAGGCGAGACGGATGGAACGGATAGAGACACGCCAAAACGCGAAAACCCATTTGCGGTGCTGGCAAAACTGAAAACCTCCCAATCGAAATAAAACGATTGAGAGCACTTGTAAAAAAGAGGATTGAACAATGGCAGTGCAAAAGAGCAAAGTAACACCTTCGCGTCGTGGTATGCGTCGTTCACATGATGCGTTGAAACCTGCGACGTTATCGATTGAGCCGACCACCGGTGAAACCCATCTTCGTCACCATGTGAGCGCCGATGGTTATTATCGTGGTCGCAAAGTGATTGCTTCCTCTAGCGACGAATAAGTCGTTAGTGACGACTTCGGTGGCGAAAGTACGTTTTCGTCAGCGTCACAAACATTAATGAGCTTTTCTGCCTCATCGGTTTTTGCCTTCGCGGTTTGGATTCTCAGCACTGTACTTTATTACCTTGCCTCTTTTTGTTGCAGGGCTCCTTGCAAGGTAGAGTGTTGAGAAACTGCGGCGCGGCACCTGTTGCGTCGTCATTTTTTAAAAATAGCCAAAAACAGCCTCTAAAAAAACGATTATGAGTAAAGATTTTTCTATTGCGCTGGATGCCATGGGCGGTGATCACGGCCCCTCGGTGGTCGTGCCTGCGGCTTTGCAAATTCTTGCAGAGTCACCGCAGCTGCACATTATTCTGGTGGGCGACGAATCGGCCTTGAATACTGAACTCGCGGCACACAAGCAGAGTACATCGGTTGCTATTGCAGCCCGAGTGTCGATTCAGCACGCTTCCCAACAAGTCGCCATGGATGAAAAACCCTCCGTTGCCTTGCGCACCAAAAAAGATTCCTCGATGCGAGTGGCCATTAATCTGGTGAAAGAAGGGCGTGCTAAGGCCTGTGTCAGCGCTGGCAATACCGGAGCTTTGATGGCCACGGCGCGCTTTGTATTGAAGACCTTGCCGGGCATTGATCGACCCGCGATTATTTCTACTTTGCCTAATATAAAGGGTCATACCCATATGTTGGATTTGGGCGCCAACGTCGATACCAGTGCCGACAATCTTTTCGAGTTTGCAGTAATGGGTTCGGTGCTGACGTCTGCAGTGGAAAATATTGAATCGCCCACCATTGGCTTGTTGAATATTGGCGCGGAAGAGGTCAAAGGTAATGAACGGGTGAAAGAGGCGGCGCGCATTCTGGCGAACAGTGATCTTAATTACGTCGGTTTTGTCGAAGGTGATGATATTTTTAAAGGCACGGTCGACGTGGTGGTGTGTGATGGTTTTGTTGGCAATATTTCGCTGAAGACCACCGAAGGTGTGGCGAAAATGATCAGCCACTTTATGCGCGAAGAATTCAAGCGCAACATTTTTACCCGCTGTGCGGGATTAATTGCGATGCCGGTGTTGAATGCGCTGAAGCGTCGCATCGACCCGCGAGAATATAACGGCGCAAGTTTTGTCGGGCTCACCGGCATTGTTGTCAAAAGTCACGGTGGGGCGGATGTGTTAGCGTATGTCAGCGCCATCCGTGAGGCGATAGTGGAAGTGGACAAAAACGTACCGGAACGCATTAGCAAACATGTGGAAGAAGCAATGACCCAAAGGCAAGCAGTTTGACGAATTCTTCGGATAGTTATTCCTGTATTTACTCCAAAATAATGGGCACGGGCGGGTATCTGCCGGAAAAAGTGCTCAGTAATCACGATCTTGAAGCCATGGTCGATACCACGGATCAGTGGATTACTGATCGTACCGGTATTAAAAAACGTCATATCGCCGCCGAGGGTGAAACCACCTGTGATTTGGCCGAGCAGGCATCTCGTCAGGCGATGGATGGCGCGGGTGTCGCGCCGGGCGATATTGATTTGATCATCGTCGCGACGACGACACCGGATCGCGTGTTTCCGAGTACGGCGTGTTTGTTGCAGCATCGACTGGATATTCACGGCTGCGCAGCGTTTGATGTGCAGGCGGTGTGCACCGGTTTTGTTTATGCGTTGGGTATTGCGGATAAATTTATCAAAAGCGGCAGTCACCGTTGTGCCTTGATCGTCGGTGCAGAGACTATGTCGCGCATTATTGACTGGACGGATCGCGGAACCTGCGTGTTGTTTGGCGATGGCGCGGGTGCGGTGGTTCTGGGTGCCAGTGACGAGCCCGGTATTTTGTCGACGCATTTGCACGCCGATGGCGAACATAAGGATTTACTGTCCACTACGGGGGGAATCTCCGAAGGTTACGCGGCGGACAGTGCGGGTGTTGCATACGTCACCATGCAGGGTAACGAGGTGTTCAAGATTGCCGTTAACACCTTGGGTCGCATTGTTGATGAAACCCTAGCGGCGAATAATATGGAGAAATCTGACATCGATTGGCTGGTGCCACATCAAGCCAATATTCGCATCATCAATGCTACCGCAAAAAAATTAAAAATGAATATTGATCAAGTCATTGTGACGGTGCAGGAACATGGTAATACCTCATCGGCATCGGTGCCGCTGGCGCTCAATAAAGCAGTGCGGGACGGGCGCATCAAACGCGGCGATACTCTTTTGCTGGAAGCCTTTGGTGGTGGATTCACTTGGGGTTCGGCGCTGTTAAAATACTAAACATTTTATCGGACTCCTAACGACATCAGCTAACGGTTAGACGCTGCTTCATATTTATGTCTTCGCAACACATCCCAGGATTTAACAAATGACCTTTGCAGTGATTTTTCCAGGCCAGGGTTCACAGTCAGTGGGTATGTTGGCCGAGCTTGCTGATGCCCAAGCTCTGATCAAACAAACCTTTCAAGAGGCCAGCGATGCGCTGGAATACGACCTTTGGGCATTGATTCAGGATGGCCCTGCGGACGAGTTGAACAAAACGCACATCACCCAGCCGGCGATGTTGGCTGCGGGTGTGGCAGTTTGGCGCGCATGGCAATCGCAAACTGATCGTGTGCCGACAACGATGGCTGGCCATAGTCTGGGTGAATACAGTGCGCTGGTCGCGGCGGGCAGTTTATCATTGAGTGATGCGGTGAGCCTGGTCGCGGACCGTGGACGCTTCATGCAGGAGGCGGTGCCTGCGGGTATCGGTGCGATGGCAGCGATACTGGGATTGGAAGATGAAAAGGTCATTGCCGTTTGTGAGGATGTCGCGAATAACGACGTTGTGACGGCGGTGAACTTCAACTCTCCGGGGCAAGTGGTGATTGCCGGTCATGCTGCCGCAGTGGAACGTGCCGTCGATGCTGCCAAAGCGGCCGGCGCAAAACGTGCGTTGATGTTGCCGGTGAGCGTACCATCGCATTGCCGTTTGATGGTGCCTGCCGCAGAACAGCTTGCGCTGAGATTGACTGACGTGAGGATAAATGCTCCCGCCATTCCGGTGTTGAATAACGTGGATGTCAAAGCCGAAAGTGATCCGCTGGCAATCCGCGATGCATTGAAGCGTCAGCTGTTTTGCCCGGTGCGTTGGGTGGACACCATTAATGCCATTGGTGATCAAGGTATTTTACAATTGGTTGAATGTGGTCCCGGTAAAGTACTGGCCGGATTGAATAAACGCATCACTCAACAAATGGACAAACAAATGACCGCTTACACCACATCGGATGATGCCGGTTTTGACAAAGCCATACAGGCCATTCAGGGGGGAGACTAACAATGCCAAACGCGGATAACAGTTTAGAGGGTGAAGTTGCACTGGTCACTGGTGCCAGCCGTGGCATTGGTCAGGCCATTGCCCTGGCTTTGGGCAAAATGGGCGCGACGGTGGTGGGTACCGCAACCTCCGATAAAGGTGCCGCTGCCATCAGTGCCTATTTTTCGGAACAGGGCATTAAAGGCCAGGGCATGAGTCTGAATGTGACCGATGCCGATTCCGTTGCCCAGGTAATGGCCGCAATCACCGAGGCCTTTGCTGCTCCGAGTATCTTGATTAATAACGCCGGTATCACTCGTGACAATTTGTTGATGCGCATGAAAGAAGAGGAATGGAACGACATCATCGATACCAATCTCACCTCGGTGTATCGGTTGTCCAAGGCCTGTTTGAGGGCGATGACCAAGGCCCGCAAGGGGCGGATTATCAGCATCAGTTCCGTGGTGGGGGCTGCCGGTAACGCGGGCCAAACCAATTACGCGGCTGCCAAGGCGGGGCTGATCGGTTTCACCAAATCACTGGCGCGCGAAGTGGGGGTTCGTGGAATTACCGTCAATGCTGTCGCGCCCGGCTTTATCGATACTGACATGACCCGCGCCCTGCCAGAGGCGCAGCGTGAAGCACTGCTTACGGGCATTCCGCTCAAGCGTTTGGGGCTGCCTGAAGAGATCGCGGCTGCGGTAGCCTTTCTGGCTTCTCCGGGGGCGGCTTACATTTCCGGAGAAACTTTGCACGTGAATGGCGGAATGTACATGGGGTAATCCCTATACGATTTTATTTGAAATAATTAATATTAATAATTTTAAGTAGTTATGATACTTTATTGAAGTGTTTTATTGCTTGTAACCCGACGATGTTTTCTCTAAAATACCGCCACGCGGCTAGGGGCTGCATTGTAAAAACTTTGGGAGGATTTATCCGAGATGAGCACCATTGAGGAACGAGTCAAGAAAATTGTTGTTGAACAACTTGGCGTAAAGGAAGAAGAAGTCAGCAGCGAATCATCATTTGTTGACGATCTGGGTGCCGATTCCCTGGATACTGTAGAGTTGGTGATGGCTTTGGAAGAGGAATTTGATACTGAAATTCCTGATGAAGATGCTGAAAAGATTACGACAGTGAAGCAAGCGACGGATTACGTCACTGCAAACGCTGACAACTGAGTTTTTCTTAAACCGCATCATTCTCAAATCATAGAATGGGTGTTGTTTAACGTTGAAAATCAGTTGCGAAGGCCGCAAGACCATGATGTGTGGTTGCGGCCTTTTTTTATCGGACGGACGGATTGTCGACTAAAATGAAACGGCTAATATAAAACGATACGGTTTGGCTAAATGGGTCGTGATATCAGCAGTGACTTTTATTAGTGAAGTGTGAGAGAAAGCAGTGACTAAAAGACGCGTAGTGATTACCGGGCTTGGTATGGTTTCCCCCGTGGGGCTTAACGTGGCCGATTCCTGGACAAACATCTTGGCGGGTAAAAGTGGTATTGCGCCGCTGACGCATTTTGATGTCAGCGAATACTCGGTGCGCTTTGGCGGCTCCATTCGTGACTTTGACATTACCGATTACATCTCGGCAAAAGATGCTAAAAAGATGGATCTGTTTATCCATTACGGGATTGCGGCGGGTATTCAAGCGGTGCGCGATTCAGGATTGGACGTCACTGAAGAAAATGCCGAGCGTATCGGCGTGGCTATTGGTTCGGGCATCGGCGGCCTTACCGGCATCGAGAAAGGACATAATGCCATCCTTAATGGCAGTCCGCGAAAGATTTCTCCCTTCTTTGTGCCCAGCAATATTATCAACATGATCTCCGGCAATCTGTCGATTATCTTCGGCATGAAGGGCCCCAACTACGCGATTACCACTGCCTGTGCCACGGCTACCCATTCCATCGGTGATGCCGCGCGTCTCATTGAATACGGCGATGCCGATGCGATGATTGCGGGTGGCGCGGAAATGGCGACCTCGGTGAGCGGCCTGGGCGGCTTTGCCGCAGCTCGCGCACTGTCTACGCGCAACGATGATCCGCAAGCGGCCAGTCGTCCGTGGGACAAAGACCGCGACGGTTTTGTGCTCAGTGATGGCGCGGGTGTGGTGGTGCTGGAAGAATACGAATTTGCCAAGGCCCGTGGCGCGAAAATTTACGCGGAGGTCATCGGTTTCGGCATGAGTGGTGATGCCTATCACATGACATCGCCCTCACAGGGCGGCGAAGGTGCCGCTCGCTGCATGAAGCTGGCGCTGAAAAATGCGGGCATCAATCCTGATGATGTGGATTACATCAACGCTCATGGCACCTCGACTCCCGCCGGTGATCTGGGTGAAACCCAGGCGTTGAAAACCGCCTTTGGTGATTATGCCAAAAAGGTCGCCATCAGCTCGACCAAATCCATGACCGGGCATTTGCTGGGTGCGGCCGGTGGTATCGAAGCCGTCTTCAGTGCCCTGGCGATTCGTGATCAGGTGGCACCGCCGACCATCAATCTGGACAATCCGGATCCCGAATGTGATCTGGATTTTGTGCCGGGTGAAGCGCGCCCGATGAAAATTGATGTGGTCATGTCCAACTCGTTTGGCTTCGGTGGCACTAACGGTACGTTGATCTTCCGCAAGCCAACATAAGCGCAAGCCGATGGTGCACCGGTGAATGATTCGGTCGTCATCGACAAATGGGCTTAGCAACGGATCGCACCACCATGCCACATATCCGCCCGCTAGCGACCACCGTTGACCTGCTGGCGCTGCATCGCCTCAATCCCCAGCGTTATCCCTATTTGCTGCAAAGTGTCGTGCACGGTGCGACTGCGGCCCGCTTCGACATCCTGTTTGCCTTTCCCGGTGAAATCCTGCGTCTCGATGCGCTGGACGCGAGTGCGGGCAGCGATGCTGAAGATTTTCTCGGGCAGCTCGATGCCCGTTGGCAAGCCGAGACGCCAGTATCCACGGCCACTTCCCCTGATGCTATTTCCCTGCCCTTTAGCGGTGGCTGGTTTCTGTTTCTAGCCTATGAACTGGCGGCGCAGGTGGAACCGCGCCTGAATCTGCCCGCCGCTAATGATGGCCTGCCTATTGCTTACGCGGCGCGAATTCCCGTCGCAGTGATTTTCGATCACCAGCAACAACAGACCTCTCTGGTGGGCGAACCCGGCAGTGACGCGCTGCTCGATATTCTGGCGGCGGACATTGAGCAAATGCAGGCATCGGTGTCTGTAAAAACATCGGCAAAAACATCGTTGCAAACACCGCAGGTTACGCTCACGGAAGAGCAGCCATCAGGTTATTTGCATGGCGTGACACAGATTAAAAATTACATCGTGGACGGCGATGTGTTTCAGGTGAACCTGTCGCGGGCCTGGCAGGGACAGTGTGGCCCGGGGCTGACGGCGGCGGATATTTACCAGTCGCTGTGCGCGCACAATCCTGCCCCCTTTGCCGGCTTGGCGGTGATGGGGGAGGCCGCAGTGATCAGCTCTTCCCCCGAGCGTCTGGTGGAAGTGCGTGGCGAGCGAGTGGAGACGCGTCCCATCGCGGGTACGCGTCCGCGTGCCGCCGCTACTGCGGAGGACAGCGCCCTGCAAGACGAGTTGCTGGCCCACCCCAAAGAACGCGCCGAGCATATTATGCTCATCGACCTGGAACGCAATGACCTGGGTCGCGTGTGTGTGCCGGGCAGCGTCGAGGTCAACGAATTGATGGTGCTGGAAAGCTATGCGCATGTGCATCACATCGTTTCCAATGTGCGCGGACGGCTGCGTCCTGGTGTCACCCCCGGACAGGTGATCCGCGCGGTGTTTCCTGGTGGCACTATCACCGGCTGTCCCAAGGTGCGCTGCATGGAGATTATCGCTGAGCTGGAGGGTGAGGGACGCGGTGCGTATACCGGTGCCATGGGCTATCTCAACCTCGATGGCAGCCTGGACCTGAATATCCTGATTCGCACCATCACCCTGTCGGGACGACGGCTAAGCTTGCGTGCCGGGGCGGGTATTGTCGCCGATTCTGTGCCCGAGAAAGAGCTGGAGGAGACTCGTGCCAAGGCGCGGGGATTGTTGTTGGCCTTGGCCGCTGACCGCCCTTCAGCGTGAGCAGGGAGGGACTACCGATGTGTTATCCTTGCCGCCATCAGCAGGGAGATGAGATTTGGCACGGGTCAATTCCAGGTGACATTATTCTCCAGGTGGCATGTTCGGTCATCAACGTTTCGAGAACCCACACCCTGAAAACCACCGTATTGAAAATCAATGGTGTTAAAAACCAATGCTGTTAAAAACCAATGCTGTTAAAAACCAATGCTGTTAAAAACCAGTGGTGTTAAA
>CAYNYJ010000008.1:0-52766 GCA_964401355.1 uncultured Ectothiorhodospiraceae bacterium | reverse complement strand
TGTTAAAAACCAATGCTGTTAAAAACCAATGCTGTTAAAAACCAGTGGTGTTAAAAACCAGTGGTGTTAAAAACCAATGCTGTTAAAAACCAATGCTGTTAAAAACCAGTGGTGTTAAAAACCAGTGGTGTTAAAAACCAGTGGTGTTAAAAACCAATGTATCGCAAATCGTAGTCCTGATCGTCCATTTTTTAAGATTTAAAGAAAAGAGCAAGTTCTATTGCCATTCATTTTAATTAACGGTGTTTCGACGGAACATCTTTCGGTGCTGGATCGTGGATTCCAGTACGGCGACGGTTTGTTTGAGACATTGCGCATTCGCAACGGCAGGCCACAGCAATGGTCGCGGCATATGGCACGCTTGGTTGACGGTTGCCAACGATTGGGTATCGCCGCGCCGGATCTCGACTGCCTGCGGGCAGAGGCCGAACGTCTTGCGCGTGATTTTGAGAAGAGTGACGCTGGAGGGAGGGAGCCTGCGGTGCTGAAAATCACCGTGACCCGCGGCCGCGGCGGGCGAGGCTATGCCATGACGGGCGCACAGTTGCCGACACGGGTATTGAGCGTATCCCCGGCGCCGCAGTTTCCGGCCAGCAACACCACACTGGGTGTTAAACTGCGGCTGTGTGAGACGCGCCTCGGCGATAATCCGGCATTAGCGGGTATCAAGCATCTCAATCGTTTGGAACAGGTGCTGGCGCGCGCAGAATGGGACGATCCCGAGATCGCCGAGGGACTGCTGCGGGATAATAATAACAATGTGATTGAGGGAACGATGAGTAATCTGTTTTGTGTGCATACGCTTGAAGGAAGTCCACCGACCCTGCTGACGCCGGAGTTGTCTCGCTGCGGTGTGCGGGGTGTGACCCGTGACCGCATTCTTGAACTCGCCACGCAACGGGGTATCCCTCATCGAGAAACCGACATGCAACTCAGCGATCTCCAGCAGGCCCCAGAACTGTTCATCAGCAACAGTCTGATCGGTATTTGGCCGGTGCGTCAGCTTCAGCAACAGACCTATGCGGTTGGGCCGGTGACTCGTCAGTTGAGTCAGGCGCTGGAATTGGACACTGGAGTCGGCCAATGATCAACTTCAATCGGGATGGCCTGCTCAAAGGCATTGGCCTGGCGGTGTTGTTTGGCAGCCTGGTGAGCGCGTGGGTGATGATGGATTATCGTTCCTTCGTCAACGGCCCCTTGTCGTTTGACCCGGAAGGGCTGCGGTATGAGATTAAGTCTGGCAAGACGCTGACCCATGTCGCCAAAGATTTGCAACGCTGGGGGGTGATTGATTCGGCCTCTTATCTGGTGTGGCTGGGCAAGTTCGAAGGCATGGCGGACAACATCAAGGCCGGTGAATATCGCTTTAAAAACGGCATCCTGCCGCAGCGCCTGCTGGAACAAATCACCAAGGGCGAGATGCTGCAATACGCCATCACCGTCGTTGAAGGCTGGAATTTTCGGCAATTGATGGATGCGGTGCACAGCAATGAATATTTTCTGCATACGCTGTCGGACTACAGTGACGCAGAAATTATGGCGCAAATCGGTCATCCGGGTGAGCATCCCGAGGGGATGTTTTTGCCCGACACCTACTATTTCCCCCGGTTGACCACCGACGTCGCCTTTTTGCAGCGAGCGTACAATGCGACCCAACAGTTTTTAACGGAGAATTGGCCGGAGCGTGCCATCGACGTGGAATTTAAAAAACCTTACGAGGCGTTAATTATGGCCTCGATTGTGGAAAAAGAGACCGCGCTGCCCAGCGAACGGAAACAGATCGCCGGGGTGTTTAACCGCCGCCTGCAAAAGCGCATGCGCTTGCAGACAGACCCCACCGTGATCTACGGTTTGGGACGTTCCTTTGATGGCAATATCCGTCGCCGTGATTTGCGTAAAGACACCCCCTACAACACTTATTTGCGGCGGGGCTTGCCGCCCACGCCGATTGCCATGCCGGGGCGCGCCGCGATTCTGGCGGCACTGAATCCGATGCCCGGTATCGATCTCTATTTTGTGGCGCGCGGGGACGGCGGCCACCAGTTTTCGGCGACCTTGGAACAGCACAATGCGGCAGTAGTGAAATACCAGCTCGGGGGACGGTCGAGGGTCTTTTCATCGATGCCGAAGGGTAAGCTCGGATCGAGCCAGTGATGGCAAAAGGCCGGTTTATTACCCTGGAAGGGGGCGAGGGTGCGGGCAAGAGCACGCAAATGACCTTTGTTCAACAGATGATTGAAAGCGCGGGTAAAACCCTGCACGTGACCCGGGAGCCGGGGGGCACTGAGCTCAGCGAACAGATTCGTGGTGTGCTGCTGGATCACCGCCAAACGGCGATGGAGTCCGATACTGAGCTATTGTTGATGTTCGCGGCCCGCGCCCAGCATCTGGCGCAATTAATCCGGCCTGCACTGGCTGCGGGGGAGTGGGTGCTGTGCGACCGTTTTACCGATGCGACCTATGCCTATCAGGGCGGCGGCCGAGGTATCGACATGGCGCGTATCGCGCAGTTGGAGGATTGGGTGCAAGGCCGTTTGCGCCCGGATTTGACTCTGCTGCTGGATTTGCCGGTGGATGTGGGCATGGCCCGCGTGGATCAGCGTGGCGAGCTGGATCGTTTTGAGCGCGAGCAGCAAAGCTTTTTCGAGAACGTGCGGCAAACCTACCGTGATCGTGCCGCCGCCGAGCCCGAGCGCTTTAGCATCATTGATGCCGCTCAGGACATCCCACAGGTGCAGCAGCAGATTACCGCGGCCTTGGCACCTTTGTTGGCGTCAACATCGCTGGAGACGGACTAAATGGCGGCTCCGCTCCCCTGGCAACAATCGCTGTGGGATGAGCTGCTGGGGCGTGCTCAATCTGGCAGGTTGCCGCATGCCTTGTTGTTCACTGGTGCGGTGGGTTACGGCAAGGCGATTTTTGCCGAGGCGCTGGTTCGTAGTCTTTTGTGCGCGTCTCCGCAACCTGATGGTCGCGCTTGCGGTGAATGCCAGAGCTGCGGGCTATTGGCGGCGGGCACCCATCCGGATCTACTCTGGATCGAACCCGAAGAGGCGGGCAAGGCCATTCCCGTGGATCGTATTCGCGCTGTGGGCCATTTTATGGCGCTGAAGAGCCAGTACGGTGGGCGACAGATCGTGTTGATCAATCCTGCCGAGGCGATGAACCGGTTTGCCGCCAATAGCCTGCTGAAGACCCTGGAAGAACCCACCGACGATGCGCTGTTAATCCTGCTTAGTCGTCAGCCCTCATTGTTGTTACCGACGATTCGCAGCCGTTGTCAGCAAGTGCTGTTTCAGCGTCCCTCGGTGGCGGATGGCGAGACCTGGCTGGCGCCGCAGATTGACGCCAAGGCCGCGGGCGTGGGCATCAAAGATTTGTTAGCGCTGTGTGATGGCGCGCCACTGCGGGCATTGGCTCTGTCTGAAAGCGGGGGGCTGGTGATTCGTCGGGATTTAATGGAACAATGGCTTCAGGTGAAAATGGGCAAAGGCGACCCTTTGAGCACCGCAAAACAATGGTCGGATGTGGGATTCCCCCAGGCAATCCAGTGGCTGGGCAGTTGGACCATGGACTTGATCCGGCTTAAGTCAGGAGGGCATCCGGACGCTATCTCTAATGGTGATCTGCGTCCGCAATTGCAGATGCTGGTGGCGGGTCTGGAGTTGAAGGGGTTATTTGCTTACCTGGAACAGATCACCGAATATGCGCGTTGGGCCAGTGGACAATTGAACGCCCAGTCGGCGATGGAAGAGTTGATGATTAGCTGGAGCCGTTTGCGTTGATGTAAGTCGTTTGCGCGAGTGAACCGAAACGGTGTTGCGGTAATATTCAGGCGCGAACCGAATAACGAATTATGGAGTAAGCTGAGAGCATGGCTGGAGATTTTCGACAAGGCGGTATTCTTTCGTTGGCCATCAAGGACAAGAGTTCGCTCTACGCCGCGTACATGCCTTTCGTGAAATTTGGCGGGCTTTTCATTCCCACCAACAAAAAATACAAGCTGGGAGATGAGGTATTTATGTTGCTCACCCTGATGGAAGAAACCGAGAAACTACCGGTCGCCGGGAAAATTGTTTGGGTCACCCCAACGGGTGCCCAAGGCGCACGTATTGCTGGCATCGGCGTGCAGTTCAGTAATCAGGACAACGGCGCCGTCCGCAACAAAATCGAGACCTATCTTGCGGGCGCATTGAAGTCCGACCGTCAGACGCATACCATGTAGCTCTTTCTTAACTCAAAAAACCCACGGCGTTGTTTTTGTCGCCGGTGTTTTTCTGCCTCACGGTATCCCTTTTGTCTACTCTACTTCCCACCAACACCCCCTTAGTGGATTCGCATTGTCACCTGGATCGGCTGGATCTTTCCCCCTGGAATGGCGAACTCGACGGGGCCTTGCAACATGCGGCTGAACAGGGCGTGGGGCATTTTCTTTGTGTATCTATCGATTTGGAACACTATCCCGCGCTGCTGGAAATGGCCAAGGCCTACGCGCAGATTTCTGTATCCGTCGGTGTGCATCCCACGGAGCAGGGCGGCAAAGAACCAAGCAGTGACGAACTCATCGCATTGGCAGCCGAACCCGAAGTGGTGGCCATTGGTGAAACCGGTCTCGACTATTTTCGGTGTGAGGACGGCGAAGAGGGCGAGTTTGAATGGCAGCGGGAGCGTTTTCGTGTCCACATTGCCGCATCCCGCGCTACCCGCAAACCGTTGATTATTCACATGCGTGATGCCACCGAAGATACCTTGCGGATTTTAAAGGAAGAGGGGGCCGATGAAGTGGGTGGGGTGATGCATTGCTTCGTCGAAAACTGGGCGGTTGCGCAACGCGCCCTGGATTTGAATTTTGATATTTCGTTTTCGGGTATCGTTACTTTTAATTCGGCAAAAGAATTGAAAGAAGTCGCGAAAAATATTCCCGCCGATCGCATGCTGGTGGAAACCGATTCGCCGTATCTTGCGCCGATGCCACATCGCGGTAAAAGCAATCAACCCGCGTATGTGCGGCATGTGGCGGAGTGTATTGGCACCCTGCGCGATGAGTCGTGGCAGCGTATCGCAGAACAAACCACTGAGAATTATTTCCGCCGATTTCGCTGAACCGGAAAATCGTCGGCGGATTTTTTGAGCGTATCGTATTTAACGTGCGGCGGCGGCCATCTCCACCGCCTGTCGTATCTTATCTCTTGGCGTATAAAAATGCGGGGAGAAACGTATGCCGCCTCCACGTTGCGCGCACATCACCCCATTATCGGTCAGCATTGAAAATAGCGTATTGTTATCCACGTGCTGGTGGCGAAAAGTCACAATGCCGCTAAACCGACCTTCTTTGCTATCAGTGAGTAGTTCTAACTGGCTACTGCTATTGATGCAATCAAACAAATAACGCGTATTGTTGAGAACCTTTTCTTCGATGGATGGCATGCCTTCATCCAGTAATACTGAAAGACTAGCGTTAAGTGCGTGGATGCCAAGCATGTTGGGACTGCCGCATTCAAAGCGACGCGCACTATCAGCGGGTCGCCATTCCTCTTTATCATATTCGATAAATGCATCGGTCATGTGCCAGCCGAATTGTTGTAGAGTTAATTGCTCACGGCGCTCGGGGCGACAGTAAAATAACGCCACGCCTTCCGGGCCTAACATCCATTTGTGTCCATCCGCCATGACAAAATCGGCCTGGATTTCCTGAACATCAAATTGTAGTGCACCAATGCTCTGTATGGCATCGACACAGAATAAAATATTATTTTCGTGGCAAAATTGACCGATGCGCATCAAGTCCAGTTGAAATCCGCTGGCATATTGCACGGAGCTAATGGCGATCAAGCGCGTATGCGTATCAACCTGGTCGAACAGGGCTTGTTCGGGATCATCACACTGAATATTGATTTTTCGCAATTTAACACCCTTGCTGGCGAGTGCTTCCCATACGACCCGGTTCGAGGGAAATTCTCCGGTGACGGTGACGATGTTATCGCCCGCATGCCAGTCAAGCCCGAAAGCCACCACGGACAATGCTTCAGAGGTATTTTTGAGCAAGGCGACGTCATTTGATGAGTCGACATTGATCAATTGCTGTAACTGTTTTCGCAACTGTGTTTCTGTATTAATCCAGTGTGGATAGTTTTTAGAGCCCTGCGTGGTATTTTCTTGCGCGAACCGGGTAACGGCATTTACGGCTCGAATGGGCCAGGGTGAAACGGCTGCATGGTTCAGGTAAATAATATCATCCTGTAATGGAAATTCTGTAACGTTAATGTCTAGCGTATTATTTTGTTCGATTTTGTCCATGTCACGGGAATGGTCGTGCCAGAAACCGGTAAGGTCAAGTACTAATTTTCAGTCTAGTCATTGATTTTTGTATATTGAGAGTTTTGGGACTGAGAGTGATGGTCATTTCTGGTGAGTTGTTGCGACAATATGTGATAAAATTGCTGAGAATTAATTGGCTTGCTAAGGTAGGCATCTGTACCGGCATCGAAACATTTGCTCCTGTCTTCTTGGGTGGCATTCGCGGTTAAAATAATGATGGATGTACGAAACCCGGTTTCGCGTAGTTGGCGTGTTGCTTCGAGGCCATCCATAACGGGCATTTGAATATCCATCAACACCAAATCGTAGTGCTGTTTTGAAATGCTGTCGATTGCAGCTCGGCCATTATTTGCATTGTCCACCGTTAAACCCAGTTTTCGAACATACTACGTGATGAATAATTGGTTGTTAGCATTATTTTCGACGAGAAAAATATGTCCACGGAGTGGCACGTTGTTGGCCAGCAATTTTTTTTCATCATTGGATACATGGGGTTCAATGTTTGATATTAACTTGAGTTTGTCGATGGGGATTCCGGTATCGATTCGGGTAGTAAATTGACTACCTTTATCTTTTTCGCTTGGAACGAAAACATCACCACCCAGTTTCTGGGATAGCTGTTTGGAAATACACAAGCCCAGTCCCGTGCCGCCGAAGATTCGTGTTGTTGACTCATCTGCTTATGAAAATGGATTGAATATTCTTAGCAATTCTTTATCGGTCATTCCGATGACTGAGTCGGACACCGTAATTTCTAATTGGTTTTGTTCCGGAAGATATCCAAATGAAACGGCGTGAATTCAATTTGTAAGTGCAACTCTGACTAAAATATGAATTAAAATTGGAGTTTTACAAGTGATTACTTCTATACATTAGGGCTGTTCTTGCGTCATAAAAATGATAAAGGCTGAAAGCGTTAGCAGAAAAATGAATATGTAATTAACTTTCCGCTGGGCTACGGTAGATAAATAGAAAAAAATCCACCTGTTGAATCGTGGCAGTTATTTAACTGAATATACCCAATCTTATTTTTACTTTTATGTAGCACTGCTACTTTTTCGGAGAAAAATAAACCAAGACCGGTGCTTCCTGTGCTTATATTTATTCCGCTGGGTTTTATTGAACCATCTATAATCATGTGCTGAGGATATCCCGGCCCGTTGTCTATCACGCTAATTTTTAGAAAGTCATTTTCCATTTCTGCTGAAAGAAGGATATTATCGTTTGTATATCGGTATGCATTGCTTATAACATTTTTAATAACACTGGATACAAGGTTACGGTCAAAATATCCAGTTAATCCAGGGGCGCACTCCAGAGTGATCTTGATTCCATATCCTTGTAAGAGATCCTTGTATTCAAGAATAATTTCTTCGAGATATTCAGTAATATCTATCTCATCAATATTGAAGAAATATTGCTCTTGATCCATTTTGTATAAAGTTAATAATATAACAAGCTCACGGTTTAATCTTTGTGTTTCGTGCTGGATGTTGAGAAATTTATTGTGTGATGGGCATGTGTTTGGATTACATTGATTGGTAATATCCGTAAGTGATCCCAGTAACATAGCTAGAGAGTTCTTCATATCGTGAACGGTGCTAGCCAGTATTACTGAGAAATCAATGCTGTTATTCTTGTGAGGCATATTTTATTTATTTTTTTGTTGACGATTTGTCAAATGAGTCTTTCAACTTGCGATATGCGGTTGTTAGAATTCTATATTTATCGCTTGGCTTTCCATTAAAAATAACGTGGTCCAGGTAATTTTTTGTTTCCTGTAATAGCTCTTTATTCGCACCGATATTTTTCATATGCATAATCAAAGATTGAGCAGTGTTAAGATTGATAACTTTATTCTCGGACATGGCTGAGGCGGCTTCTATAAATAATGAAATAGATTCTTTAATTTTTCCGCTAGTAGCCAATTTTACGCCGCGGTTATTTAATGCAACGACCTCATCACGACTTTTCATTAACGATTCGATTGTTTCTTTTGGTAGGCCAATTTTTTCTAAATGTTTAGAGATTTGATTGATGGTATCTTGATTGTCATGATTGTTGCGAATGGCGTGCCGAATTAGTTTGTTTCCCTTTTCAGTCATGTTATTCGAATAACAAAGTGTTGCTATGGCTACAGCATCTGTACTATGCATTGACCCTGGTGCAGAATCAAAGACCCCCATTATGGTTTTAAGAGATGAAACTGTTTTTCTAGTATTTAGCATTTCATTATAAATGAATGCTTCATTAACATATGATTTCATTTTTAGTTCAGGATCTGAAGCTTTAAACGATTCTTTCATCGAGCTAATAGTATTCATAGCATCTATAGGCATGTCTTTTTGAAGATAAACTTTTGCTAATCCACTGAAATCATCTGGACTTAAGTAGCATGAATATTTTCCGGTTCTGACAATATGTTTATAGGCTTTTTCAGAGGTGTCGAAATCTTTATTCTGGAATGATATGTTTGCTAGTATTTTCTGCCTTTTTATTGCCTTCGGTGATTTTTCGACTGCCTTTATCAGCGCAGATTGTGAGTTAATAAGATCACCTTTTTTTTCATGTACCTTTGAAAGCCAATCGTGAGCAAAAAGGAAGTTTGGGTTGTCGTCCGCTAAATCTTCAAATATATATTGAGCATCATCGTAGTTTTTTCTAAAAAAATGTATTTTCCCGAGATCTAAAAGTGCCCAAGGTATTTCTCGTTCTTCTAAAACGTTACGAACAATATTTTCCGCGCTGCCATAATCATTTATCCGTATATAAAGATCTGTTTGTATTTTTAATAGTTCATATCGATTTGGTGGAGATTTTTCAAGTAATTTTTTACACTTTTCAATGGCCGAGACATAGTCACGCTGCTGAATTGATAATGATATATCTTTCAGATTTTCTTTTCTTTCCACTAATCGTTTTAAACGAGAAATGAGGACTTCTTTTGTAAAAGGTTTTGAAAGGTAATCGTCAGGCATATACTCTACTGCCCCCATTACCATTTCAGAAGTGTTCTCAGCAGTTGTCATAATATAAATGGTTGAGTATGGCAATAGATCTTTTTCTTTTGATTCTTCAAGAACTTGTTGCCCATCTTTACCATTTCCGAGATTGTAATCGCAGAGAATAACGTCGAAATTATTTTGCGAAATTAGTTGGATAGCTTCCTCTCCATCGGAAGCTTCAGTAATTTCGTCAGGACAATAGACGCAAAGCATATTTCTCAGCATTGACCTCATTCCGGGGAAGTCATCTATGATGAGAATCCTTTTATTTTTTAAGCTCCACAGTTTCATAGTTATCGTTTACTGGTTACCTTCGGTGGAGTCTCGATCGTCTTTTATGGTATCGGCATTCACTTTATCGGTGAGTGTTTGACCACCATTGTTAGAGTCAATATTTTTAGTAACCGTATTTTTATTTCCTGACAATAGTTCTTCTGGTATTTCGGCCATTTCATTATCTGCTGATTCAGTGCTCATCGATTCACTCAAATCAAGTGCTGGATCTCCATTTTCATCATTTTTATCTTCCGCTAATAACTCATCAATTGCAGTGTCCACGTTAGGAATAATGGTGGAGGCTTCATCCTCATTTACTATGGGAGATCGGTCTTGTGGAATGAATTGAGAATATGACTTAACAAGTGTATAAATCTTTTCGTCAAAATTTTTAATAAAAGACAAATCATTTTTACTGAATGCATCAATTGTGCTTGTATAAAATTGTGATTCCTTGTCAATAAGGTCATCGATTATTACTTCCAAGTCTTTTTCTTGGATGTGAGAAATTTTTGAATATAGCGATTTTAATGATGATTTCCTATCAGGTATATTTTTCTTAAAACCATCCAGTTTTTTCTTAAATAATTTTATCATTTTAATTTTGCTTATAAGAATATAGATAAAAAAACCAATAATTGCGATCGTTTCAATAAATACTATTTCGCTGAGTATAATTATGGCGGTAGGATCAGCGCTAGTCATTTATGTTTCCTCTAATAGGTTAGGCATAATCCTGCGATTAAGCGACGGCCAGTATTTGTAAGCTGCAAACATAAGAATAAATATAAATATGTTAATTGTTATTACTTTTAGTGAAACAAATACCCAATTAACTTTTTCGAGTGTCATGTCCTGTGATTTATTGTTTTCGATATGTTGACCTTCAATTGGGACATTTCTTGTTTGAATATGTGTGCTGGGGATGATGTTTATAATTAAAGGAGGTAACGATATATTGATGGTGCCTCCTTTTTTATTATTGCCTTCCACGTTGATAATTACTTCATGTTTGTCCGGCATATTTTGGGTTGAAAATTCTGACATCCACTCTGTGGGATTTATCTTATAAATATTACTGTCAATGGTTTTACCGTCAGGTGTTTTGTGTGTTGCGTTAACTTGCATTGTATTTGGATCAATGAGATTTTTATAAGGGAAAATGCTTACTTTAAATTTATCATCAGTAATTTTCTCAATGCTGGCTGTTACTGGGTGGCTATAAATACTAATTTTCTGCCGTGTGTAACGCCGAAAAGTTACCCCATTAATGACAACCTCAATTTCATGTTCACCTGCAGTAAGGGATTTATCTAAGGTCGCAGAATAAATACCATCCTTAGCTTTTTTATCAATGCCCTTTCCATTATCTAATAGTTTAATTTTCCAGAAACTTTCTTCATTATTTTTATTTATCATCGTTTGGTTTATTGTTGCTTTTATAAAGTATAAAAAATCTTGGCGGTCAATTAATTTTCCGCTTTGTTCGAGATGTATATAAAACGATTGGTTGTCACCATGTAATAAAGTGCTTGGTAGTTTTGTGCTTATAAGTTTTAGATCTGTAACAACCATTACACGATTGTCTGGATCAATCGGTGCATCTATTTTCCAGTATCCTGTTATAGGATTTTTAATAGTAACAAGATCATAGTTTTTTTCTTTGTGCCATGCTATTTCACTGTCTAAATTATCAATATCGTATAAGTTTCCTTTAGGTGAAATTATGCTGATTTTATTTTTCTGACGGCTGTTGAATATTAGAAATGTTATTTCACTAATGCTATCATCAACCTTCACACGATTGTCTATTATCGGTAGGCTGTCTGCGGTTGTTACATTATCAAAAATATGTAAAAATAATCTTTCCAAACCTTCTGATGTTTTCATAGTTCTTAATTGGCCACCTGTTGCGCTAGTTAGCTGTTCTAACAGATTTCGGTCAGAATCTTCAGATAATGCAATTGCATAAATTGTTACCCCTAATTTTTGTAGAAGGGGAAGAATTTCTTGTAAAATCCGTTGGCGTGATGAAATATTTTCCTGTTCGTTTTTGGAGATATCAACTAAACCATCAGTCAAAATAATTAGGCTTTGTTTAACCATTTTGTTGTCTGTATGGGTCCAGTCCCACGTAGATTGGCGTAGGGCATCCTCTATGTTCGTATACAATCCCGTTGAACTTATTTTTTTTATCGACTCATTTGCATTTTTTTTCCACATTTTCGATACTTTTCCATGTGGAACCAACATATTTACCCACTGACCAAATGTCCAAACACCTGATCGTGTGTCATATGGCAATAGCGACACAAATAGCTTCAATGCTGTTTGACGTATATTCTCAGGATCATTTTTCTTCATGCTGCCGGATATGTCTATTACTATCCTTACGTCATTTACTGCTACGGGTTTGATTGGCTTGACATCTGCGTGGACTAAAAAATTATTGGATAATAAAAAAGCCACAGCTATAGCAATTAATGCAATACATTTCGTATTAGATTTTATTGCGCGCTGGATAGGTTTACGATTGGTTGACATACAATGATTAATCCTATTTTCAGGATGTTTTGTTGGAATGCAGAAAGATATTCCCAATAGATAGCGGCAATGCAGGCTAAAACTTCAATTAATTGGTCAAGTATCTGTATTCAGAAAAATAGGCTGCAACGATCCTATATTTCTGTAACATATTGATTGTTATAGTGAATTAAAATTTATAATGCGCCTGGCAAACCATAATGATCATTCACCCGTGAGTTTGTTGTATTACAGTATTCCGCAACTGTTAATCTGTAACTGATTTTTACGTTGGTGAGCAGCTACTTAAATACTATGTTTGATTCTAATCATGACCAAATTGAACACCGTCGACTCGTTCATGTTGTACGCATGGGTTTTGGTGCTGTTTTGCTTTTGGTTTTGGTGCTTTCTGCGGTAAGTCTTGTTCGACTTAATGAATTTAATAATAAAATGGTAACTATTGTCGAGATTCATAATAAAAAAGTTGTTTTGGCTTTTGGAATGCGAGATGCAATACGTCAAAGAGCGATAAGCATTTACATAATGTTAGCGACAGATGACATATTTTTAAGGGATGAAGAATTATTGCGTTTTTATTCATATGCTGGTGAATATAGAAATAGACGACAAGAATTAGGCAATCTCGGTGTTGACGATAGAGAGAGGAAGATTTATAAAATTTTAGATTTGGTTACAGAAAGGGCGCAGCCGGCTAATCGGAAAACGGCAGAGCTACTCATGCAGGACATCTCTGAAAGTGATATATCTGAAACTCTTGAGAAAGGGTTGAGGGAGCAAAAGCGGCTGTTGGACCTTCTGGATGAATTAATACGGTTACAACAAAAATATACAGAAAACGCTGTGCAAAGTAATAGAAATGATTATCAGTTTATCTGGGTTATGCAATTCGTACTTGGGATTACAATTTTAATTGTTGGTATTTTGATAGCGAGATTTGTTATCCATAATGTACGCACTAAAAGTTTTGAATTAAATAAAAAAAATTCTGAATTAGAACAGGCATACAAAAATGCGAAACAAGCCACAAAATCAAAGTCTACATTTCTTGCGAATATGAGTCATGAGATTCGCACGCCTATGACCGGTGTTCTTGGTATGTTGGATTTACTTCGTGAAACAAAATTAGTGTCCGAACAGAAATATTTTATCGATACGGCCTACAATTCTGCGGAAGCACTTTTGGTTGTTATCAATGATGTTTTAGATTTTTCCAAAATTGAGGCTGGAAAAATAGATTATGAAGCGATCTTGTTTGATATTAGGCACTTGCTTGAAGAAGTTATTGGTCTTTACGCGAAGGATGTACAAGATAAGGGCATTGACATCTCTATCCATATAGAAGGTGATGTGTCAGAATTTGTGCGAGGTGATCCAACAAGACTACGCCAAATATTAAATAATTTAATTAGTAATGCTGTTAAATTTACAAATGAGGGTGAAATATTTGTTGGTCTTGAGCGCGTAAATTCAGAACAAGATCCTAGTGGAATTATGTTGCGGTTTAAAATTGTTGATACAGGTATCGGTATTCCAGTAGCAGCTCAAAAAATAATATTTGGTTCTTTTACACAAGCTGATGAATCAACGACACGTAAATTTGGTGGGACCGGACTTGGGTTATCTATTAGTAAACAAATGACAAAGTTGTTTGGTGGTGAAATTGGTGTTGAATCAGAAGAGGGATCCGGAAGTACTTTTTGGTTTACTGCGGAGCTCCCACCATCTGACCGCCGATTAAAATGTCGTGAAAATGCTCGTTTTAAAGGTTTAACCGTATTTATACTTGCTAAAAGTAATGGTGCTGAAAAGGCAATAAGTAGTCTCGTTCAATACTGGGGATGCACTGTCGTCAGGAAAAAATCAAATACAAATTGTACTGATAATCCAGAGGTCGATGTGGCTTTTCTGGATGTTGATCTTCTTTTGTCTCGTGGGATAACTGATATAAATCTTATTATAAGTGATGTTGTTAATGCGAAGTACATGATAGGAATGTTTCGTCTTTCGGATGGTGATGTTACTGAAAAAGTTAAATATTTTCAGTTTGATGCTAGTCTTGCAAGACCGGTTAGGAGGTCATCCCTTTTAGAAATATTTTCGCGCTTGGGCGGTAGCAGAGATGAAGTAATTTCTCGTTCAGAGCGGAGTTTTCCTTTAGTCAGAAAAATTAATACTGGCGTCTCTGTGTTGTTGGTTGACGATAATGCCGTTAATCAACAAGTAACGATTGCTATTTTACAAAAGCAGGGGTTTGTTATTGATATTGCGAATGATGGATTGCAGGCCTTTATTTTGTATAAATCGCATAACTACGATGTTGTTTTAATGGATTGCCAGATGCCGGTTATGGATGGATTTGAGGCGACGCGGAATATACGATCATTTGAAAATGAACATGGGAGGCCTCGCACACCGATTATTGCGTTGACGGCAAATGCTTCTGAAACTGACCGAAAAGCATGTTTAGATAGTGGTATGGATGATTTCTTGGTAAAACCCATGCGAATAAAAACAGTTATTGATGTGTTTTCTCATTATTTAAGTGTTAGCGTTGCTGGTTTTAATGAAAGTAATAACGAATCAGGGACAATAATTGGAAAAGATATTTCGTCTCATTTTGATCTTAATTTATTGTCAGAGTTGGAGGATATTTTAGATCATGATCAATTGACGGAAGTTGTTACCCTGTTTATCAAACATTCTGGCAATCGTATCAATGAATTATCATCTGCTATTCATGAGATGAATGCTGCTTCTATTGAATCAGTTTCACACTCACTAAAAGGTAGCAGCGCTAACCTGGGAGCTAAAAAATTATCTGAGATGTGCGATTTTATTGTTGATAGCATTCGCCGAGGAGAAATACCTCCAAATATTGATACTCTTCATATTGAAATACAAAAAGAATTCGCGCTTGTGAGTGAATATTTACATAACAAGATTTCTGTGTCGAACAAAGGGTAAGGCGGAATGGATGAAAATGAATATAAATCAGTGACTGACAGTCTCATTCCTGTTTCATGTGTCTTTGAAAAATCAATCCTTGTATTGAAGACCCAGTGTATAAAATCGACGCGAATAAATATTGCAGAACGAGAGCTTGTGGTATGTGCTTCATTACAATACGCAGAACGATGTAAGAGTTGGTTAAAAATATTACGGAAAAAATCTCAATTTTCTTTACGACTCCCTGAACAGCTGTCAGTTTTGCCTCATGCAAAGGAAATAAAGGTACAAGTTGGTGGAATGTTGGCACTTGATAAAATGTATGGACACCTGGCGAATGCTGAAGGCAGGCCTGATATATACAAAACACTGGAGTGCTGTTTAAAGCAAACCACAGATTTTGAGGGCGTTCCGTTTGATGTTGTTGTCAGGGAAGTGATGCTTTTTCGCCTACGTTAGCTTTCTATTTCATGTGGGCGGTCAGGATAGTGATTAATAAACAAAAAAGGCTGAAACAGTTTGGTTCTGTTTCAGCCTTTTTTACGGCTGCCGAGTGGTAGCTGTACTGCTTAGGAGGTATACATACCGATAAAAGCAGTTCCTAAAAGAATAACGAAAAATATAATTGCAAGGTTCATAATTAACTCTCCAAATATACAAGTGCCAAAAATAGGTGTTTAGCTTAAAAATAGACTGAATAACCATAAACTATATGCTAACTTTGGTCAATACACCCATAATCCATGTGATTTAAATGGTAATGAGTTTTTTAATGTATCAGAGTCATATAGTTGTAGTCATTGTATCGAAATTCTGCTAAGACGGATATTAGAGGCATGTTTTGGGAGATATTGAGGGGTTTCCAGTGGATCTTCACATTTGGTTTCCCGTAGCTCCCAGGTTTCTCCATCGCAGGACTGCTGTTAGGGAGGTTTTGTATTGTTACCCCTGTACTCGGTTCTGCTCAAATGTCGAGTAAGACTGGATTATAGGAGGTCGGTTTAGATCATCCGCCCATCAGACGTACTCATTATTGACATATTATTGTGGCTGATGGTGGTGGAGTTAGTGTGTATTGAAGGATAAGACTCGATACTGGTTTTTTTTGGTGTCGCGAGACCATCCCAATTTATGTGTTTAGTGTTGTTTGGTTTGATCCTGGGTCACAAAAGATCCTGGATGAGCGAAAAATATTTGGGGTCTTCATTTTCAAAATACGATTTTCCGGCCCCCATGTAGGCGCGCATCAGTTCATCTTTCGCACGTTCCATATTGTCTCTTTCAAATTGGAGCTGGCCTAGGCGCAGGTGAATGTGGGGATTGCCCAGGCCCCCTTTGCATTTTACGGCATTCGAAAAATCCTTAAACGCGAGTTCCCATTGGCTTTGCACAAAATGTATTTCGCCGATGTTGCGCAACACAAACGTGGTGAGTTCCGATGCTTCCTTAGGGTCAGGAATAAACTGGTAAGCGGCCTCGTAGCTGTTGATTGCCTCTTCTAATTTTCTATCATTATTTAGTGTTGTTGCAAGCACGATAAGTTGATTAACGTGTGTTTTCCACTTGCTTTTAACCATCTTGTTGACTTTATACGACATGCGGGTCGGTGTAGCGTTCGTTGTCTCTTGAACCGCGACCGCGATTCAGGCCGGAGGGTTCAAAAATATACTTCATCGGGTTGATCATAAAGGTGCGCACTCGTGGAGAGCGCGGTGTTTTTTCGGCCCCCTGTAAACTATTCCAGAATGTTACTGCATCTGTTGGCTCGTGGCTTAAATCGCATTCTGGCAAGGTATACCATGTTCCGCTAGCCCTTTTGGGAAACCGGATACGCGCGGAAGCAAGATCAGACGCCGTGACGGGCACATACTTGCGGGTGGAGTTTGGTCGATATCGATTTAAGACTTGCTGATCAAACGTTCCTCCTCGTGGCGGGTTGCCGCCCATGTATCGTTGCCGTCTTGAGGCACCGCCACCGGAGTATCGTTGCACATCGTTGGCACTGATCATTTGCTGGAATTCGGTTTTAGTATTGGTGCGCGTTCCTTTGCGAGTATCGTCATAGCGGTATGAGACATCGTTGGTGGTGATTCGGGTAATTTTTGCAACCCACATTCCGTCGGTGAATTTGACTTTGATTTGTTCATTTTGCCGGAACGTTAACTGAGTCTGTCCACTGGAACTTTGATTGGTTGCCATGGCGCTAACAGGATTGATTTCACCACGTACCCACCATTTGTTGCCTTGTTTATAGGGCCTAAGTACATTAAAGGCATATCGCACTTTGATCACGGCTAGTGCGCCGTTAATAACACGTTCGCCGAGGCCATTGGTGGGCAAACGATTCACCACGGCCACGGCGCGCGCCATACCCAGACGCAATCGTTCGTTGGGATCTTGCGGCACGCCTGCCTGTGCGACAAACCGTCCCAGCCGTCGCGCTTGCTGAACAATCCAGGCGACAATGCGATCCAATCCACGGTCGATGGGTTCCCGGATGCGATTGATAATGTTGGTGATAACTGCGGAGACCCGGCCCAGACCGGCGAGGCGTGCAAGGAAACTGATCACCAATGTGAGCATGCCGGCCATGGTTCGCTCGACGCGATTGGCGGCGACACCGATTCGCCCTGCGGCGATGGCGGTCATGGAATTAATGAATGACATCGCCACGCGCATGATGGTGCGCATGCGTTCGACAAAAAACATGATGGTGTTGTAGGTGGTGATGATTGCCTGTATGAATGCCCCGGCGGGTGTGAGCATCGACATCAAGGTGGTGATGGCGCGCATCACAATGCGATTACGGACAAAGCTGATGACCTGTTCGATTACCATGTCTTTCAGGTTGCTCAGTCCTTCAAGCAGTTGACGCCAGGCGGCGGCCGGGCCTTCGGTGATCAGGGTGCGGATCAGGGAGAAGCCGGACTCCATGGCGGCGACGGTGGTTTCACCGACCACGCGAACCAGCTTGAGGCGAATGTTCTGCCAGGTCAGTCCCAATACGCTGAGGACAAATTTCAGAATTTCCCGCAGGTTAAAGGCTTGCGGAATATACACGCCGGTGCCACTGAGGGAACCAGTCAACCAGTTCACCAGTGAACTGCGCAGGTGAGTCAGGAAGTTTTTACGGAATTTTCGGAAGCCAAGTTTCCCGGCCCGAACCAGGTTTCTGAGGAACCCAATGGGATTGCGTACGATGCGGGTGAATGCACCGGCGGCACGGCGAATGTAAGGCATCACGCCGGGAGCGACGACTTCAAAAATAATCTCCAGCAGTTGCATCACCGTTGAACCGGCCCAGCTGAAGAAGCGGCCGGCAAAACCGGCGAAGACGCGCGCGACCCGTAAAAAGGCGGCGGGCACATTCAGAAGGTCACGTATCCCCAGTGACAGGAATGCGTTCATAAACATTGTCGGAATTTGTTGTACAAATCCCATCAGCCCCTCAAGCGCACCTTGGAACCAAGCCCAGGCCCGCGCCGCAGCATTAGCGCGTTTGATATTTTCCCAGATTTCTTCCTGGCCAATGAGCCGCATAAAACCACCGATCAGGGTCTCGGCGGTGCGTGGCACGGCATCACCGGTGATCGGGTTGAATCCCAATACGGCGATCAGTAAATCCCAGCCGCGCGTGCGCGACGCCATTTCTGCCAGGGGGCGTAAGACGGCGTCTTTGATAAAGGTAATAACCTGGTTGTAGATACTGCGGACGAAATTTTTAATGCGCGTGATAGGTTCGGTAAAAATACGTTTGGCGCGATTCCACACCGCGCCGAGATCAAAGATATCGGTCCAGCTGAGGGAGTCGAGAAACCGGTCGATGGCGCTACGAATGATCGTCCAGGTTAGCCCCAGGCTGCTGATCTGGCTTTCAATCCAGGTGCCAACTTGGTCAAAGATGCCGTGTGCGTCCAGGGCGCGGGTGATCAGAACGCCACCCGGCAGAAACTCCACCACGGCGCGCAGGATGTTGGCGGCGCTGCGATCAACGTCGCTGCGATTGATGGGATTCATGCCCAGGATGATGGTGAACATACGGAAGCCGGGAATTAAATAAGCGCGGTCGGCAAAATAATCCAACGCATCGCTGATGCCCAGGCGGCTGATTTTAGGTTCGCTGCGCTGTGTCACTGCGGCGGCATCTTCACGGCGTTGCAGCGCGCCGCCTTGTTGAATGGTGTGGGTCAACTCGTGGGCAATCAGCTCCTTGCCTTCATCTGTTTCGGGCTGGAACTGGTCTTTGCCAAAAAAGACGTGGTTGCTGACGGCAAAGGCTTTGGCTTGCACCTGTTGATTGAGCTTGGCTGAGCGGTCATCGTTGTGAATGCGGACATTGCTGAAGTCGGCTTTGAAACGCGGCTCCATAAATTTGCGTACCGACAGCGGCAGTGGTGTGCCGCCGGACATGCTGCTGCGAATATCGGCGCTGACATTGGAGGCGACATTCGGAGTGCCTTCGGCCTTGGCCTGGATACGGTCTTCCTGTTCGGGGTTGGCTTTGCGCTGAATTTGGTCTTCATCGCTATCGACCTTGCGGTTTACTTCGGGTTCATCGACACCGGCCTGTTGGCGTTGGATGGATTCCTCATCATTGGCGGCGGTGCGTTGCACTTCGGGCTTTTTGTCATCGCTGGCCTTTTTCTGAACCTCGGGCTTTTCTTCATTTGTATCGGTTTTGCGTTTAATCTGTTCGATGTCACTGCTTCTGTTCAGGGCATCAGCAAAGCGACTGATATAGGGTGACTTAAGCCGAGTTGCTATTTTATCGGGTTTAGCGATCTGCCGGAACACACCTCCTGCACCGCGTTTTACATAACGGATACTGGATGCCGGAATCGCCATGCGCATGATTTTTTGTGCGGTACTGTCGGCCTCCTTCTCTTCGGGATCAGCGGGTGATGAGACCTTGCTCGCCATCTGCAAGCGGGTACGATTGACAATAGAAACACCTGGCACAAAGCTGGCGCTTGCGCGATGGGCCGATAGCGCTTGGCTTCGACCCGCAGTTTTCTTTTGTGCAGCTTCCATGCGTTGGCCTTATGGCGGTTTACTGTTGTGTGTCTGTCGGTATTTTTTTGAGTATGGGTCGATATTGAAGGTTAAAGTCTGCGGCCTTCTTTTAAAAATTCTCGCCGTATCCCTTCTTCAATATCTTCTAACCAGATTTGACTGTCCTTGCGTGCCAGCGCGCGTAACGAGGCAAAGCGCACCACGTTCATGATGGTGCCTCCGGAGATATCGTGTTTCTCCGCAATTTTTTTCAGGTTCAGTGCAGGTTCTAGTGTGATTTTGCTAGAAAATGCGTTTTTCCAGATTCGTACACGTTCATCGGCTTTGGGTATGGGAAACTGCACGATGGATTGAAAACGCCGTATGAAGGCATCGTCGATATTGCTCTTGAAGTTGGAAGCAAGAATCACCACGCCCTCGAATTCTTCGATACGTTGCAAAAGAAAACTGATTTCCTGGTTGGCATAGCGGTCGCGTGAGTCATCCACCTTGGTGCGTTTTCCAAACAGGGCATCGGCCTCGTCGAAGAAAAGTATCCATTGACGATGTTCGGCCGCGTCAAATACTTTGGCTAGATTTTTTTCTGTCTCACCAATGTATTTTGAGACCATCATGCTGAGGTCCACTTTATAAACATCGCACTGACAATATTTTCCTAACAGGCAGGCCGATAGCGTTTTACCGGTGCCGGGTGCGCCGTAAAAAAGGCTGGTAAATCCCGGCGATAATTTATCGCGCATACCCCAGTCATCGAGCAGTTTGTCACCGTAGAGTATCCAGTGACGAATCTCATCTAATTGTTCGAGAGTGGAGTGGGGCAGGATCAGGTGATCCCAATCCAAACGGGTTTGAATGCAACGGGCAGGAAATTCAACACCAAACTCCGGACGGTAATGGTTGCCTGACGTTAAGTGTTCAACCAGTGCGCGTTCGAGTTGCAAGGCACTGCTGGGCCAGGGTTCGTTGGGGCTCGTTTCATTAATATGGATAATGCCCTGACGCACCAGGCGACTATCCCGGCTGAGTGTGGCGGTTAGCTGAAAACGTTGTTCCAGGTCATCACCGGCGAACAGAAACAGGGCGGTCTCCACCGTGGGTAATAAACCCCCGTGCTGGTTGCCGAGATGGCCGCCGAACTCGGTAAAACCTCGCTGAGTATCTCCATTTTTAGTTAACAGTACATCAAATAATTGCGGTCGAATATAGGGTGTTAACGTAAGAATAAGTATCAGTCTTTCCGGGGTGTTTAACTGGTGTCGATCGATAAAATGGCCAAAGTTTGAGTTGCCGAGTTGTGGCGGTGGTAGTTGAGTGAAATCAATGTGACCCTCGTTGGACGAGGGTGGACTGAGATTGTCGTTGTCAGGTTTGAAATAGTGTGTCAGGCGATGGTTGAGAAATTGCGCGAGCCACTCCAACTCACGCTCCAGTGCTGCGGCGTTATTGTATGCTGAACTGCGCGCCGACTCTGGTGACGCTACCGGTTGATCTACCAGTTGACGTGCAATGGTTTCGGCATCCACGGTAATTTCACCATTGAAATTGAAAAGGGAAGAAAATCGATCAGCACATCAGCGCCACTACGATCGATATGAAGTTGTAAATTATCTTGGTCTGTTCTCAGCCAGCCATGGCGTCGTAAAAAACTTTTTCGCAAGCCATTAATTGATGTATTTTTTAAGCGTGACCAATGCTTAACGAGTGAGATTAATAATGTCTCAACTTCGGTTCGGTCGTTATCGGTGAGTAATCCCGGAATGATAAATAGCGAATCCTCAGAAGTCACTCCCAATAATAGTTTGATTAGTGTTAATTCAAAGTCCAGCGCTGATTCGTTACCCGTTGTGGCGAAGACGAGTAGTGCTGCTGCCCGGCCAAGGTCTTGAGGATTTATAGCGTTTCTGTCGTGGTGAATATTGCAGGCAGTAAACAGTCGCCCCAAATAGGGGTGTAATAAAATGCAGCCTGCCAGTTGAACTGCAATGGCGGGTGGGGAAGTGGCCGATTCGTACGGTAAAGAAAGTGATTGATAAAGATTTTTGGGGATGGTCCCAGTTGTGGTTTTTTGGTTTTTCTGTTGGTTATCATCGGAGTGGGGATGATTGTATTTCCCTATTAATGGCCGGATAATTGTCTTTATAAATATGCGATTGGGGCTGGAATTAGAAAAGTAATTTTTCCATTGATGCCATTGTTCTTCAGTAATTTCAAGAGACGCTGAGACTTGAGATGCAGTTGTAGTCGGGTGCGTGTTTTTTCTATTGGCTGCGCAGTGTGAATCGGTAGATAATGTAGATAATAAAGTGACTAATATTTTATGTTTCTGTGTATTCGATGTGCTTAGTAATTCATTATTGATAATGGCGGAAAATAATTCACGCCAAGGGTGATCATCAATGTAGCGTGATAGCAGTGGCTCGAGATGATCGATGATGTGGATTGATGGTTTTGAAATGTCAATCAGTTGTAGCCAGCGGCTAATGATTTCCGGTGTATCGTGGGCAGTGATCCAG
Source organism: uncultured Ectothiorhodospiraceae bacterium (assembly GCA_964401355.1). Classification (GTDB taxonomy): domain Bacteria; phylum Pseudomonadota; class Gammaproteobacteria; order SZUA-152; family SZUA-152; genus SZUA-152. Next base: position 30,148 of record CAYNYJ010000008.1, on the reverse strand, counting down.
GCACTGACTTGCGGACTGCGATGAGAAACAAACTCGCGTAATCGATCTGACGTATTGCTGATATCTCGGGCATACCAGGGCAGGTTGCCGATTTCCAGGAAATGAAAAAGTATCTCTTGGTTTATCTTTTCTTCAGGTGAGACTGTTGAATCAGGGGGAGAGGGGCTGTAATCCGAGTTGTGAGTCGCTGATGGGTTTTCGATATTGACAATAGCGATTTTACTCTGTGTACGCAGTTCAGTTGGTAGTTCCACTTGTAATTCCATACGCAGGCTCGCCATAAGTTTCGCTTTAAGGTCATCGATATTATCGATTTTAAGTGTGATTTCCAGTTTTTGAATGCGAATAGTTCGGTGGTTTCTGGAAAGCTGATCAAACTGTTGTTCAAAAATTGGCAGTAATGTATCCCAACTTGCTTTAAGTTGATTTTGTAATACAAAGGCAGCGGACTGATTTTCAGTCCGGGAGCGGATGGTGAATCGTTGAATACGGTGTGCTGTTTGCATATTCTTCGGTTGTTTAACTAATTGGAGGCTTAACGGACAAGTCCAAATTTCAAAATGGCGTCAAGTCCTTGCGAGAGGACGGCATCACTGGTTTTGGTTTGAATATTCTTAATACCTTCGGTCATTAATGTATTGGCCACGTCATTGTCTTTTATTAATTCTTTATTGCGGGTGACTTCCTGCAATGCTCGGTACCCTTCGCTTCCGTACTTGACATCAGTCCCTGTAACGGAGATGTGCTCCGCAATTCCGGTGGCTGACTTGGCTAGGTCATTTTGTTTTTGCCCCAGGGCTTTGCCGTAATAGTCACGAGTTTCCTGTGGAAGGGTAGTGTCGTTGGCCTTTTCGGTATAGTCCTTAACCAGTTTCTGGTCACGTGTGGTAATTTCTGTCAATAATCCTAATGTTGCATCTTGGTATTTGTCGATGCGTGCTGTGTCCGTTACTTTTGACGGCTTGGTGAATATCTCCGTCATCATTCCAATGGAATCCTGAAAGGCTGTGGTATACGAGGTTTGGATGTTAAACTTCTGTGTCCAGTCTTTATTAATATCGGTTTTAAAATTGCCTAGTTTAATATCCAGGTAGTTATCCAGGGAAGGAAGAATGTTAATGCCGCTGTCAATCACCCAGCCAGGACGAATTCCCGGAGTGGGCAGGCTGGGTTCTTCTCGCTCTTCTTCGGTTTCATCATGCAGGTAATGGGATAACATGAAGTCGGCTACTACGTTGCCACTGCTATTATAGAGTAAGACAAAAGTGCCGCCGCGAATCACACCACCATTATGTTCCATCCCTGGGTAACGCTTGATAAATTCGCGTAACAGCCGTTTTTCATCTTGCAGTTTATCTTTGTCATCAATAAGAACATCTAGCCAGTCAAGCCAGTCAACCCGAGTGCTTCCGATCAGTGAATCGAATGGAGTAACAAATTCAGTTTTGACGACTTTGCTTAATTGAAGTTTATACTCGCCGGCAAAGGTCATGGCATCGGCAATATCCATTTTCCAGCTACTGTCTTTGCGGTAGTCGGCGTAGGAGAGATTCATTTTATTTTGTACAGCTGCCGATTTTGTGTTGATAGTGGTGTGCTTGCTGTCAGAAATTATTTTGATAGGTGCGCCATCGCTTCCAGTTGTGTCATTCTTGACAGTCCCTGAGATAATCGCTTGATCAATACGTATCTTAAATTTGTTATTGAAAGTACTGACATCTTTCATTGTTAACGATAAGTCTTTTCGCAGTAGATGGTGGAATCGAGTGAGGTCGGTATAACCCGCCCCCCGCCTGCCAATAATTCCATTGCGCGAGGTTCCCAATAGCACAGAGGTTACTGTGAAGGGTAAATTAAATTCTGAAATTTCCGACTCAATGGTGGTTAATGCTGTAGTGACGCTCTGTCCGATATGGCCCTCAATGCGGAAAAAATCATGCTGGTCTATCGTGCTCTGTAGTGGATCCGCCGCCGCGCCTTTTGCGGCATAACGGGCATGGTGGTAAGCGTAATTATAGGATGACATGTCGCGTTGGCTAAGGTGGAAGTTCCATTGTTTGACAATGCTTCGTTCGGCATCAACGCGGTAATAAAAGGGGATGGCACGCTCTTCCAGAGAGCGGCAAAAGGCGCTGGGTGTGACACGAATTTCTCCACCGGTTTGTGGCAGGGAAAAATTATTAATGAGTTCGTTTATTTTTTTCGCCAGGAATTGACCGTGTTTCAGGGAATGGTCATCGACAAGTGCTGCGGAGCGATAAAAGTCAAAGCGATTGCGTTGGTTATCCGACATGTCGCCCAGCAGAAGGTGTTTTGGGAAGCCATTAATATCCGGGCAGCACCAGGGAATTTCCGTTGCCAGTGCAGTACGCATGTGGTTCCAGGTTTCGATAATGTCCTTTATAAAATCATAATAGTATTGTGTGCCCTGGGTCGTGTTGCTCACCGTACTACTGATATTGTTTAATCGGGTGATCCAGCCATTGCTGGGGTCACCATCGAAAGTGGTGTCGAACAGAAAACCTGCATGATTCCAGAGCGTGGCAAATGCGGCGTTAATGTCTTTGAGCATTGCTTTGCTGGCACTCACAAAGCGTGAGTTGATTTGTGTGCTTGTTGTCCGTGCGCTATTGATGAGCACTCGGCGGGCGACCAGTTCCGGGAGCGCAGCCGCAGCCGCTTCGGCCGATTTAATACTCGGTATAAGCGGGTCGATGTCACTGGTTTTTATTAACAGCAGCTTGCTTTTGGAAATATAGTCCTGGCCGCGGTTGTCACAGTCGGTGCCAGTGCAGAGGTCGTCATCTTTAATATAGCTTTCGACCAGTAATACGGCGGTCATGTCGGTCAATGCCGAACCGGTTTGTGTGTTAAAACTGGACAGATTTTTCGCCAGCACATCGGTTTCACCGGAAACTACGCACTCGTAGGCAGTAATCATGCTGTCATCAGCAAGATAAAGCGATGGATATTTGGGAGCGTTAGTGGAGTAGAGTTTAAACCGATCGAAACCGACATCTTCTGAGAAGTGTATCAAATCACCATCGGTGGTAATGCCGACCCCTGCCGATAAGTGGATGTTTGATCCTGCATGATTCACCACCAGTCCGCACACGATGCCGACACCCGATAGGTTGATTCGGCTTAGACGATCCTGGTCATCCAGATATTGTCTGACACTATTGAGATGTGCTTCAGTGAGGACTTGGTCTTTCTCAAAAACACTGTATCCGCTTGAAACTTCCGCTAGGCTTTTATGGAGATTAGTCATGGGTGCTTAACCTCTTGTAATGTGTGTGCGTGAGGGCGATAGGCTTGATGCGACTTTTGACGTGTGCGATTAATTATCATCGGTATTTTCGTCAGCAAGTGATCCCAGTGCGGTGTGACCCACAATAAATTTTTCAGAAGTTTCAATTGCGGAGCAGTCGTGTAGTTTCTTGTTGGGATAAATATTTTTAACCGAGAATAATCGTTGAATGAATTTCTCCAATATTGATTGGCGGTTAGCTGTTGTTCGTCCGGATTTGAGGGATATCCAGGTGCGATAAACGGATTCCAACCCTGCCATGTCCTGTTTGTTGATCCAGCATATTTTCGGCAAAATATGGGCGGGGACTTCTGCCCGAATGACCGACTCGGCAAAGCGTCTAAAATCCATATTGCTAAACCGGGTATTTTCCGCAGGTAAAATGATGTGCAGGCGATAAGAATAGGGATCCAGTTCGCTGCACTCCTGGCAATTGTTATCGACACAAATGGGAAGAAATGGGTCGTTAGGTTTTTCAGGCCGTAACAGGATGTTTTCAATCAGGTACATGCCTTCATTGCTATAGTTAACCTGCAAATATTCGATGAGCTCACTAATGGCCGCTTCCATCTCCGTTACATTGTCAAAATATTCAATGCGGCGTGCCACAACTTCTGCGCGGGTGTTGACGATATTGAAGTAGTGTTTTCCATTACTTGCAATTTTGCGGTTATATCCGACTGGATTGGAGGCAAAAAATATTGCTTCCAACATTTCTTTTATGGCGTCGGCCTCAGAAATATATTTAGTGCTGCTGCTGAGCAAAATTTCGTTGCTGACACGGTGCCGGATGCGGAAGCGGAATTCGTCGTCGGGTGTGGTATCAATTTCAGCGTAGACGTCGTAGGGAATTTCACTTAAATTGCGCCGGCTAAAATTGCGAATCCCCAGCAGGTGGGCGATGCGTCGTTCCAAGCCTGACACATTCAAACTGTTCCAAAGGTCTTTGTTTTTAGTCAACGAGTAATTATAGGCCAAGCCTCGGTCTCTGCTAATTTCTGGATAGTTTTTCAGGAAATCACACTTAAACTGAATTAATGCCTGCGGCCCCAGATCAAATGCAGAATACATAATATTGGCGAATTCTGAAAACTGTTCTGAGAAGCGGGAGATCAGGTGGTCGAGAAAACGGTTGCGTCGATCAATCAAAATATCTTTATCTTCAATCGAATCTTGAATCGTGGCGACCGGGTCTGGTGTGGTATAAATCTTTTGCCATGCTTTAAAGCTGTCGACTGTTTGGTAAAAATAGCTGCGGCTCAAATCTGGATCTGTTGAGAATAACTCCCGAACCTGTGCTAGTTGTGCGAAGTAATTGGCTAGTACCTGCTCAAAAAACAGCAGGTATCCTTTGTGTTGTAACACGGTTGCTTTCTGCTGTTCATTCGCCTGCGCGGGAAGCCCATTATGACCGAGGCCATAGACGGCGGGAAAGTGATTTTGGAATGCGTAATATTGGCCGGGGTCTCGATAGATCCCCAATGGAATGGGAAAATCATCTAAAATACGTGTTTCCCGTTTTCTGCGATCGGCGGCTATCAGGGTGTCATAGGCATCTTTTACGGCATCAGTCGCGGGCAACAGTGGCATCTGTCCTTTATAAAATATCAAGCGGCTACCGGCGATATTGAGTAATGCCTTTTTTCCCGGGGTGATATCGATACGCCAAGGATTGGCGGGTGGTTCAGTCTCTGCTTCGGGGTTGATGATCAACTCTTTGATGGCGCGTACGCCGGGGATATCCATGATAATGTTAATTATGTCGGAGAGGCGAATTTCTGTACGCAGGTCGGCGTTAATCAACTCTTCATCGGGAATAAAACCACATTTTAGCGGCGGGCCATTGAAGATTTCTTCGGCGCGATAGGCACTGCCGTCTGCCTTGGATTTTTTGAGCATCTCTTGCAGGCTGTAGTTGCTTACCGTAGGAGCCAAATATTTTTGTATTTCAAATAGAATCTGTGCCTTTATGCGAATGGCATCGGCTTCGGCTATCAGTTCGATCTCGCCACACAGAAGATAATTTTCCGATTCGACTTCGGAGACGCTGACAAAGTCTTCACAGAGATTACGATTGGCATGCAGGGTAGATTGCACGGCCTTCAGTGCAGAGTCGCGTTCGGCGAGATTTAAATCGCCCATATAATCGACTCGCACGTGATACAAGCCTTTAATCTCAACGGGCTTTACCTGGGGGCTGCCAGGATTGGTGTGCAACAACCTGCTACGCGGTAAATCAGCGTAGTAGCTTAATGGTTCCGGATTGAGCCAGGCATTTTTGATGCCGGGAATATCAATGAGCAGCTTGCGATAGTCCAGATGTGTTAACGGCCTATTGGGCAGTATTTCACGCGCGCTAAAAAACTGCCCGGCCATGTTGCTGGCATTGTCATCTGGCGTTGCCAGAAGGTCGGCGACCGGTAGTGAAGCGCGATAACCCAGATCGGTTAAGGCGTAGCAAAGCAGCTCCAGTGTAGTAATGCCTGGATCATGGACGTTGTAGTCGGTCCAGATCTGTTTTGACCAGTCGCGCACATGTTGCAAGCCAAGGCTGTATAGCTTTTGCAAGTCCAGGGCTGGGTCGTCTTCCTGGGTGCGTATTGTTGATTTAACCAGTATTGCCATTTTAATATTCGTTAATAATGTGTTGTTCTGCTGACACCAGAATGATGTCGGGGGAACGTGGTTGAATTTCTGTGCTATCGGTCAAGTTTTCTGCTGCATTGATAAAACTGTAGAGATTGACATCGGTGATGAAATCGACAAACGATAATTCTTCTATAAAATCGATCAATACGGATTTGTAAATTTTGCCGCCAAACTGAATATCCGCCGCGCCGGAATAGGCCCAGGGTGAAAGGTTTTTCAAGAGTTCACTTTGCAATATCTTATGGTAGTAATTAAATTCAAAACCTGTGTGAAATTTCACTTTGAAGGAGAGCTGTACCTGTTGATAGCGGGGATTGCGAATATGTAGATTCACTTGCATGGGAGCGCGTTCATTGAGATAGCTGTCGACCTCAGACAGGGTGTTGCTGTCGGTTTTGGGCTGCAGGGGGTTAACCGCATTTTTATTATTCAGATCTGGGATGATAATTAGCAGGATGTTGCCCGGCACCAGCCAGGATTTCGGATTGGCGTGCGGGATGGCTTTGGCCTTATGAATGCGTGGAAAGGCATCAAGTACTAAACGTTCATAGTCCCATGTATTGATGGCACGATCTTTATGACGCAGCCGTTCTGCGACGCGGGTGTTAAATGCATCGCTTTGCTCGGCAAGAATGCCGCCAAAAGAGGCATAGGGTTGTGCAACGGATTTTATTTCCGCGAGTGGGGTTTTGAGTTTGGTAATATTTCCCGCCGCGAGTGGGGATGCCAGGTGAGTGTCAGCATTATTTTTATCGACGAATTCCACCTCAATGGCGTTGGTGGCCACTTGAATTAATTGTGGAAAACTTTGAACATCACCACTGATGGCAGCCTTTAACCAGATGTGATCAGTGGGTAGCAGGGTATTTTCTATTGTTGCCTGTCGAGGAATGACAAATTTTATGATGCCACTGGTGAGTAACTGATTGCTGCTGTCACTGATCAGTTCTTCCACTCCAAGCGGCTTCCAATAGTTGTCACAGAGTACGGACCATTGCAGTGATTCTTGCAGCAGGTCAGGATCAGCGCTGCCTTCAGCGACCTGGAACAAGAGGCTTACGCTGTCGCCCGGTTTAAGAGACTGGATGCCAATCAGTAATTCTCCCGTATTCTTATAGGGCGGAAACAGATGCACCGATTTGTCGGTGACAAAATCAAACTGATGACGTTGATAACCGTGTTCGCGCATTTGGCCAAAGTAGGCAAGGTGATAGAATTGTACATCGCTGTTGGAAAAGTGGCTTTCATCGTTGGCGGCAATGCTGACTGTGTCGGAGTAGGCCTTGTATGAGAGCGACAGTGATTGCAGGATGGGTGTGTACGGTTCGTTAATCAGAGTAATTGTCTCTCCCGTGCTCTTGGAATACGCCAGTACGTTACGGACATAATCTTTGCGGTAGGTTTCGTGCAGAAAGTCACGCTCAAGGGTTAATGTGATTGAACCACTGGTGGTTGTGAGTGGAGCTTTGGTTAACGGCTGCAATACCGGGTGCCGCAGCATATAGTTGGAGAGTGTGTGTTGGGCCCATTTTGCTTTTGAAAATTTGAGCGATGCGATAATTTGACCGCTGCGTATGGCTGTCGAATGGGTTGTGCCATTGGAAAATACGAGGCTATGCTCTGTTGTCGCGTTACTCGTGTTGAACAGTTTTTTATCGCGCTCACTATAGTTCCAGCTTCCCGCATCCTGAAAGCTTACGCTGGTTTGGAATGAGTTGTTGTTCACGGTACTACTGTAGCCACTATAGTGGCTGGAAAACTGGCTCGGTGCATCCTGCCAGTTTACGGTTAATGTCAGTTCGTTTAATTTTTTGCTCAATGACTCGTGATGATTAATGAAAAACCGACTGCCTTTTTTGGGTTGGGACCCAAACGGCATAAATGCCTTTTTGGAATCCAGTGATCCCAAATCATTTTGCAGACTGAGGTCTTTTATCTGACGAACCGATACCTCGATGCGAACATCACGTAATTTAACCCCGGAGAAGGGAATATAGCCGCTATTGAGTTTGTCGTTGTTGAGGAAAAACTGAATAACGGGGGCTTGGGCATCATAGTCATAGCCGTGGATTTCAGCATCGTAGTTAACGATTGCTTCGGTCTCTTCGTCGATGATGAGGGTAAACGTGAGAAAGCCGTTGCGATAGCTGGGTGTTACTTGTTGCGGGCCTATCCATTGGCTCTCGCCGCTGATGTAGACTTGAAACGCATCTTGCAAGTGTGCCGATGTTAATAGTTTGGCATGGGTCACTGATAAATGCAGGGTGATGGTACGTAAGCCTTGTTGTAATCGAAGTACCGGTGAGGCGATGGCAAAACCGGTTTCGGCCGTCGGCAGGGTGTTGGAGCCGAAGCCGTACCATTTTGGCTCGATATCATTGAGTTCACCGCCCAGGCCATCACTGGAATTGGCGATAGGGGCGTAGCGAATGCGACCTTGTCCTGCTTTATCCAAATAGACGGATCGTAGTGATGCAACATGACTGTGGTTAATCACGGTTTCGCCAGTAACTTGATAAATACGTTCAATGCCTGAATCATCCTTGCCGGCAGAGAAGGCGTGGGAACGGTTGATTGCAACAGGCTTGGCATTCTTCTTCATTTTTAAAAGCAAGTGAGCCTTGTCAACGACAGCTTGACGGGGTTGAATTTGCAAAATATCTTTATAGAAAAAATCCAGGTGCTTGCCCGTGAACTGGTTGATCAGATTCTGGGGTTGTTTGTAAAGTTCTAAAAAACTGCGCAGTAACGCCAGATGTGCCGGGGTTGCATCGTCAAGATTGTCTAGCCAGAAATCGATATTCTCTTCAGTGAACGGAAAAAAGTTTTGCCAATCTCCACTGGGGTTTGTCGCATCATCCTTGCTATAGTAATGAACAAAGGGGGCGAGTCGACGCATAAATCGCAGCAGGTCTGCGGTGTCCCGTTCATCAATATCGGCATAGTGGATGTCCAGAGCACGCGGCATTCGTTCAGGTTGGCTTTGACCCGGCGCAAATATTCTTTGCTGAATGATCTCTTCTTCCGACATTAGTTAGCGGCCTCGACACTGCTGCTGACTTCATTGCCATCGGTTAAATAGAAGGGATAGACCAGATTGAAACGCGAATTGGTAGCGCGTATTTCATACTCGAGTGTGAAGATAATTTTCCCCTGCAATTGTTGAGAGACATCCACATCAAGCAGTAGCAAATTGATGCGGGGCTCGTAGACCAGGATGTTGGTTTTTACCCGATCTTTTAACAGTGTTTGCATGCTGGTGTTGAGCGGATCGAACAGATACTCCTGCATATTCAGGCCGTATTTGGGATGTAACAGGCGTTCTCCCGCAGTAGTGCCCAATAAAATACGCAGACTTGCCGCGATATCATCTTCGTTTTCTGTCATGTTGACAGTGCCGGAAATCGCGTCAAACTCGGGCGGGAAGCTCCAGCCGCGGCCCAGAAAAGAGCTTATCGGGACTATCTCATCTTTACTCATTGTGTCTTTTTTTCATGTTGTTTAGCCTATGATTACCATGGGTTCACCCACGACGGCCATTGCACCGCAAAGACAACTGTCGCTGGTTCTTATCGCGGGTTTGTTGCCAATCAATACGGTGGCGCTGCCGGCGGGAAAAGGGCTGGCCGTGGGTTGGTGGGCATTGGGCGGTAGTGAACAGATGTGCATGTCGCCCATCACGGCGGCGGGCATGCCGGCGATTAGCACCGTGGCTTCACCGGGGCCGACCACGGTACCGCCATGATTTGTTGTGTCACCAACGCGTACGGCTGCGGGCATAGTTCAACTCCTTGTCATTGATGTAACTGCTAATTAATTTGTACAACAGAACCTTTGATTGTTGTCTGTGCCGAACTGGATAGCTCGGCGCTGGCGGAACCTTCCAGCTTCATTTCGGCACCCGCTTTGGCGCTGAATGCGGTACCGGCCTCCAGGCTGATTTCGGTATCAGCACGGATATTGACTGCCGTTACACTGTTGAGTGAGATGCCGTCCTGATCTAGGGTGATGGTATTGCCGTGCTGGTCTTCCAGGATGATGGCCTTCTGATCTTCCGAGAGGGTGAGGCGATTACCCGCCGGGGTTTCGAACAGCATCTCCACGGTGTCATCATTGATCAGCCATTTCATTTTCGAGCGGGTTTGAATAACTTTTTCGTGATTGTCGTTGCTAGTTTCCAGTGGCGCGGGTTTGGCGCTGCTGTGTAACATGCCAATAATGATACTGCTGCGCGGGTCGTCATTGAGAAAACCAACCACGACTTCGTCGCCAATTTCCGGACGAAAGAAGCTGCCGCGATCGTCTCCTGCATCCAATGTTGCCACACGTGCCCAGCTGCCCTCATCATTACTGTCAATCAGCGGAAGATTGACGCGCACGCGGTATTCGTTGTCGGGGTCTTCATTGTCGGTGACTATGCCAATATGCAAACCGTTGATGGCCGGCAACAGGCCGGAAGCCGGTAGTGCCGACATCGGTCGGGCGAGATTTTCCAGGGCTTCGATGCCGCCAAATTGCAAATGGGTTTTCCAGCCCTGCACCAAATCAAAGTTGTGACGGACGCCGGTGACATAGGCATTGCCATTGAATCGTTCACCGAGCCCCGCGAGATTGACGACATCGCCTAATTGTATGCTGCCGATGCCTTCACATTTAATTCGGCCCTCCACCCGGTTGGCTTGTGCCTGTGCCCAGATTGCACTGGCCCAACTGAGGGCTTCTTCTTCTTGTAGCTGCGGGTGGCGCAGTGATTGATTTTGTAATTCCAGTGCATCGCTAAGGTCACTGCTGGCCAAATTACCCGGTTGCGAAAATTGTGGGTCTTCGGCGTCTTGCTGGTTAATTTCCTGGCTTGCCATATCCCAGCTTGAGGTCTGGACACCGGGATATTGATGACGAGCGTCGATACGCAGGTCGGCATCGAGAATGGTGGCGCCGAAGACCAAATCTGTGATTGGGTCAGCGCTAATATCTATGGATTTGAGCTTTACCTGATCTTGCGTGATCAATAAATGTTTACCGTTGACGCGGGCACGCAGTAAGCAGAAGTCCCAATCACTACTTTGATATTGCACGAGTTGTTTTTGCGTCGTTGTGGTGTTTTCCGCATCAATGCTGATACCAGCAGCGTCAAAAAGTTGAGTGATCACGTCGCTATCGGTCTGATCAAAAAAACAGGCGCAATTTTTTATGATGGTCATTTTACTGGTGGCATGTTTGCATTCAACAATAAGTTGTGGGGCACTATCGTTGCGGACTTTCAGGTTGTGGCGGGTGATAATGCCTTCGAATAAGGAATCTACCTCGTTGCTGCTACCAGCGCTAATGGTCAACTTTTTACCCGGAACAAACAGACCGGACGACGATAGATTAAATTCGCTTTCGGAGGCTGACCCATCCTGATACACCAAACGGGCATATGGGATACGGTCGATGCTGGAATTCACAGAGATCGACAGCAAATGCTGGGCACGCGGTACCGCTTCGCCGTTGATGGTAACGGTGATTTCACGCTGCTCTGCTGGAATTGGAAGTCTGCGTAGTTCGCTAATGGTTTTATCCTCTAAATATTTTTTAAAGTCATCAATATTTTTCAGGGCTAAACGTATTTAGGATGCTGTTTTATCCAAAGGGGGAAAATATATTTTGTTTCCGGGCACCAGTTGGCGGAAATTATCCAGTTTATTAGCGCGCGCGACTTCCAGATAGTAACGGATGTCACCATAAATCTGGTGACAGAGTAGTGGCAGGTTGTCGCCAGCTTTGATCAACCGCATGTGGGTGAGGTCGGGCGATTGATCCTGCGCCAGGGCCACTCGTGTTTCATCATCGGAGCTGTCGGTAAAATTGGCTGAAATTATGGCGCGTAGTGGTTCTCCACTGGGCTTAAACATTTTGTAGGCAATCGAGGCCGATTTAAGTACGCAGCGTTTTACCTGTAATGTTCCCCAAACAATTTTTAAGTAATTGGGGCGGTGGATGTTACCGTTGTACCCGGTAACAGTTTGAAATAATTCCACCTGTTCCTGAGTGTTGACGGTGATGCCGTTTGCACCACTGCCGTCAATAAAAAAGCTCAAAGACATGTCGCCGGGTTTTATTTTTTTGAATTCCATTCTGCTGCCAGTGGTGCCCGAACCCTGGGCGCTGTCATATTCCATTTCGTAGGCGATCGTGATTTCGTTGGGATTTACAAAGGCGGAAAATTCTGAGATTGGGCTGCCAGAAAAATCGGCTTGCTCATAGGCCCTTATCATTAATTTTTCAAGTTCGCCGTTCATGTTTAATCAGAGGTTCCTTAATATGTTTTGTTAGCGTTCTTCGCGTTGTTCGAGGATATCCAGTATCTGTTCGACACATTCTTCAATGATTTGTTGTTTGCTTTCAGTGTCGCTGGCTTTGGTTGCGGCTCCACCAGCGGCTTGATTGTTCACTTCAACTGAAATAATGACTTCATCAATGATGACGGGCATGACTAGGTGTCCACACTGTAGTATTGATAAAAAAACTGCAGGGATTCAACTACGACCGAGTTATTGGTGGCCGATAAATCTGACGTCGCCCACTTTGTCGGGTAGGCATTGATGATGTGCCAGGTCATTAATGGCTGGTGTTCTTCGTTCAGCAGCTTGACGTCGATATTTTTCGGTGTGATTTTCAGGTTTTCAATACTCTCTCGAATCCATTTTATAATTTCAGAATTGAGTAGCAGGCCACGTTTCAGCACCAACTCGGGGTATTTGGCACGAGTAGGGTACTTTTGCAGGAAACGATTCTCGCCACCTTCCGCAATTTCTTCGGTGGCCAACTCTACGTTTAATCCGCTGACATCGGTAAAACGTACATCATGGTCATTGGCTGGCAAGCCCAATACTTCCACTTTAAAGTGGAATCCCACTGGTGGATAATAATTAGCCATATATGACCCCGTTTCTTGGTGGTAGCATTTTCATCAAAAGGGCCATTACTATTCGTTTTGTATTTCCATGCCCTCGTGTGCAAGCTCAATGGATTCGATCGCCACTTCGTTGCCCGTGGCCTTGAGCCCCGGGCCTTCGACCTTGATCGGGAAGGCATTCATTATCTTCCACACCATCACGGGTGCGTGTTCCTCGTCCAACAGTTTGATGACTACGTCACGGCGCTCGATTTGATTGAGTTTTACTGTGCTCAGCCACTCAAAAAATTCGTTGTCTTTTTTAATCACACCGCGTTTCAAGGTCACGTTGCTGTATTTTCTCAATCCGGGCATTTTAATGGACGAATATTCGGGGAATGAACCGTCACGATATTCGATGGCTTGAACCTCTTGAGTTAATCCGGATACTTCTGAAAAACCAACGCGTTGACCGCCCCAGTCAACGATGAAATGAAACACTGGCATTGGATAGGCTTCAGGCATGGCGCAAACTCCTTCAGTAAGCTAATAATTGAAATGCGATTAAATCTTTGACAGACAGCGCATCAAGACGTTTGTAATTTGTGTGAAAACTTCAGAATAATAAATTCTGCGGGACGCACTACCGCCATGCCGATTTCCACATTCATTCGGCCTTCCAGAATATCCTGTGAATCCATGGTGATGCCCAGGCCGCAGCGGACAAAAAAGGCATCTTGCGGTGTCGCTCCCGCAAGAGCACCTTCACGCCATTTTTGCACGAGATAGTTTTCTATCATGCCGCGCACTTTGACCCAGGTATTGGCATCGTTGGGCTCAAACACGGCCCAGTAAGTCGATTTTTTCACTGATTCTTCTACCATGTTGTAAAAGCGCCGCACCGACACATAACGCCATTCGTTGTCATTGCCCGCCAGGGTTCGTGCCCCCCACACCAGAGTTCCCTTACCCATGAAGGCGCGTACCGCATTGATAGATTTTCCGGTGGTGGCATCGACATTGAGATCGTCTTGCACGGAGTTGTCGATTTTTATGACGGGCTCGATCACATTGGCGAGGCTGACATTGGCGGGTGCTTTCCAGACGCCGCGATTTTTATCCGTTGTTGCGTAAACTCCGGCAACGGCGGCAGAGGGTGGTAACACAATATAGTGGTCTTTTATCCGTTTCTTTACATAGTTATAGAGTGCTGTGTTACTGCTTTTAAGTGTGTTGAGCGCCACGGAAGCATCGGCGTCGACGGTAATATTGACACTCGATTCATCATTTTCGATAGGGAAATTCAGTGTGCTTTTGACGAAGGGATAATAGGCGGCACCATACTTCAGGTAGTTGTTGCCAAAATACCCGCGATTGGTCAGCAATTCGTTATTGTCCAGGCTTTGGTCGCCGTCAAAAATATCGAACACTGCCACTCGATCTTGCAGGGTATTGCACTGTAATAACATCGCCTGTGAGAGCGTTTGATAGTCGGTCGCACCCAGTTCAACGGCCTCGGGGATGACGATGATGGTGGGTTCATCCTCGGCTTGTACGGCGGTTAATCCATCCTGCAATCCGTAGCGGGTGGTAACGGGATCATCATCACCGCCCCCCGCTAAACTAATGTCGGCAGCGGTTTGGTATAGCCCCACAGAAACGATGTAGCATTTGCCCCCGCCGTTAGCGAAATACATCTGCATACTGTGATAAAGCAAATAACTGAGGGTGGGTTCGGTAAACGAGGCGAGGCTGTAGTTACCGTTGCCATCACTGGTCACGCTGATGGCGATGTCTTCAATGCGTGCGCCACCGTAAAGTTGCTCAAACTCTTTAAGCGACTTGATTTTTGTTGGCTTGATAATGAGGTCATTTACGGTGGTTTTCTGCGCTTTTTCGGTATAACCAACAAACACAGGAATCGCTGTTTCTACTTCGGCGACAGAGGGTGGGAATACCGAGATTTCTTCGATATAGACATCTGGAGTACGGTAGGCGGGCATACTGATTTCTCCTAGGGCTTCTCAACGTGAATGACAAACTCAGGCCGAAATTTATCGGCTCGGGGTGATGGTAAGTGAGGGATTAATACATCCCCATTTTTGCGTAATTGAATTTTTTTACGTGCGTTATTCTGGCGTTTTTGCATACTATCGGATTTAAATACCGCGAGCTTTTGCGTGCCACTTTGTAATAATTCGGCAGCGATATCATCGGCTGTAAAGGCGACGGGAAGAAAGGATGTAAACTGGATTTTACTGCGACCAGCTTCGCTAAATCCTTCATCAGTGATTGATAATGAATTGAATTCGCTGTCAGAATAATTATCCGCCACGATATAGTATTTAAGGGTTTCCTCGCGCGCTTGAAATGGCATCGAGTAACTTGCAGTACTGGCATAAGCACTCGGTTCCAGAGCAAGATCGACAATTGCAAAAACACCTTTTTTTAATAATTCTGGGTAGTGATAATAATCGGTTGTACTGTTCCCACCAGAATGATTTTCTTGCAATTGATAAAAACCGTTGGGTAACGCACGTGTATCGAAATCAATATCTGTTTGTGTCTGATCGGTGTTGAGTGTTTTACTGTCCAGTAGATTGCCGTTGTGATCGCGCAGGCTAATAGTATTGGGTCTATTATTGCTGTTTAGACGGTGTCGCAAGTAATCGCCGCTGAGGGTGACGGCAATGGGGGTGTCCAGTGCCGACGACGACACAGTATTGCGGTAGAGCTGAGTACGTCCATCAAAAAGGTGATTGCTAAAATTGGCAAAGTAGGGATTGTTGAGCTGTATCCCAATAACCAAGCGAGTATTGCTCAATGGGTGTAGTGCGGCGCCACCGCCGTCAGCTTCAAACAGACAACGCAAACTGCCTTTGCGTTCTTTAAACAAGATTCGGCCACGCCGGCCTTCTGCCTGGGTATCGGTGGGGATGAAATAATTAAAGTCGCCACAGTGTCCCCCGTAATATTCGTGCTCGGCACCCAGCGTAAACAGGGTTTCAAAGTTCAAAATCACGTTGATTCAACCCCTGTTCTATTGAGGGGCGCGACACAGCGCTTGGATGCATTCAATAGCACTGTTATTGCCCCCCGGCCTGAATACTGATGGTCGTCAGTGGTGGCTGCACATGGGTCAACGATTCATCTTGAATGCTTACAAATCGCACACGGTAGACAACGGAAGGTAGATGCTTTCCTCCAACATACGCCCATATCTGATTGAGCTGGTCGTAGCTTAAGGTCTGCATTTCAACGGATAACCGCTCGATACTGCTGTCGAGATTCGGGAAATGAGTACGGGTGAAAACGCGTTGTGACTGAAAGTAAGAGAGAACCAGGGAGAGATGCTTCAAAGCTTGGTCATACTTTGTATAATTGGCAGAAAAAAGAACAGTGATATTGAGTTTAAGTTTCGGCTCAAGTTTGATGTGTTGATTCTGCTGATAGCGAACTTCGCTGAGTTGATCGCGTAGAATAGCGTCTTCTTCAATATTGATGATGGTCGCCGCGATACTGTTTTCTTGTATCGCGTACTTGCCACTGTCATTGACAATAGCTCCCGCCAAAACCGTATCGCCGATAATGCCAGTTTTTGCTTGAAAATAGGCGTTGAGTTCGCCCGAAAAAAAATCGAGTACGCGATCCAGCATATCCCTTGCTCTATAAACAGTATGAAAAGTCAGGCGACAACATCCTTATCGCCACCATAAGTGGAGTGGGTTACATGAAAACAGTATTTCAAAAAGGCTTCAGGTGAACCGAAAAAATATTGTTAGGAAAGCAACCCCCATTTCTTCCTGAGGTAGAAAGTACCACTCTGAAAAAAATCCGTCAATCCAAAAAGGTAATCAATCGACAATTGTTTTTGTATATCGATGTTGAGTGTTTTATTTTGGTTTTATCGGTTTTTTATCCGGAACGAAGAAGTTGCATTTCGCGAGGTGATTTATTTTTGAACAGAGTTATCAATTTCTAATATTATTAATTATTAGGGCTAGGTTATTTTGCATTTTTGATCTCCTCCTTAACCAGTAGATCAGAGGTTGTTGGAAGACCGGAGAATTAGTCAGTTAATGTTCATACTACCCAGTCGCCTGAAAAGGATACTGCTTCTTTTTAAAATCCCGGTCGTCATGCCGGCGAATGCCGGCATGACGGTGGATTTAAGTAACATGAGTAGTATTCATTATTAGTGACTTGCTAGTATGTAACACAACTCAGAGTTGCATGAATAAATAAAACAGGAGCATTTATGCCTCATAAATAAAAGAGGTGCTGTAATGTGATTCAGGCGCATCCTTGCAAGCGGTTCAGTGGGGGTCAGGGAATTGATGTACTGTAGTCATTTAGCGTGCGAGGGGTGTGAAGATAGTTTCACCAGTCAGCGGCGTGTTTTATTTTTGATATGAATTTTCTGGGGACGTTCAAAATTCTATGTCAGCGTAATCGGTTAAATATCCGAAACGTTATCTAATCGGCCTTCAAAATAAATTGATAATTGTGACGGTGTCAAATTCAAATTCTGAATCGGCATCGTCCATTTTTTACTGGCATTCTGAATCCCCATATACAACAATTTCATCAAGCTGTTTTCATTGGGGAAGGTCCTCTTGGTTTTGGTCAGCTTTCGAAACTGACGATGCACGGCTTCGATGGCATTGGTGGTGTAGATGATTTACGGATTGCTCATGTCCTTTACATTGGGACAGGCGCGTTTTGGCTGACTTTCTAGTACATGAGGAAAGGTTTTTTTGAACGAAAAATGGCTACCGTGAGAGAGTGATATTATTACTCATTTGTGACATTCAATAATGAGTATATTCGCTAATATGGTCAGTTATTTTTTTGGTGGTAGACGTTGAAGCTTTTGTATTGACTTGGAAATTCGACAGGGTGTTTTAGAGTTGTTATTTATCTTCTAACTATATGATTTTATACAAGAAGTTGATTGGTGCCCAGGAGAGGACTTGAACCTCCACGGGGTTGCCCCCACTAGCACCTGAAGCTAGCGTGTCTACCAATTTCACCACCTGGGCATGCGTGTCGCATGGATGTCGTCGTTTTTCTAAATAGGCCGAACGGGCCAGCGACGACCGGCGGCAACTCTACCGAGAGACTGCTTTTTTGTCAATTGCCGGGAGGCAGTTAGATGCCTTTTATTGGACAAAAGCGCGTATACTCCCACCGCAGCAAAAACAATAGATTTTTCAACGAGCTTCCAAATTATTTTCAATACTGTCTTAACGCCATTTTCCGGGCAGCTCTCAACGTGAGTCTTAACGAAAATCTCATGGCTATTCTATAGCTATCCTATTAGCGAAACCCCCAAAGAAATGAACGCATGACCCCAAAAAAAACAAAGCAGCATCGTGACCCCCATGCCGAGCGCGAGGCACGTAATTACGAAAACCCCATTGCCAGCCGTGAGCTGATTCTCGAAACTCTGGCCGCGGCCGCGGAGCCCATGACCTGGCAGCAGGTAGCCGAGGTGCTGGATCTTACCGATGAGGATCAGACTGTGGCGTTGACTCGCCGCCTGCGCGCCATGGAGCGCGACGGCCAGGTGGTGCGCAATCGCCGCAATGCCTACGGCCCGCTAGACAAAATGGATCTAGTGCGCGGCCGTATTCAAGCTCACCCCGATGGTTTTGGCTTCCTGATTCCGGACGACGGCACGGACGATCTGTTCATGTCCGCTCGGGAGATGCGTGCGCTGATGCACCGTGATGTGGTGGTGGCACGGGTGGCCGGTATCGACCGTCGCGGCCGCCGCGAGGGGGTGGTGGTGGAGGTGCTGGAACGCAACACCCATCAGGTGGTGGGGCGTTTTCAGCTCGACGGGGGCATGGCCTTCGTGATTCCCGACAACAAACGTGTAGTGCACGACATCGCCGTGTTGCCGGAAAATGCCGCCGAGGCGAAACACGGCCAGATCGTGCTGGTGGAACTCATTCAGCAACCGACGCGTCGTCGTCAGCCCATGGGGCGCGTGATCGAAACCCTGGGCGACCACATGGCCCCCGGGCTGGAAATCGATATCGCGATGCGTTCCCACGAGCTACCGCATGAGTGGCCCGCCGCGGTGGACGATGAAGTCGCCAGCCTCAAAGCCGAGGTGCCGGCGTCGGCGAAACAAGGTCGTGAAGATATTCGTGATCTGCCGCTGGTGACCATCGACGGTGCCGACGCACGCGACTTTGACGATGCGGTGTATTGCGAACCGCACGGTAAAGATGGCAAGGAGTGGCGTTTGTTAGTGGCCATCGCCGACGTGTCGCATTACGTGGAAGTGGATTCGGCTTTAGACAAAGAAGCCATCGAGCGCGGTAATTCCGTGTATTTCCCGGGCCGGGTGATTGCGATGTTGCCGGAGGTGTTGTCCAACGGTCTGTGTTCCATTAATCCCAAAGTGGATCGCCTGTGCATGGTCTGCGAAATGATTGTCGGCAGCGGCGGTAAGGTAAAAAGCCATCGCTTCTTCGAAGGCCTGATGCGCTCCCATGCACGATTCACCTACGACCAGGTGGCCGCCATGTTGGAGACTAACGGACTGGAAGGCGGCGCGGCCCTGCGCGAGGAATACGCCGCGCAACTGCCGCATCTGCAAAATCTGCACAAGCTGTACCGCGCCTTCGACCGTCGTCGCAAGCGCCGCGGTGCCATCGAGTTTGAAACCACCGAGACCACCATCGTTTTTGGTGAAGGCAAAAAAATTGATCGCATCGTGCCGCTGCAACGCAACGACGCGCACAAAATGATCGAGGAATGCATGATTTCCGCTAATGTCGAAGCGGCCAAATTCCTCGCCGCCAACAACATGCCGACTCTGTACCGCGTGCACGAAACGCCCAAGTTGGAAAAGCTCAAGGCGCTGCGGGAATTTCTCGCCGAGCTGGGGCTGGACTTGCCCGGTGGCGACAAACCGGACGCGGAACATTACGCCACCCTGCTGGCCTCGGTGCGCGAGCGTCCCGATGCGCATCTGATTCAGACCGTGATGCTGCGCAGCCTCAATCAGGCGGTGTACAGCCCGGACAACAAAGGTCACTTTGGCCTGGCCCTGGCCGAGTACGCCCATTTCACTTCGCCGATTCGACGTTATCCCGATTTGCTGGTGCATCGCGCCATTCGTCACGTGCTGCGTTCCGGTGGCGCTGTTAAAAAAGGCGGCCTGCAACGCATGAAGCGGGCCTTGGGCAAGTTGGTGGGGGCGGGTGGCAACGCAGCCAAGACCTTCCATTACAGTAACGCCGACATGCAAAAACTGGGCGAGCGTTGCTCGATGACCGAGCGTCGTGCCGATGAGGCTACCCGCGATGTCACCGACTGGCTCAAGTGCGAGTACATGATGGACAAGGTGGGTGAGGATTTCGACGGCATCGTTACCTCGGTGCTGGGTTTCGGTCTGTTCGTGGAACTGGCAGAAATTTACGTCGAAGGGCTGGTGCACATTACCTCGCTGCGCAACGATTATTATCATTTTGATGCTGCCAAACACACCCTCAGCGGTGAGCACACCCGACGTGTGTATCAACTCGGCGGCAAGGTGCGGGTACGCGTGGCGCGGGTGGATCTGGATGACAAGAAGATCGACTTCGAAATGCTGGACGATGAGGGTGATGCCTTGCCGGAGACGCGTCCGCCGAAGCGTTCCAGTAAAAAGAGCGGCAAAAAGCGTGGTAAAAAAGCGCCATCGAGCAAGTTAGCGGATGATGCGAGCGTCGCGGATGAAAAACCCCAGCGCTCGTCGAAGAAAAAGACGAGCCGGAAAAAAACGGCTAAAAAGAAGGCGGGTAAAAAGTCGGAGGTGGCAGCCTCGGGCGATCACTCTGATGCGCCTGAAAAGAAAACCGGGGTGAAGAAAAAACGTCGGCGTCGTCGCAAACCGAAACCTAAAACTGACGGATGAGTGATTATCTTTACGGGCTGAATTCTGTGCAGGCCGCGCTGGAGCATTCCGTTGCGGATGTGCAGGAAATCTGGGTGGATGCCCAGCGTCACGATAAACGCATGGCGGGTATTGTTAGTTTGGCCGCAGCGGCTGGGATCAGCGTGCAATCGGTGGATAAGCGCGAGTTGGAAACAATGGTGCCAGACGGTCGGCATCAGGGAGTGGTGGCTAAGATTGTCGCGCCCAAGGTGTATTCCGAGGCTGGATTGGATGCGCTGCTGGATAAGCTGGACGCGCCGCCTTTCCTGTTAATCCTCGACGGTGTTACCGACCCCCACAATCTTGGGGCTTGTCTGCGCAGTGCCGATGCCGCCGGGGTGCAGGCGGTGATCGCGCCCAAAGACCGGGCTGCCAGCCTTACGCCTACGGCCATTAAAGTGTCCAGCGGCGCAGCGCAGACCGTGCCTTTCGTGCAAGTCACTAATCTGGCGCGCTGCCTGCGTGAGCTGAAAGCACGCGGTATTTGGCTGGTAGGGCTGGACGGTTACGCCGAGCAAACCCTGTACCAAACCGATCTCAAAGGCCCGCTGGCCATCGTCATGGGTGCGGAAGGACAGGGGCTGCGGCGCCTGTCTAAAGAGCACTGCGATTTCCTGGTCAATATCCCTATGCTCGGCAGTGTGGAAAGCCTGAACGTTTCGGTGGCGACGGGGGTGTGCCTGTTCGAGGCTCTGCGGCAGCGTTCGATTGCGTCTGCTTAAGTTATCATTTGCTCACGTTGCAATCAGCGTCTGCTTTCTGTAAAATTTGCCGCTCAAAATTCGGGTTGTCCCTTTTAGTGATAGTTGGGACAACAAACCTTGCTTCACCGTATTGTATTTTCCCTTTCAATGATGGAAAGACTGCGGGAGGCGTTAACCATAAGGAATGCTCGTGAGACACTACGAAATCGTGTTTCTGGTCCACCCTGACCAGAGTGATCAAGTTCCCACTATGATCGAAAAATACAAAGCGATGATTGAAGGCGACGGTGGCAGTGTGCACCGCCAGGAAGACTGGGGTCGTCGTCATCTGGCTTATCCCATCAACAAAGTTCACAAGGCCCACTATGTGCTCATGAATATTGAGTGCACGGCCAAGGCCCTGGAAGAAGTGGAAACGGCTTTCCGCTTTAATGACGCTGTGATTCGCAACATGGTGATGCGTTGCAAGACCGCGATTACTGATCCTTCTCCATTGGCGCGTTCCAAGGAAGAAGAGTCTCGTGACCGTCGTCCGGCACCGGCTGCCACGACAGAAACGGCTGCGCCTGCGAAAGAGGCGCCAGCTGCCGCCGAAGCTCCTGCTGCCGAAGTCCCCGTCAAAGATGCGCCGAGTGCCGAAGCTTAGTTGTTTCATCAATAAATGCTTCGTTCTTTGTTTCAGTAAACACAGCGCACACAAACAGAACTGTTGAGAGGATAAGTGAATGTCACGTTATTATCGTCGTAGAAAATATTGCCGCTTCACTGCGGAAGGTATCAAAGAGATCGATTACAAGGATCTTAATATGCTGAAAGCCTATGTTTCAGAGTCTGGCAAAATCGTCCCTAGTCGTATTACAGGTACAAAGGCCAAGTATCAGCGTCAGCTGACTTCAGCCATCAAACGTGCTCGTGCGTTAGCTCTGTTGCCGTACAGCGATTCACATCAGTAAGCCTGTTGGTGATCCTGCCGCCGTCCGCAATGAGTGGGCGGGGGTGAAAGATATGCGTATTACAAAAGTATTGTACACAGGCAGCAGCAAGTGAAAACACTGGCTTCCTTTATTTTGCGTGGGCCGGGTCAGGCAATTCTGGTTGCCGTTGGCACCGCGGTACTGGCTATGATGTTGCCACCGCTGAGCATCATTAGTGGCGCGGTAGTGGCTCTGGTGACTTTACGCTCGGGCGTACGCGCGGGCGGTCTGGTGATGTTAGGTAGCGCGCTGTTTGTGGCGCTGCTGGCTTATTTGTCATTGGGCAACCTGTTGGTCGGCCTGGTATTTTTGATCGTGCTTTGGTTGCCGTTGTGGATTTTAGCCGGGGTGTTGCGCGAGACGCGTTCTCTGGCGCTCGCCACTTCGTTGTCCGGTGCCCTGGGTATTGTCGGTGTGCTGGTGATTTATGCTGTGGTGGGTGATGTGACGGCATGGTGGCAGCAGATACTGCTGGCCATGTTTGAACCTGCCATAGAGACCGGTGGTCCCTTGGCTGATCGTGAGCTGGTGACGACTATTTTGGCCGACCTTGCCAAGATCATGACGGGTATTGCCGCAGCGGGAATGGCCCTGAATGCCTTGATGTGTCTGTATTTGGCACGTGCCTGGCAGGCACAGTTGTACAACCCGGGTGGTTTTCGCGATGAGTTTTATGAGTTGCGAATGGGCAGCCGTATCGCCTTGGCGTCGATGGCTTTCATCGCCGTGTCGTTGTTGCCTTTCGGTGGGTTAAGCCACATGGCTGGGGAGATCGTGATCGTGATTCTCAGCCTATACGTGCTACAAGGCCTGGCACTGATTCACGCGGTGGTGGCCAGACGGGGATTACACTTTTCTTGGTTGGTGGTGTTGTATCTGGTGATGGTGTTTGTATTGCCGCAGTTGATGGCACTGGTGGCAGTATTGGGTTTGATTGATACCTGGGCGGATTTTCGCCGCAGGATATGCCCGCAAAAAAGTTAGTTAATGTAAACATAATGTTTTTTTACACTCGAAATAATTGAATTTGAACTGAGGTAGGCGCAATGAACGTGATTCTGTTGGAAAAAGTGCAGAACCTGGGGGACCTGGGTGAACAGGTCAACGTTAAAGCCGGGTACGGCCGTAACTTTCTGATTCCGCAAGGCAAAGCGGTGTCCGCAACCAAGGACAACGTGGCCAAGTTTGAGGAACGTCGTGTTGACCTGGAAAAGGTCGCTGCCGAGAAACTGGCTGCAGCCGAGGTCCGTAAAACTGGCCTTGAGGCCTTGGAAATTACCATTGCCCAACAGGCCGGTGATGAAGGCAAGCTGTTCGGTTCTATTGGCACTCACGATATTGCTGATGCGATTACCGCAGCGGGTCAGGAGGTGACACGTGCCGAGGTGCGTTTGCCGGAAGGTGTGCTGCGCCACGTGGGTGATTTCGAGGTCAATGTTGAATTGCACAGTGACGTGATTGCGGTTGTGAAGCTGAGCGTTGTCCCTGAATAAAAGCGCTTGAGTAAATGTTCCTGAGTAAAACCGGGAAAAAGGTTGACGTTGCTACGGGGCTTATGGCCGGACACCGTCAACGCTAGCGTTGAACAAACGCCCCGTGGGTGGCTCTTAGCCATGCACGGGGCGTTTGTCGTTTTGTGGATTGTTTACTAGACGTGAAATTAATTGCATGTGCATTTTTAACATTGAAATATTGGTAGTGACCTGTGCTCGTTTGCCGTAGAGTGACGGAGCCGCGTTTGCGATTAAATTAGAACAACACTCTTTTTTCAGTACCATGAGTACACCATGCCAGAACTTGCTTATCCCCCCGAAATGATGGACTCCGCCACTGAGGTATTGAAGGTGGCTCCCCAGTCCATTGAAGCTGAACAGTCTGTACTGGGCGGTTTGATGTTGGATAATCTGGCCTGGGAAAAGGTCGCCGATAGGGTGGCGGAAGAGGATTTTTATCGCCGTGACCATCGGTTGATTTTTCGCGCCATTGCCGCGTTGCAGGCCGTCAGCAGCCCCTGTGATGTGGTGACGCTGCAAGAATGGCTGGACAAAAATGATTTGCTGGAAGAGGCCGGTGGCCTGGCTTATTTGGGCACTCTGGCGAAGAACACCCCCAGTGCCGCGAACATCAAGGCTTATTGCGACATCGTGCGCAATCGCTCGGTACTGCGGCAGCTGATCACTGTCGGTAATGGCATCTGCGGCAGCGCCTATCAGACCGAGGGGCGCAGCACCGAAGAATTGCTGGACGATGCGGAACGCGAAGTGTTCAAAATTGCCGAGCAGGGCGCGCGTGCCAAAAAGGGTTTTGTCGCCATTAAGGATTTGTTGGTGAAGGCAGTGGATCGCATCGACGAATTGTTTCAGCAGGATGATCCCATCACCGGTATCCCTACCGGCTGGACTGACTTTGACGAGAAAACCTCGGGCATGCAAAAAGGGGATTTGATCATTGTCGCGGGCCGGCCTTCCATGGGTAAAACCTCTTTCGCGATGAATATTGCTGAGAATGCGGCGATTCAGGCCGGCGTGCCGACTGCGGTGTTCAGCATGGAAATGCCCGGCGAGCAATTGGCGATGCGCCTGTTGTCTTCTCTGGGGCGTATCGATGCGCACCGCATGCGTACCGGTAAATTGCAGGATGAGGATTGGCCGCGACTGACTTCCTCCGTGAACATTCTGGCCAATGCGCCGCTGTTCATCGATGACACGCCGGCGTTGTCGCCCAATGACTTGCGTGCCCGCGCTCGTCGTTTGAGCCGAGAGCACGGACTGGGCCTGATCATCATAGACTATTTGCAGTTGATGCAGGTGCACGGCACCACTGAAAACCGTACCAACGAAATTTCTGAAATTTCGCGCTCACTTAAAGCCCTGGCCAAAGAGCTGAGTGTGCCGGTGATCGCGCTCTCGCAGCTCAATCGTAGCCTGGAGCAGCGCCCCAACAAACGTCCGGTGATGTCGGATTTGCGTGAGTCGGGCGCCATCGAACAGGATGCCGATCTGATTGCATTTATTTATCGCGATGAAGTCTACAACGAAGACAGTCCCGATAAAGGCACTGCTGAAATCATCATCGCCAAGCAGCGTAATGGCCCCATTGGCACTACGCGCCTGACCTTCATTGGGCAATTCACCCGCTTCGAGAATTATATCCACGACATCTATTCCGATGACGAGGGGTATTCTTAGTGTCCCTTGAGAATGTCATGAAAAGTACCGTATGACGCGAGCGGCACATGCCGTCATTGATCTCGACGCCCTGTGGCATAACTTGCAACGGGCGCGCTCGGCTGACCCTGGTGCTAAACAGTTTGCGGTGATTAAAGCCGATGGCTATGGCCACGGTTTGCTGCCGGTGGCGCAGGCATTGTCGGGAAATATAGCGGGCGGGGATGCAGGCGTGGATGGTTTTGCCGTCGCCAGTCTTGACGAGGCGCTGTTACTGCGTGAGGCCGGGATTTCTCAGCCGATTCTTTTGCTGGAAGGTTTTTTCCAGGCCGACGAGCTACCGGATATTCTCCGACATCATCTTGATATCGTCGTGCATCACGAGCAACAGCTTATTGCGCTGGAGTCCCTTTCTCTTAAAACCGAAGCGCGGGCTGACGGTGGCGCTAAATTCTCAGTGTGGCTAAAGGTCGATACCGGCATGCACCGTTTGGGTTTTGCGGTGGAAGAAATTCCCGGCGTGTGGGAAAGACTCAGCGCCTGTGTCGCCGTGCAACAATCGCCCAAATTGATGACCCACCTTGCCTGTGCGGATGATTTCCAGCATCCGGCGACCCTTCTGCAATTCACCTGTTTTAATGAGCTGTTGCCCGGGGTGGAAACCGAGCGTAGCGTCGCCAACTCGGCTGGCATCCTCGGCTGGATGGGCAGCCACGATGACATCGACCGGCCCGGCATCATGCTTTACGGCGTGTCGCCCTTTGTCGGCGAGACAGGTGCCGAGCGTCGATTATTGCCGGTCATGACCCTGCGCAGTGAATTGATTGCCGTTAAATCCTGTCGGCAGGGAGATGCGGTCGGTTACGGTGCCACCTGGTTATGCCCCGAAGATATGCCGGTCGGCGTGGTGGCGATTGGTTATGGCGACGGTTATCCACGACACGCTCCAGCCGGTACCCCGGTGCGGGTCAATGGCGTGCAAGTGCCACTGATCGGCCGGGTTTCCATGGACATGATTAGCGTGGATTTGCGCGACCACGGCGCGGCGCAAGTCGGCGACACGGTGGTGTTGTGGGGTGAAGGCCTGCCCGTGGAAACGGTTGCCGCCGCGGCCACGACGATTGCTTATGATCTGTTTTGCGGGGTGACGTCGCGTGTGCCACGGCGTTATGTGAGCAGTGATTTTAAGGGTGAGTTAAGTCGTGGTGAACTCAATAATGGTGAGCTGAATAAAGAGGCCGAGCATGGCTAAGGCCAAGGTCGCTTACGTGTGCGGAGATTGTGGTTCGGACTTTGCCAAGTGGCAGGGTCGCTGCGATGACTGCGGGGCGTGGAATACCTTGTCGGAGTTTCGTATCGGTAGCTCCGGGAGTGGTGGAGCCAGCAGCTTGCCAAAAGCGGGGCAATTTAAAGGCTACGCGGGCAGTCTGTCGGACGTTAAAACCCTGGCGGAAATCGACCTATCCGACGTGCCACGTATGAGCACCGGTGTGGAAGAACTGGATCGGGTGCTGGGCGGTGGCCTGGTGCCGGGTTCGGCGATCTTGATCGGCGGTCACCCCGGTGCGGGTAAAAGCACGCTGTTGTTGCAGGTGTTGTGCCGATTAGCTCAGACCCACAGCGCGTTGTACGTCACCGGCGAAGAATCTTTGCAGCAAGTCGCTTTGCGCGCGCAACGCCTGGATTTGCCCACAGACAGCCTGCAAATGCTCAGCGAGACCAGTGTCGAAACCATTTGTGCGGTGGCCGAACGCCAACAGCCTAAACTAATGGTGGTGGACTCCATTCAGGTGATGAGCCGCGAAGGCGTGCCCTCTGCACCCGGCGGGGTGGCGCAGG
Organism: uncultured Ectothiorhodospiraceae bacterium; assembly: GCA_964401355.1. Taxonomy (GTDB): domain Bacteria; phylum Pseudomonadota; class Gammaproteobacteria; order SZUA-152; family SZUA-152; genus SZUA-152. Next base: position 2,692 of record CAYNYJ010000008.1, on the reverse strand, counting down.
TGCGTGAGAGTGCTGCCTATCTGATTCGATATGCCAAGATCACTAACACCGTGCTGATTCTCGTCGGCCATGTCACCAAAGACGGCATGCTGGCGGGGCCAAAGGTGCTGGAACACATGATTGATTGCTCCATTATGCTGGAGGGGGATGCGGACACTCGTTTTCGTACCTTACGCGGGGTGAAAAACCGCTTCGGCGCGGTGAATGAAATCGGCGTGTTTGCGATGACGGAAAAGGGTCTGCGCGAGGTCAAAAACCCTTCGGCCATTTTTCTCTCGCGGGCCGATGAACCGGCGGCGGGCAGTGTGGTGATGGTGATATGGGAGGGGACCCGGCCGATTCTGGTGGAATTGCAGGCGCTGGTCGATGACAGCAATTTTGGCAGTCCGCGTCGGCTGGCGGTGGGCGTGGATCAAAATCGGCTATCGATGTTGATTGCGGTGTTGCACCGTCACGGCGGTATCCAGGTGGGTGATCAGGACGTGTTTATCAATGTCGTTGGTGGCCTCAAAGTGATGGAGACCAGCGCGGATCTGGCCGTGTTGCTGGCCCTTGTTTCCAGCCTGCGCGACCGGGCGCTGCCCACGGATCTGGTGGTGTTTGGTGAGGTAGGGTTGTCCGGTGAGATTCGTCCTGTGCCCAGTGGCCAGGAACGGTTAAACACGGCGGTAAAACATGGTTTCAGGCATGCCGTGGTAGCCGAGGCTAATGTGCCGAAGAACGGGGTAAAAGGCATGAAGGTGGTCGGCGTGAAGACTCTGGCGGCAGCCTTAACCGCTATCGATGAATTGGACTAGCCGGTCTGACGGTGTGGATTGTGCGGTACAAGGCATTGCACAAAGCACTGCGCGATACGTTGTACGATTGTAACGTGCAGGTGTGAGATTCAGATTCAGCTGTGTGAAAGCTCGCTTAATTCCCGGTCGAGAAGGTCGGAATCACCCAGGTTCAGTTCCACTAGTCGACGCAGGTGAGAAATGCTGTCCAGGTCGATGTGTTCGCAGCGAAAGCCAGCATGCTGATCTTCGATATGCATCACCGAAATTTCCATGCGTATCGTTGCATCGTGATTTTCCAATAGCATCTCGGCCAGATAGTGGCTGCCTACCTTTGTTTGCCAGTCGGCGGGTACCGTCACCAGCATCCCTTTTAAAGAGATATCGAGTAATTTGCAATGCCAGCTGCCTTCTGCACTGACCAGATGGATGTCGCTGTCAAACGGGATGCGTGAAAAGCGCCGTTTGTCTTTTGTGGGTACTGGGTTGTTCATGATAGTCAAACCTTTGCGCTAATGTGTCAAAGAGCTATTAAACATGGGTAATAAACAACGGTACTACTTTTGCTAAGTTTTAAATATGGAATCACATTTATCAGATGCTACGGTTAGCCTCTTTTGGCTTTCAAATTGGGCGGTAGGGAAAAAGCCCGATAATTTAAAGCCCATGAGCCAATACTAGCGCTTGCGCGCGCTTAAGCCAAGTGGGGAAAATCGAGTCTCACTGGGGTTGGATGAGGCGTTTCGAGATTGTAAAAAGGGTTATGCGGTGCTGGACAGGGTACGGTTTAACCAGCCCAGCAGGTATTTTTTCTGGCTACTGTCTGCCCGGCAAATTTCGGTATAGCGCTGAATTTTGGCGAGGGCAAATCGGGCAATAAACAGATTTTCATCGGTCGCGTTGATGACGGCGAGTGATTGTGGGCCGATAATACCATCTGCGGGTTCTATTTCCAGCGTTTTCTGGGCAAGCTTACTACCGCCGGCGATGCCCATGTTGACGCTGACATCAAAAATAGTTTCGGCCATGATTTGTGATTGAATGTCGTCGCCACGGACCTTATCCCAGTAATCCTGCCGATAAATGGCCTTGGCCTGGTCTTCGCTGAGATTACGAATATCTAAATCCGGGTAGGCTTTTTGTGAAATACCGTATTTGGTGGCACCACCACGGTCGAGGGTATCGTTGGTGAAGGTATCGCCACCTTCGTGCCGCAAGGTTTTATCAATTGCCAAGTCAAACTCTGCCATTACTTCACTCCTTTAAAGACAATGCACAGATTGGGAACTTGACCGTAGCATAGCCCTGTATAGGCAACAATGTAACCAAGGCATATTAAGTAATGGTGTGTTTCACTTTAGTGCTGTCCCGTTAACAAATTCTTAAAGTGTTGTGATCAACCAGTCTACGAGGTTTATCGAATGGTTTGTGGTAACAGAGACATGAATTCCAAATAACCTTTTCCGTTATTTCAGCGTAGGCAGGAATCCAGAGGTCGCCTAAGAGCGCCTACTTTTGGTGGTTCAACGACTTTCTGGATATCGGCCTGCGCCGGCATGACAATATAAAGTTAACGGGACAGCACGGGTTTTACTTGGTTATATTGTGGCATTTTTTATCCTGGATGAACCTGGGGAAGTTTTCTGGAGGGCGTTTAGTTATTATTAATCCGGCCGCTTTATAGGAGGGATTGTTCTTGCAACAAAAAGAATGCGGTGCAGGGACGCACCGTCGTTGGCGATAGCCAACGCGAGCCCGCAAAATACCCGAAAATTCGCATATTTTCGCCGCTGTTTTGTGGGCGACTCAAGAATAGATCAGGATGATCTATTTTGAATCCAGGTTAATAGTAGGCAAGATGCGTAAGCGCTCAACAAACCCCATCTTGCAATTTCACATTCCAGGGTAACAGCGCT
>CAYNYJ010000007.1:0-63433 GCA_964401355.1 uncultured Ectothiorhodospiraceae bacterium | reverse complement strand
CCGGCATGACGACCGGGATTTTAAAAAGAAGCAGTATCCTTTTCAGGCGACTGGGCAGTATATCAGTGGCTCTCTAATTGAGCCACTGACTGTGGCCGTTCTATGCAATACCCCTGAGCAAGATCAACACCGATTTTCTTGGGCGAGTTTAATGTTTCTTGGTTCTCTACAAACTCCGCAATAGTACACAGGCCTACCACATGACCAATTTCATTGATCGCTTGAACAATTGCATAATCCATCGGGTCATTTTCAATATCACGAACAAAAGCCCCATCGATATTCAGATAATCTACCGGTATCGTTTTCAGGTACGAGAATGAGCTAAGGCCTGCACCAAAATCATCCAACGCAACCTGGCAACCAACAACACGGCATCATCTTCCCAGTCCTCCACCAGCAAAACACGCAAACTCAGACTCATTGCTAATTATCTTGGCGCCTTCCCGGCGCTTCATTCAAGACCAGCCAGTAGAGACCAAGTTGTCTCACTGCTTCAATAAACTGGTTGAAGTCCACCGGCTTACGGGTATAACTATTCGCACCATTTTCATAACTGGAGATGATATCAGCCTGTTCACTCGATGTTGTCAATATAACAACAGGCTGTAATTCCGTTCGCTTATCGGCACGTAAGCGTTTCAACACTTCGAGCCCACTCAATTTAGGCAGCTGAAGATCCAGTAAAATCACCTGCGGTTGGATGCTCGTATCCCGGTCTTCATAACGCCCGGTGCCAAACAGATACTCAAGTGCTTCCTCACCATCCCTAGCAACTACTACCTCATTTAAGATATTATTCTTTTTAAGTGCCCGTATCGTTAAAGCCTCATCATCCGGGTTATCTTCTACGAGCAATATGATTTTATCCGACATCCTTTATCCTCTCGCAATCATTGCGGCACACAATAATGCTACCTTCCAAATCTAGTCTATGCCACGCAATTTACTAGTATTTAGTCCACCAATATCGATAGAAATTATGCAATGATAACCGTGATAAATGATGAACAGTGGTTTATCCATTACTCACACAAATAGCGGCATAAATATCCACATAACATATGCGATTCAAATCGCCGACAACACTCTACAAAAAGTTAGTGCACCGTACAACCCACGGTCACGCAGTTGCCACCATTTTTAACATGTATAAAAGCAGTGTTGTCCCGTTAACTTGATATGCAACGTTGTTTAAGTGGCAAAATACATCGCTATTTCATTGCTTCGTGATATTTCGCGACAATAGAGACATGAAAATCAATACTCCTCCTCCGTCATTCCGGCGACGGCCGGAATGACGGAAATAAAGTTAACGGGACAACGGTGATAATAAAGGTAATTAACGAGAGCTTTGCTGCCTGCACACGGACAATCCCAAATATCAGACCAAAATCACCAGAATGAATACTACCACCCGTTATACCTCATTATTTTGAACGTCCGTAAACTTATTATCGGACATCATCATTTCGGCAGAAGAAACCGAAAGTGTAAAATACAAGGTCGCTCCTTCGCCTATGGATCCTTCACCCCAAATTTCGCCCCCGTGGCGGAGAATAATACGTTTCACCGTAGCCAAACCAATACCAGAACCTTCAAATTCTTCAGAATTATGTAGACGCCTAAAAGGTAAAAAAAGTTTTTCGACATATTGCATATCAAAACCCGCACCATTGTCTTTTACAGAATAGGTCATCAAGCCATTATTTGACTGACAAGAAAAGGTAACCTCTGGGTCTTGAGTTTTCGAGGAAAATTTCCAGGCATTGGCGAAAAGATGCTCCAAGACAATTTTCAGCAATTCCGGATCACCATATGCGGAAATATCTTTTTCAATCACGCAGTTAACATTTAACTCAGCATTTTCCATCGCCAAATTGGCGGCAATGCGTTCCGCGATTTCACTTAAATTAATTTTCCGGCGATACAAGTCTTGTCGGGTAACACGAGAAAGAATAAGTATGTCATCAATCATCTTTCCCATTTCCTCTGTGCCGTGACAGATTCTTTCCAGATTCCTCCTCCCCTCCTCATCGACAATTTCTGCATAATCCTCCATCATGGCTCGACTAAAGCCATTAATGACACGCAGAGGCACCCGTAGATCCTGTGACAGCGAGTGCGCGAAAGACTGCAATTCCTGGTTGACCGTTAATAATTCGGCGGTTCTTTCATCAACAACATTTTCCAGATGTTCACGGTAACGTTGCAATTCCAGACGCGCATTCACCCGCTCACTCACATCAAACATAAAGCCCTGCAAAACGGGAGAACGTGGATTTTTACTTGATTTGTGCACCCAGTCCCTCACCCATATTTGATCTCCATTGGCATGCTGTATGCGGTACTCGATCTCTTTTTCTTTTCCGCCTGCGGCAATACGCCGATAAAAGTCTTCCGCCATCTGCACATCTTCAGAATAAACATGGTTGAGCCAGAATTTTTCCTGGTACCATTCATCGACGCTATAACCCAGAATTCGGCTGATTTGCGGCCCGACATAAGTGATTCGTCGAGAGTTGAGATCTAATTCCCAAGGGATGACATTTGCCGTTTCGACCAATTGACGATAATGCGATTCACGTTGCTCCAACTCCGAATAAGATTTTTGCAAGTTGGCAATCATTGCATCAAAGGCGCAAGCTAATACACCCACTTCATCTTTTCGCATCCGCAAATCTTCACCGATCAACCGACGGGGGCTATTAAATGATGTGGTGGTTATCATCTTAGTCAAGGCCGCCAACGGTTTTATAGATGCTCCCAAAGCCAATATCACGGCCACCATGGATAACAGCCAGATGCTTGCCAGGATCAGCGCAACGTCAGATGCACCTTCCATCCACGCGAATTGATCTGTGTTCTCAAAATAACCAAGATGGATATTGGCAAGGTGTTCGGCTGGCCCGACGATCGGATACACCACTTCCCGTACGGGTCGACCTTTATAGTTCGAGACTCGGATCTGCATCTCTTCGATACGACCCATGGGCGGTTGTACCGCTTGACTTACGGATTGAGTGACGGAATACGTTTCTGATGAAACTTCTGACTGAACTTCCGGTGCAACCACAGCTTGATCTGCTGTTTGACGAGCCACTGCTTTCGGAATCCCCACAGCAATCACTTGTCCCTGGCTGTCAATCACCGCCGCATAGGCTAAATGTAACGACGTATCCGCATCTGAAATAGTGTTTTGTAGCTGGCTTGCGAGTTCATTGTGGTCATTCTGTTGCAATGCTCGACGGCTAGGCTCAAGAAAACTCAAAGCGCTCAACTGTATTTGGGTCAGTTGATTCTCTGACAATTGTGCGGCAGCATTTTGCAAATACACATAACCCAGGCCCAACATCGCAGCACACAACACACTGCCAAGGCTCACCGTAACCCGGCTGAACAACCCCCATTTCATAATTACGCTATTCCTTTTGGCTGATCGCCGTCAAAACCACACCTAACCCAATTGTCCCCTGCACGCATGACGCACAATAGCGTTAACCACTATCCGCACTAATATAACCTATATCATTGATTACGCAGAACTCGAAACGGTTTATTCATGTGAAGGGTGGCGTGGGAAAAACAGTGTAGCGGAGATGGAAACCGCGCAGCGGGCTAATATCGTGCTGCGCCAAGCCAACAAATGACATCGAACAAAGACCAACTGCGTTACGTGTCTGAAGTAAAGCGAGAAACCAGCTCTGAGCTGGGCATGGGCCGATCATAGAAATATCCCTGAACATTGTCACATCCATGCTCGCGCAAGAAGTTTGCCTGGGCCTCCGTCTCCACGCCTTCAGCGATCACAGACAATTTCAAACGATGCGCCATCGCAATAATTGTCTCGATGATGACGGCATCATCTTCGTTGACCGGTACATCCGCGACAAAAGACTGATCAATTTTCAAAACATCCAACGGAAAACGCTTGAGATAGCTCAATGAAGAATAACCCGTGCCAAAATCGTCAATGGCAATTCGAATACCCATGTCGTGACACTCTTGCAAGATTAACAGTGCCTTTTCCGGATTTTCCATCACGCAGCTTTCCGTAATCTCCAGCTCAATCATGTAAGGATCAGTACCACTTTCTTCAAGAACATTACGAATCATATCCACCAAACCCTCGTCACGAAACTGACGGGCCGACAGATTAACCGCAACCGGTAAGCGTCCATTGCCCGCTTTTTCCCAGGAAATATGATCCGCACAGGCCTGCCGTAATATCCATTCACCTACAGGCACAATCAGACTGGTCTCCTCCAGTAGAGGAATAAATTTCCCGGGTAACATCATCTCCCCATCTTTTCGCTGCCAGCGAATCAAGGCCTCAACACCAATCATCTTGCCCGTAGCAAGCGACAACTGAGGTTGGTAATACAACTGAAATTCATCACGTTCCAAGGCTCGACGCAAGGCATTTTCCATGCTCAGTCTGTCACTGACATCCGCATGCATGGACTTTACGTAAAACCGATAATTGGCACCACCTTCATGTTTTACCGAATGCAAGGCGGTATCGGCTAGACGCGCCAACTCGTCGTAGTCACTGGTATCATCGGGGACAACAGCGACCCCGACACTGGGCGCCAGAAAAACTTCCTGATCATACGCGCGAAATGGTTCTGCAAACGCACTGGTCAACAACTGCACCATACTTCCAATATCTGTTTCAGAATCCAAATCGACCAAGGCGATGCCAAATTCATCCCCCACAAAACGCGCAACCAAATCTTGCTGCCGGACACTGCCCGCCAAACGTTGTCCCACCTGTTGTAACAACAGATCCCCTACTTGATGCCCCAAGGTATCGTTGATGATGACAAAGCGGTCGATATCAAGATGAAGATAAGCAATACGTTTGCCGGTGCGCAGGGCGCGTAACATCGCCTGTTTACAGCGGTCTCTAAATAAGGTGCGGTTAGGCAGATCCGTCAAAGCATCGTAATACATCAGATGCTGAATACGATCCTCCGCCTGTTTCTGCTGGCTGAGATCCGAAAACCCACCAATCAAATGAGTCACCTGCCCGCTATCATCGCTCACTGTGCTAATGGTTAACCATTCTGGAAATACCTCACCATTTTTACGACGATTCCAGATTTCTCCCTGCCAATAGCCTTGATCGTGAATCGACTGCCACATTCCGCGATAAAACGTCACATCGTGACGACCGGAGTGCAAAATATTCGGCGTTTGTCCAATCACTTCTGCTTCCGTATAACCGGTGATTTCGGTGAAGGCCTTGTTGACGCGCAAGATGTGCGCTTCATGATCCGTGATCATAACGCCCTCAACACTGGACTCGAACACCTTGGCTGCCAAACGCAAATCCGCTTCCGCCCGACGCCGCGCTCGGCGCACTTCCGCCTCGCGTAATTCACGCTCAATGGCCGGAATCAGGCGTACCTGATTGTCTTTCATGATGTAATCGTGGGCACCCGCTTTCATCAAATCCACCGCAGTCTGTTCGCCCATGGCACCGGAAATAACAATAAATGGCAAATCAATACCCGTGGAATGCAACAAAGCCAATGCCGCCGATCCACTGAATTCCGGCATACTGAAATCAGAAAGGATGATGTCCCAATCACGGGCTTCCAGGGCTGCACGCATGGCCTCTGGGGTGTCGACCCGTTTATGCGATGGCTCATAGCCACCCTTCTTGAGTTGGCGTAAAGTTAACGCTGCATCGTCTTCGGAGTCTTCAATTAATAGAACTCGTAGTGGTTCCATGAATGATTTTTTTCCTTAATACCAAGAAACTCATTTAAAAGTTAAACGCCACGAACCCACTCTGCGTTTGGCTATGCTATTTAGGGTTGTCTCACGCTCAATATTTTCTGACTGCGATATTTCTGCACAGCCACCCCTCTTTTCAAAACCCTTTCAAGCATAGACTGAGTGCGTGCATCTGAATACGTGGAGTAAACATCAACATAGCGATGCATTGCTTTACACTTTTGTTCCATGCTTTGTCTGTATTTCCGCGGAACAAAATATTCGTAAAAATACAAATTGAATTCACGTTTTCATCATAACTTAATAATTCTGAGTACGACTTTTTAATGTCTCCCCCACAAACAAATACCCATTCGCCACACGCCTGATAGGCTATACCGCCCAATGAGACATTTTAGCAATGCCACCCACAAATAGCCGGGGCCTTACTTCATGAAGCGCCGCATTCCACTCATGCTATTTTTCATCTCATTTCTGATGCCCACTCATAGCTGGGCGGCCACACCCTCTATTGACGACCTGAAAATGCTACAACAGTGCCTGCGGTCACTATTGAATCAAATTGAACAAACCTCACAACAACACCAGCAACAGAAATCACACATCAAATGGCTCAAACATCAGCTCGAATGCAATTGGACACTCATCCAAGCTTGCGAGGTCTGTGGGCAGCAGCACGGAAAAAATCCAGGCGAATTCCTCAATTGCTCATCTCACGCCAAACGGAATACGACTCAATGCTTGGCTAGTGTGCCCGCTGGGTGAGCATTAAAAGTGCACATTCAAATCCACGTCTCCGCCATTTCCATATTCCATTCAGCTTTATCCTGATTCACCCTACTCCATAAAATATCATAACTTACTGATATAACAGGTATTTTTAGGTTCAAGCTGTGTCGTACCTTATTTTTCAATCCGGCAGGTAATTACCGGTAGGAGTATGAGTAGGATTACTGGTTACATCAAGTCCATAGTAACGGTGGCGACGAGTTAAATGAGAAACAAAAATGTCCAAAATCAGTTAAAAATTATCCGCTACCAACGTTAAGTGAACCACTATCGCTGGCATGTTATCGCAGAATACTCAAATCGTAATTTACTTCATAAAAATAAATCATAAGTTTATTGAAAAAACAACGCCGTTTTTTGTCGGCTGGACGACAGAACTGAAACGCAACACAAGGAACACTGTCAGGCGTAAAGTGAGTTTCATTAAAACTAACGGCACACGAGAACCCTTGCATGGAAGCGACTCAACACATCGGTGGCGATCAGCTACAGATTAAAGACCTGTATTTTTCTTACGGTGATGTGCCTATTTTTCAAGGCCTGCCCATCGAGGTAAAGTCCGGGGAATTTTTGTCCATTATCGGGCCTTCCGGCTGTGGCAAAACCACCTTTTTGAATCTGTTATCAGGATTTTTAAAACCCGACCGCGGCGAAGTACTGTTGCGAGGTCGTGCCATTGAACCGGAAGACCCGCACTTCGGATACGTATTTCAGAGTCCCACCTTGTTCCCTTGGCTCAACACCATCGAAAATGTGGAGTTCGGCCTTAAAATGGAAGGTCAATTATCGGAACAGGAGTTCCGTGAAAAAGCCATGCACTATCTGCACATGGTCGGCTTACAGGGTTTTGAAAATTACCTTCCCATGCGCTTGTCGGGTGGCATGCAGCAACGTGCATCACTGGCCCGAGCATTGGCTATGGAACCACGACTATTGCTGATGGATGAACCTTTTGGCGCACTCGATGCCATCACCCGCGAAACCATGAATGATGAACTGTTACGCCTGTGGGACACGCTGGGGCAAACCGTGGTGTTTATCACCCATGATATCGACGAGGCCATTTATCTGTCTGACCGTATTCTGGTTTTGGATAAACCGCCGAGAGGCATTTACAAAATGGTGGTCAATGAACTGCCACGCCCCCGTCACGGCCCCATCACCCGCACCACAGAACTGTTTTGGGAATATAAAAAATCGCTCATTGCAGACATCTGCACCGTTGCCAAACGCAACAATCAAGAGACTGCCGAACCCCTTAATTAGGAAAAACCCATACACTTCCATACCATTTTTGTAACGTTGTCCCCGGTGGCGGGATTGCCACTGAGCGTCGAATGATTCGACATCGATATCGAAAAAAAACAAGGAGAGTTTGTCATGAAAATCCAGAAGTGGCAGTGGCTATCATTTAACGTCCTGCTGATGTTGAGCGCCAGTCTGTTATTCCAGGCACAGGGTATCGCCGGAGAAAAAATTCGCATTGGCTGGGTGTTTGCGATGGCCAATGCACCGGTGATTATCGCCAAGGAAAAAGGTTTTTTTGCAGATGAAGGTGTCGAGGTGGAGATACTCTCTTTTACCAGTGGCCCGATCGTTCATCAGGCACTCGCCGCTGGTGAACTGGACATGGCCTACATCGGCTCTCCGCCAGTTTATCACTGGTTTTCCCGAGGACTGAAAAGCAAAATACTGGCCAAGGTGAATTATGGCCAGGCTGCTGTAATTTCACGCAAAGACTCCGGCATCGCCACCCTGAAAGACCTGAAAGGCAAACGCATGGCCGGGGTACGTAAAGGCAGCGGCATGGATGTATTGTTACGCGGTTATGTGCTGGGCGATGCTGCCAATATCGTGCCTGACAAGGAGGTGCAAATCGTGCCTATGCCCTCCGGCAACATGGGGCCATCAGTGGAAGAAAAGGTTGTGGATGCCGCCTTTATCTGGGAGCCCTTCACCAGCCAATTCCTGCTACGCGGAAAAGTACAATTAGTGTTTGATATGAACCAGGCCGAACCCAAATACCCCTGGTATGTGGTGATGGCGATGCCCGAGGCCTTGAAGAAAAAACGCACTGAAATTGTAAAAGTGCTCAGAGCCCACAAACGCGCGGTGGAATTCCTCAACTCCAGCAACACCGCAGGCAACAAGATCATCGCCAGCACCTTTAAACTGGAAAGTGTCACCGATACCCTGGGCAAACAGCACAGCGGTGCCGACATTGTTGCCCAGGCCCGTAAACGCTTGGGCTGGGAATGGGATCTCGGCGATAAAGACACGGTCTTCATCCAACGCTTAATGGACTACTCATATTCGCTGAAATACATCAAAAAAAGGCTACGGGTCAGCGACATTATCGACCGAAGCCTGATGCAGGAAGCGGCCACAAATTAACTGCTTCACTCATAAAACAGCCATACACGAAAGGAGTAAAGCATCGTGAGCACGGTGGCGAAAGAGGCACTACCCAAAACAGTGAAAAACTGGAAGTTTCCAGAATTTTCCTGGTCCTGGTTATCCATACCCTCGCTACTGGTAGCATGGATGCTCATTGCCACACAATTTCCCTCCTACATTTTACCGCAGGTCTGGGAAGTCGCGGCCGAGGCCTATGAATGGGCCATGGACGGTTCACTGATGGTGCATTTATGGGCAAGCTTTCTGGAAGAGGTGGGCGGTTTTGGCAGTGCCATTATCGTTTCCGTGATCGTCGGTTTCATGGCCGGTTTCAACAAATCCTTTCGCGAATATATTGTACCCTTAAATGGTTTATTCATGGCCATCCCGGCTATCGCCTGGGCACCGCTGATGTTGATCATTTTCGGCATCGGCTACATCACCATCGTGGTGGTCATTTTCATCTCCGCCGTCAACCCCATGATCCTGACCATCATGGAAGGCGTGCTCACCATACAAGGCAGCGAAGTACGCGCAGCCCGGGCCTTGGGCGCCAGTCGTTGGCAACTGTTTCGCTACGTGTATCTTCCCGCCAGTCTGCCCTTTGTAACCGCCGCGTTACGCATTGGCTTCAGCCAGGCGTGGCGCGCATTGGTGGCCGCCGAAATGATTGGGGCCACTCAGGGCCTGGGCTGGATGGTTTCCATGGGCGGTGAAATTGGTAACTCCCGCCAAGTGTTGCTGGGGATCGTACTCATCGGCGGTGTCTCATGGATGTTCGAACGTTTATTGTTTCGGCGCATCGAAAAACATTACGAAGTCTGGCGTCTGGCCTAACGCTTCTGATAATAATGACTCAACATCCTATCAATGGATTCTACGGACTCAGTTGTCTGAGGAAGGCCTGATCAATTGACGCTGACAGCCATATTCAAGCGCATTTGACTCTTTACCTGCCTGTATTTGAGGAATACCTCGTATTCAAGCCGATTTATATATCGATAACTAGCACTGAATCTGGTTTATAAGGCCGACGATAAATTCCAGGCGCACGTTTCCTGCCTAGCCGCAGTAACTCCCGTCGTGCCATGTATAAATTCACCAGCCCGCAAGCCACAAACAGTCGATTCGCATTTTTGTCCAGCCCCTGATAACGAACTTTACTGAACCCAAAAATGCGTTTAAGAATCAGAAAGGGATATTCGATTTTCGCCCGCACGCTCGACTTAGTTTTATTCTTAGCAACACCTTCACCGTTTAGCGGACGATTACGAAAGCCTTTTTTATTCGTAAAGTCTTCCGCCTTGGGCGCATGCTGGCGAATCACCTCGCCTTGTCCTGCGCGGGTAACACTCCACGCGCAGGTCTCATCACCGTGCAGGTCTCATCACCGCGCAGGTCTCATCACCGTGCAACAAATCGCACAAGGCTTCCTCTACCACAGGATCGGAAAGATTAAATTCGGGTTGCATAAAATAAACCCGGAGTGTTTGAATCAAATAGGCCGCATTATGAACGAAGTGATGAATAAATCAGAACGTCCCTAACCGGTATTATTTTCCCATGCAATAACCTGGTTTTTCCCAAGCTTCTTAGCCTTATACAATGCAAGATCTGCAAAATGTAAAGACTCGTTAATTTCGATGTCTTTATCGCAAGCGACAACACCAAAACTACAGGTGACTTTATCAATAAAATTGTATTTATAATCAGCCAAAAAGTTGCATAATTTATTCGCCATCAACAATGCATCTTCTATTTTTGTATGGGGCATAACCAAGACAAATTCTTCACCACCCCAACGTCCGAAATGATCAGTTTTTCTTATTAGCTTTGAAATTTCAGAAGATATTTCTTTCAATACCTCATCGCCTTTTTGATGTCCATACGCATCGTTGATAGATTTGAAATTATCAACATCCATAAGTAATATTGACAATGGGTGTTTATATCTTTTAAGGCGTGACATCTCAAGTGTCATCATATTATTCATACTTCGTCGATTATACACTTTTGTTAAATCATCATAATTTGCTAACAATTCTAATTCTTCTGTTTTTTCAGAAAGTAAATTATTCAATTTATTGCACTTAATCTCGGAAAAATCCCGTAATCCTACGTAATGCCTAACAAGCATAAAAATCCCGCCAAATCCCGCCAAAATATTAATCACCGTAAAAATAGTAATCGCAGATGAAGGTAAAGGCGTTATATTGGTCACCCAAAAATCATCTATTAACGCAGATATTACTATCAAAATAGTAAAAAAGAAAAACCACATTAGCGCTTTTTTTGGAGAAAATGAAATGGATGTAAGAGGACAAAAAAATGCCCATATCATGACGTAGCTTCCTAACACAAATCCACCCGTCAGCCACATCAAAGCAAAGGGTAACAATAGCAAAAGTGTAAGCTGAGAATTCTTAAGGAAATGAATATTTTTACTTTTAGATAATCGATACAGACCAAAAATAGAAAAAATCACATAAAATAATGATATTGATGCGGCTATGAAAAACCCTAGCAGAAGATATATTACACTCCAAACAATTGCTATTGCACTTATCAACAAGGGCAACATAGTTATCATCTGTTTTTTAACGATTACTTCTTGAGAGTCTTCTTTGGTTACCCCGCAATTAGCAATTTTCTTAAAAATACTTATGCTAGATATCGTAAATTTCACTGTAATGAGCTTCTATTTTTTCGCAGTTTCAAGTAATAACTGCAATTTCCTTTTGGCGAGAAAAATGACGAACTATATCAGCTGGCCAACTTTACTCAGGAATTGCACTTATTATCCGAAACCGCGTTTCATTAAAAATGCTATCCGCATTATAAACGAAATGATGAATTAATCAGAGTCTCCCTAACATAACCCCCCAATGACATAGAAACATGCCATTTGGCGATCTACCTGACAACATAAATAAGGATCAAAAGAACTGAATATTGCTGTAAATAGTGTACGGATACTTGAGTGGTGAGCCTAATGCCACTCCCTCAATAGAGCCTCGCTGATGCGGAGCTTTTTTGTGCTTATTCTCACTCACAGAGTGCTTGTCGAACTGATTTTACCTGTAAGTCATTGATTTTGGTGGGCGATACTGGGTTCGAACCAGTGACCCCTGCCGTGTGAAGGCAGTGCTCTCCCGCTGAGCTAATCGCCCTATTCTGGAAAATACTCTTTTCCGAAATGAGGGCGCAGATTCTACGAGCTGGACGGTTTCAGGTCAAATTCCTCGTGACTTTGGTACCTAATCCCGCTACCAATAAAAACACACGACTGCATCGACTATGTGGTGACGCGTATATTGAGTCTTTGTTACTAATCCTTGCTTGGTTAGAGCCAGAATTCTTTTGGTTAAGTGATTCTGAATTGAACATAATCCTCATCCAACAAAAATTCACCCGCCTCGGTTCTATCACGCACCGAATGGGTGCTGTCGCAAACGGTAATCACCACACCTGGGAAGGCATGTTTACCAACAGTAACCTTGGATTCGCTAATGAGTTCATCCTGAGCCGTGAGTATTTCTTGTTGTTCGGTGATTTCCTTGATATTGGTGTTCAATTTTTTGAGTGTACTTAATGCTCTCACCAATATTGCTTTGCTTTTTTCGTCTTTTTGATTTCTCAAGCGAGAAATCAGCGTCGTGAGTTTCTCGTATTCCTGCATTTTTTCCTGCAAACCCGCTTTGAGCTGTACTCGCTTTTCACGCAGTTCAGGGTTGCTGCCCACCTGTACCAGCGTCTGGATATTCGCCTGTGAACCAATCACCTGAGCAGTTACACGCATACGTGCCTGCACTTTTCCACCGAGAATATGACCTTTTTTAGCCCCTTTTTTCCCAATGACCACCTGATTATGCGCAATAATTTCACTGTGTGAAACGAGTTCGCCCACAGTGACGTTTTCCGCAGCTTCGACCAACGCATTTTCAATAAAGCGAGCCTCGATGGAACCACCACTAGTCAGTTGGGCAGCTCCCACGCCAGGCTCTCCATCTGCGCTGCGGGCCTCTCCTCGACCAATGACGCCCTTATTTATAATAATGTCTCCATCGGCACTCAGCTCCGCACCTTCGACCATGCCGTTAATGAGTATGTCGCCAGTGGCGTAAATTTTCATACCCTCGGACACGTCGCCCGTTATTTTCACAGTACCATTAAAGTCAATGTTGCCGGTTCCCATGTCCACATTTTTCACGTTAATCACGGGATGTACTTTGGCGCCAGCTTCTATTATTTCGGGCTGTCCGCCGATACTGGCGATCAGCACGTTGGCATCGTCCGGGTCGGTTTCCACACCGCACAGGCCGTTGGCATAGCTCAGGTCTTTGCCTGCAGTGGCGCTGATCACCTTGCCGTAGACATCAATACCGTTGGTGCCTGCGGTAGAGGGCAATCTGCGCATGAGTTTGTCGCCGACATTGACAGTAATGAAAGCGCCGATCTCGTGATAATCAACACTGCCATCATCATTCACTTTGGGGCGTATGTCCTTTGCTTCCGGAACAAGACTTTCAAATGTCGTATCCGTACCTTGTTTGGGAGAAATACCACGGGCAACCAGAATTTTATCGGCATTACAACTCACGATAGCGGCACGGATAGCATCGTGGGTGATTCCCTGAGTGAATCCGCGATTGGCCATGGCCGTAGATACTTGGGATTCTTCCACGGCATTTCCCCCGGATGGAGAAGTGATACTCAAATAGGCAATTAAAAAATCATCGGATACGGACAGAGAAAATTCACCATCCAGATATTCGGCAACAATGACTTCTCGCTCTGCCGTGAGCGTGCCCATAAGTTTGCAGACTTGTGCCAAGGCATCATTCAGCATGCGCCATTCGGCACAGCCCTGATCCGAAATCATCGTGTGGATATCGGGCAGGCTGATGGACAATACATTCGTGCCCTCCGGAATGATCGCAACAAGTTGCTTGTCGGCGGGGTTGCACTTCAACGTAAGTGTCGGCGGTGAGTCGACCGGTTCTGTCATAATAGTATGATTTACTTGGGGATTCGCTTCATCTTGTCGGCCAATTTTCAAATAACGTTAGTCCCGGCTAGCGCATGACTCAATATTCACTACGAGTTCATCGTAGCGGTAGTGACGACGAATGCCCTTATTGTACAAAAAAATATCCTGCAAATTCTGTAATGCGGCCTCTGATATGGTGGCCTCCGGTTCCCAACATCCTAGCGCCTGATAATCAGTAATGGTGTGGCTTAAAACTGCGGCATTAATACCAGGGAAAAAACCGGCATCCATTTCCTGTCGCGCAATATCCTCCGCTGGCGCTTCTCTGACATAAGCTAACGATTTTTGATACGCGCGTAAAAACGCGCCCGCCACATCACTATTACACCACGCACGAGACGCACACAAACTACTGAATGCCACCGGCCCAATAACATCACCAACACTTGCTACCACGTAGCCAATACCCTCCTGTTGTAATTGTTGCGGCGCCGGTCCCTGTTGATGAACATAGTCACCTACCCCGGTACGGAATGCCTTGTCGATAGCTTCCACATCTCCCGCATTGATAAATTCAATGGACGCCACATCGATTCCCTGTTTATACAACGCATATTTGAACATCGCCAGAGGTTGAAAAAAATGATCGACCAGCACATGCTTCCCCACCAGTTTCCGCCATTCAAACGAATCGTCGGGTTCCCGGGATACGAGAAAAAAACCATCACGAGCGTTAATTTGGGCGAAATGAACAATATTATTTTCCACGCCTTTCCCCGCCTCTTTTTCCAGCTCCAACAAACGAACTGCGACCGCAGATTGAGCCACATCACATGTCCCCTCTACGATACTGCCTGGGACCGTTTTATCTGGAGTGGCCAGCTCATAATGAAAATCCAGCCCTTCCTCTTTCAAAAAACCACCCGCCATCGCCATTAACAAGGGGCTATAAAAGGCAGAATGGCGGAGCGCCATAATATTCACTTGTGTCATCCATAGTCCCTATTCGTAGTTTTATGGCCATCGTCATTCTGGCGACTACCGAAACTCGCCGAGTTCAACGATTTTTTGAATACCAGCACTCACCGGTATAACGATAAAAAATGAACCGGAGCACACTGATTCTCGTGTATATTTTTATTAAAAATAACGTCCGATTTTTTTAACACGTTTGAGAAAAAATCGGGTTCGAGTATCTGGGTTATGTTTAACCGGTGCAGGTAAAGTAGCCGCCAGTTCTATCGCCTGTTTAACCGACAAATCCGATGCGGGTATGCCCCAATAATATTGAGCTGCAGCATCCACGCCATAAATGCCGCGTCCAAATTCCACGATATTTAAATACAAGGCCAAAATTCGTTTTTTGCTTAAATTACGTTCCATATCAATCGTCAAAACAAATTCATGCCATTTTCTCAAAGGGTTTCGAGATGGGCTCAGAAAGATGTTCTTAATGGTCTGTTGCGAGATCGTACTCCCGCCATAAACAAATCGTTTTTCTGACAGGTTATATTCCATCGCCTCTTTCAATGCATCAGTATCGATGCCGCTATGGGAATAAAAGCGAGCATCTTCCGCAACAATCAAGGCACGATGCATGTGTCGTGGAATATTTTTTATGGAAACAGGATTCCAATGGAGCCTCGGCCAATTACGCTGCTGATACTGCTTCGAAATATAATTACGAATAAAATTTGATTGTTGAATCGGGCCATCAGAATAAATTTTCCAGTCGGGCCAGATGCCAATCAAATACCCCGCATCCATGACCAAAATGAGTAATAGGGATTTCCAGCTCCAGCGAAAAATTGTGGAAAAATTAACTCGTTTAAATACAGTAAATAATTTTTTGAATTTTCTTGAAACCATCAACAACACTCTATTTAAGCACTATTGTCTACAGTGATAAATAAAATAGTGATTATAAACAGGGCTAATAAACAACACCCCCTCATAAATATGCTATGTAGCGTAAGGATTTGTACCTGCCGGCAAGGCTTGCTGGGCATTCGGTGCTTGCAACGTTGATACCGGTTGCGGAGGAATAACCTCGACGTTCCGCAATGCTTCCAGTTCATTAATACTATCACTCAGTGACACCGCCTCATCGATACCTTGTTGCAGAAATTCTGTCAATCGGGGATACAGTGCAACGGCTTCATCGACTTGTGTATCACTGCCGGGTTTGTAGGCACCGACACTAATAAGATCACGGTTACGACGATAGGTTGAATACCATTGTTTGAATTGACGCGTTGCACCCTGATGGT
Organism: uncultured Ectothiorhodospiraceae bacterium; assembly: GCA_964401355.1. Taxonomy (GTDB): domain Bacteria; phylum Pseudomonadota; class Gammaproteobacteria; order SZUA-152; family SZUA-152; genus SZUA-152. Next base: position 47,242 of record CAYNYJ010000007.1, on the reverse strand, counting down.
CGGGGGTGGTGATTTCTGTCATTGCTCGGCTGATCGATGCCTCCACGTCAATGGCGGGATAATGCCCCGAATCAGCCAACTCGCGGGACAAAACAATATGCCCGTCCAGTATCGCACGTGCCGCATCCGCGATGGGATCCTGCTGATCATCACCTTCCGTCAGAACGGTATAAAATGCAGTAATGGATCCTCCCCCCGTATCGCCATTTCCGGCACGCTCAACCAATTGAGGAATTTTCGCAAATACTGACGGTGGGTAACCTTTGGTCGCTGGCGGCTCACCAATTGCCAAGGCAATTTCCCGTTGCGCTTGGGCAAACCGAGTTAACGAATCCATCAACAAAAGGACATTCAATCCCTGATCGCGAAAATATTCGGCAATGCGTGTTGCAAGCGTTGCTCCATGCAAACGCATAATGGGTGCATCATCCGCTGGCGATGCCACCACAACCGATCGAGACATTCCATCTTCACCCAAAATATTATCGATAAAATCTTTGACTTCCCTACCACGTTCACCAATGAGACCCACGACAATGACATCAGCCGTGGTATATTTTGTCATCATTCCCAACAGCACACTTTTACCCACGCCACTGCCGGCAAATAAACCCATACGTTGGCCGCGGCCAACGCTGAGTAACGCATTTATCGCCCTGATACCAACATCGAGTTTTTCACAGATAGGTTGACGGGCTAAAGGATTTATCACGCGCCCTGTAAGAGGAACTCGTTCGCTTGTGTGCAACGGACCCTTTCCATCCAAAGGATTTCCCGCGCCATCCAATACGCGTCCCAGTAGCTCAGGGCCAACAGCAACATCATAAGCTTTATCCGTCGGGACAACCCGAGCATTGGGCACAATGCCATGCAGACGGCCGGTAGGCATCAGGTAAAGTTTCTCACCAGAAAATCCCACAACCTCTGCTTCAATATCTTGACCCTCTGGCCCTTCAACCAAACATCTCGAACCGATGGGTGCATGACACCCGACGGCTTCAAGGGTCAAGCCAACCATGCGGACCAAGCGCCCTTCAACGATTAATGTCGGACGATCAACTCGCTGTTCGACAGCGGCAAGCCGTTCCCGCCAAATAACACTTCTATTGGCAGTAATCTGGTCTGGCTCATTTTGAGGTTTATTATCGTCCATCAGAATATTTTGGCATTCAGAAAATCAGTTGAAATCTTTTTCACGTTCACCGCCCAGTAGTTTGGACACGACTGTGGTTAACCTTTTTTCAAGCGTGGCTTCAATTTGCGAGACTTCTGTTAGTATCCTGCAATCGCCACGCTTCAAACTGGAATCATTCGCCAACGTCCAACTCCTGTCCGGCTCAGATTGTGACATGGCCTCGCGCACAAATTTTACGTCGTCGGGATGCAGACACACTTTGACATTCTGTGAACCTACCGGCAACACAGCCAATGCTTCCTGTACAACACCCACAATCTGTCCAGGGTCGGCTTTTAATTCACGTCGTACAAGCTGCCTTGCTATTGCCAATGAAAGGCTGACAAGCTGTTGTTCGACCGTTTCATCAAGTTCTTCAAAGGGGCGAGAAAGTGATTGCAACAAATTATCAAGTAGCTTTCGTTGATTGTCGACTTCAGTTTTTCCAGAAGCCATGCCTTCCCGTCGACCTTTTTCATAACCTGCATCATAGGCTTCTTTAAAGGCTTGCGCTTGAATTCGTTCAATCTGCTCTGCAGTCATTAACCCTGGCGCTTTGCCATGTTTGGCATTTTCAACCGCCGCCGAAACATCCTCAACTATGGGCAAATCCCAGCGTTGATAATCCTGAGTCGTCTCTTTTGATATCACTTTGGACATGGTTATATGTATTCTTCACCCCCCGATCCGCCCAGGGCAATATCGCCGGCATCTGCCAAGCGTCTGGCGACGGACAGAATTTCTTTTTGTGCACCTTCCACTTCACTCAAACGCACAGGCCCCTTTGCCTCAAGATCGTCACGCAGCATTTCTGCCGCGCGTTTGGACATGTTGCTCAGGATTTTATCCTTCAAATCTTCGTCGGCTCCCTTAAGTGCCAACACCAGAGACTCGGAAGAAATCTCACGCAGGATAGTTTGAATATCCCGGTCATCCACAGCGTTAAGGTTATCAAACACAAACATCAAGTCCTGAATACTTTGACCCAGATCAGCATCCACTTCTTTGACGCTGTCCATAATCTCACCTTCCAGTGAACTATCAATAAAATTAAGAATATTTGCCGCGGCTTTTAAACCGCCAACACTGGATGATTTAACATTATTTTTCCCTGTAAACTGCTTCTCCATAATGTCATTGAGCTCATTCAGCGCTGCTGGCTGTATGCCATCCAGCGTTGCGATACGCATTAAAACATCAACGCGCACACGTTCCGGGAATAAAGAAAGCACTTCCGCCGATTGATCCGACTCAAGGTACGACAAAACGATGGCAATAATTTGTGGGTGTTCAAGACGAATGATCTCTGCCACCGCACGTGAATCCATCCATTTAAGCGTTTCAAGTCCCTTTGTATTCCCTCCCTGGAGAATACGATCAATCAAATTTTCTGCTTTGTCGTCACCCAAGGCCTTCCTCAATACTGAACGCACATACTCATCCGTTCCCAAACCCAGCCCAGTTTCTTCTTGCACCGTGGTACAAAATTCTTTCAATACCGACGTCACTTGTCCACGAGATACATTGTTCAATTGGGCCATCGCGGCCCCCACACTTTGCACCTCCTTGGGATCCATGTGCTTCAATACTTCCGATGCCGATGATTCACCCAAACTCATTAATAAAATTGCAGCACGATCTATGCCCCGTACTTCATCATTTTTACTGTCAACCATCAGATGACACCCAATTCTTCACCACTTGGGCAACCAGTTTCGGATCTTTTTCGACGGCCTTGGTTGCCGTCACCAAATTCTGTTCATAACTCCCCGGTGGCGCGATGGCAGGGGGAGACTCACCGCCCAATGTCAACGTGTCCTCAGCCATGGAGTCGCCCGCGACCGGTGCCGCTAACGCCGCCGCTTTCGATTGTGTCGCCAACTGACGCATAATGGGTTTCAATACACCAAACAACATTAAGATCACCAATATTGCCCCGACTGCCTTTTTGGCAATATCCTGCGCCCATGCCTGCTCCCAAATCGGCAGCTCGGGCAAAGGTTCTGGAGCCACCGGCACCGTAAATGATGAATTCATTACATTCACTGTATCACCCCGTTGGACACTAAAGCCGACCGCTTCTTTCACTAAATTACTCAACCGATCCAGCTCTTCCGGCGTGCGTATCACCCGCGTCACGACACCATTAGCGGCCACATTGACATTATCGTCCACAATCACCGCAACCGATAGGCGACGAATACGCCCCATGGAAAACCGGGTGTGACTAATGGTTCTGTCCAGCTCGAAATTATTAATTTCCTTACGGTGAGAGCTACTGGGAACCCTCGCAACACCCTCTTCAACCGCCAGAGTTTCCGGCGCTGTAGCAGGACCAGGAGGTTGATTGGAAAGGGCCCCTGGGATACCTCCCGAAATACCCCCCGTTGATTCATCCAGCATCGTCTGAGTGCTGCGCAGTGCTGGCGTATCGGGGTTGAAACTCTCCTGGGTTTGTTCACTCATGGTGAAATCAAGCTCCACTGTCACCTGTGCACGAACAGCCTCTGCACCCAAAATCGGCGACAATAAACGCTCAATACGGTCAATATAACTCTTTTCAACACGAGTCAAATACTCAAACTGTGCAGCCGTTTTCGCAAGTTGCTGACTGGTCTCACCACGCGTCAAAAGGTTTCCTTTTTGATCAACAATAGTGACCCTGCCAATATCCATATTAGGCACACTGGATGAAATCATATGCATAATTGCAGAGACTTGACCGTCACCCAAATTTCTGCCTGGGAATAAATTAATGATCACAGAGGCGCTGGCCTTTTTACGATTTCGAACAAATACCGACTGTCGTGGTATTGCCAAATGAATTCTTGCATTTTTTACATTATTCAAACTGGAAATAGTTCTCGCCAACTCAATTTCCAAGGCTCTCTGATAACGCGCTTTCTCCATAAATTGCGAAACACCAAAACTGCTTTTTTCATCCAGCGAATCAAAACCAGCGCTCACACCTTTAGGAAGCCCCATCGAGGCTAGCTTAATGCGTGCTTCATGAATCTTGCCAGCTGGCACCAATATCGCGCCCGTTGTTTGATCAAGTTTTGCTTCAATGCCGCTTTGATTAAGCGCATCCAAAACTGTACTTACATCCTGTTCTTCGAGCGCACCATATAAAACGCCATAATTTGGTGACCAGGACCAGAGCACTATTGTCACTCCTAAAGCGACGCTCGCAGCCAGTCCCAACATTATACCTATCTGGCGGAATGCATTGAGACCACTGAGTCCGGCGAACCCTGCTGATACTTCTTCGGCTTTTACCAGTGCCATAATCGACCTTTCATTATTTAATTATTAATATTTTAACTAACTCAACAGGTGCTGCCTAACTAAATCGGCATTGCCATAATTTCTTTGTAAGCACTCACAAGTTTATTCCGAATTTGGAGAGTTGCTTCAAAGGCAATAGATGATTTTTGTTTGGCAATCATGACCTCAGCAAGACTGATATTAGAATCACCCATCACAAAAGCATTACTTAAACGACCCGCTTCTTTTTGCACCTCATTGACACTATTGATACTCTTTATTAATAACTCACTGAAATCACTACCGACTGAATTTGGTTGCAGCCCACCTGTTTGCGAGTTAATGGGGGTACTTTGCGCAGCAGAAGCCATTGCTCGCATTTGCGTAATCAGTTGACTGGTATCTATTTCATTCATATCCATCTCCTATTTAAAGTTATAGAAATGTCACGGATCACACGGTTTCCAAACCATAGCGACCCGGAACTGCCATGCCTAAATCCCGCATTTTTGCCAACTTATAACGTAACGTGCGCTGACTGATGCCCAATTTATCCGCAGCCGTTTGGCGATTACCATGATCTGCTTTCAATACCGCTAAAATACGGTTGTATTCATGGTTTTTCATCTCATTTCCCAGTGTTTGAGATTCATCTGGACTCACTATTTCCTTACAGGTTTCATTCGAGGAAAGATTTTCAAACTGAATCTCATTCACATCAATCGTGTCACCATTCAGTAATATCAAAGCCCGCTGTATGACATTTTCCAGCTCACGCACATTACCTGGCCACTGATGCCCTAACAAACGATCACAGGCAGATTTTGTAATCTCTAAGGCAACAGGTTTGTTGGATTGTCTATATTTTTTGATTAATTTATTGCACAACGGAAGAATGTCATCGGTACGCTCCCGCAGGGCAGGAATCTGTATGGGAAACACGTTAAGTCGATAAAAAAGATCCTCTCTGAAACGACCGGCATCCACTTCTTCCCGCATTTGACGATTTGAGGTTGCCAATACCCGGACATCCAAAGCAATAGTTTTTTGACCGCCCAAACGTTCAACTTCACGTTCTTGCAAGACACGCAACAATTTTGCTTGTAACGCGGAATCCATTTCTGAAATCTCATCCAGCAATAATGTTCCACCTTGAGCAAGCTCGAACTTGCCCGGACAGGCTTTGTAAGCACCGGTAAACGCGCCCTTTTCGTAACCAAACAGTGTTGCTTCCAGCATGTTTTCAGGAATCGCTGCACAGTTAATAGCAACAAATGCTTTCCCCGAGCGCTGCGAATTATTATGAATAAAACGTGCCAGCACTTCTTTTCCGACACCACTTTCGCCGGTGAGCATGATCGTTGCGTCACTGTCTGCCACCCGCCGGGCAAGTTCAAGTAGTTCTTTGCTACGCACATCTACGGCCACCACCTGTTCGGAACTTACATTCCGTATACTGACATAACGACTCACCATGGCGGCCAATACTTCAGCCTCAAACGGTTTACTGAGATAATCCACCGCACCGTCACGCATCGCTTCTACGGCCATTTGAATGCTGCCAAATGCTGTCATTAACATCACGGGTAAATCTTGCCACTGCGCTTTAATCTGTTTCAGTAACTCATGCCCATCCATGCCGGACATTTGAATGTCAGTAATGACCATGTCGATCGTCTTACGCCGAAGGACTTCCAGGGCTTCGACACCATCGTTAGCCGTTTCCGTGTTATATCCCGCCAGTGCCAATGTCTCGCATAACGCAAGTTGCAAATCAGCATCGTCTTCAACGACCAGGATTACTGCTTGTCTCATAAAACCTCCTAACTATTGACGGTCGAGTATTGTGTGTTGGCTGTTGTGCTAGCAGCGGTTCCGGCAATGGGTAACTGAACGATAAAACGGCTTCCCTGGCCTTCAACCGACTCGAGTCGCACATTGCCTCCGTGTGCACGCGCCACCGCCTGTACAACCGCAAGACCAAGACCGGTGCCATCACTTCGAGTGGTGAAAAAAGGCTTAAACAAATCTTTTTGGATGTTTTCAGGAATGCCGGGACCGTCATCGATAACACAAATTTCTACGGTGTTTTCAATCCCATCATACGCATGCAGGTGCAAAGTGCCCTGTTGGCCGATGGCCTGAATCGCATTATTGGCCAGGTTCAATAATGCACTGCCGAGAATCCGGGGATTGGCGTTAATCTGGTGGGTCGGCGTATCAATGCTCACTACCAGGTTGATGTCGCGCTGTTCACATATGCCACTAATGGAATTTGCAAGCTCTGCCAGCAACGCTTCTACCGTGATGCTCTCATCACCACTGTATCCAGAACGCGAGAACATCAGCATATCGGTAATCAACGCTTCCAGTTGACGCAACTGATCTATCACTTTGTCCGCAATGCGAACTCGGCTTTCATCGTCCAGGTGTGAATTTTTTAATTGTGAGGCAAACAACAAGCTGGAAGCCAGCGGTGTGCGAATTTGGTGCGCCAAGCCGGCCGCCATTTCGCCCATCGCAATGAGCCGTTGGTGCTGGCCGAGGTGATTTTGCAATTCACGGGTTTCGGTCACATCGCTGATCAACAATACCTGACCCGGTTGATCACTCAGGGGACAAGTCGAAATGTTGACACGCTTACCATCTTGTAACGAAATTTCGTGGCCATCATCCGAACGCGGGGCAAATACCCGGGCAATCACTGACGCCCAAATTTCACCCGTCAGAGGCTCTCCCAGTAATTGTTTCGCAAACGGATTACATTCACTAACGCGACCCGACGCATCCAGCACCACTACACCTGCAGGCAGCGCCGTAAGAATGGCAGCCAGTCGAGCCTCGCCCGTCGGAGCAGGCGTTGCCTGCGAATCTGTTGAGTGGGTCAGCTCACCACGAAGTTGGGTGACACTGTCTTCAAGCTGATGATAAGAGGCCTCCAAATGTTCAGAGACCCGATTGAATACCCGGAAGCTTTCTTCCAGTTCATTGATACGTTGTAATTGCGGTGCTGCCATGACACGCCTTGCCTTTCAGTAACATACTGTCTGTGTTGAAGGAGACGGCTAAATGTCGCCGTTTTACCTGTACACCCTGTACACAGAAGAGAAAAGCAAATAGTGTGCCTAAATTACGACTTCCTTATTTATCAACAAGTTACAAAGGGAAGAGTTTTTCCGGGTCAAATTTCCGTCACTGTTTCGTTACGTTGCAGCCCGTATTTCCTCAATTTTTCCACTAAGGTGGTGCGACGCATTTTCAGACGCTTAGCCGCATGCGCCACCACGCCGTCCGCCTCATCCAAGGCCTGCTTGATAAGTGAACATTCCATTGAGCTGATATGTTCTTTAAGATCCAGGCCTTCTCGGGGTAATCGTGACGCCTGAAAACTGGCACTGGGTGCCAAATGTTGCTCAAAGTTGATGCTGGGCATTTCTTGCTCCGCGTCAGCACCGGCAGGCCGAAATTTTGCTGGCAAGTCGCTCACATCTACAATGCCGTAGGGATACATGATGATCATCCGCTCCAGCAAATTGGACAGCTCACGCACATTACCCGGCCAACGATACTGACACAGTGCCAACATGGCCGCTGGCGTAAACCGTACCGAACCGCGTTTTTCATTCTCCATGCGTGCAATCAGCTCGTTGACCAATAGTGGCACGTCGTCGATACGCTCTCGTAACGGTGGCATGTCGATAGGAAAGACATTAAGCCGGTAATACAGGTCTTCGCGAAATTTCCCGGCGATGATGAGCTCTTCCAGGTTCTGATGAGTGGCAGCCACGATTCGTACATCAGCCGTCAGTTCTTTACTGCCACCAACACGCTCAAAGGTCTTTTCCTGCAATACGCGCAATAGTTTGACCTGCATGTTTACGGGCATATCGCCAATTTCATCCAGGAACAGAGTGCCACCTTCGGCCATTTCAAAACGTCCACGACGAGCACTGATCGCCCCTGTGAAGGCACCTTTTTCATGTCCAAACAATTCACTTTCCAACAGTTCAACCGGAATAGCGCCGCAATTGATCGGCACAAAGGCTTTGTCACGACGCGTCGAATGATAATGAAGATTACGCGCAACCACTTCTTTACCGGTGCCCGATTCACCTAAAATAATGACTGTCGCCTCAGAGTCTGCGACTTGCTCAATCAATTTTCGGACTTCGGAAATACTGCGACTATTCCCCACCAGACTGCGGAACAAATCAAGATTCACACCCGCGCGATTCCCACGTTTACGACCCAGATTAAAAACCTGCGCCCGCTGTAAAGCATCCGACAATTCGGAATACCGCATCGGTAAATTAAGCAATGCGAAGGCAGCCTGAATGCTGTCTTTATCGAGAATTTGATTGTTATCATCCGCGACCAAAATCATCAGTGGGATATTTTCGGCCTTTTCTTTTATCGCGTTGAATAGTTTTGTCAGGCCTTGAGAAGAACCGCAGTCGCCCAGCAATACAGCTTCAACTCGGTCGTCAATTTTATCGAGTGCGTGCTGGCTATCCGTGACATTGACCGCTCCCTGGGCAACGAATTCTAAAATGGCAGTGAGCTTTTGACGTTGTTGGTCATCATCCTCAACCAGCAACAATGTCATTGAATCAGGCATTTAGTCCCCCCAAAAAAACCATGCGCAGTAGGCTATGTACATTTTTCATAATATTCTGGTAAGTTATACACCATATCCTCTCAATGTCAAAATACCGTCACACTTTTTTTTAAAAAAAATGTTGTAAAAACGGGAGCCTAGACACGATAGCTCGACTAAATCGGGAACTTCTTACGGTTTTCAAGTTTCCTGCTCACGACGTGACGAAGCTATGGCACGCCGATGTTGGCGAAAGACGAGTTTATCCAGTTGTTCTTGAAGCGGCTCACTCAGCTCGTCGATTTCCAGAGAGAACCCGGTTTTCGTGGTGGCAGACACCGACCCGTATAACACCAATGCCTGCGGATAACGGCTGTCGAGAAATAACCTGATGCGGAGCAATTTACCCACGGCGGGTATTGGCAGCGCAAGCGTGTCAGCAATCGACACCCCATGGGCAGAAACCGTCACCGTTAACACTTCGGGTATTTCAGCCTGTTGGTACAACAATTCGCCCAACATGCCGAGGATTAAATCCAGCTTGGCTTCCAGATGCAGTGTTTCTGTCAGACCCGGAGCAGTCTGCTCAAGGTCTTGAGGAACCTCTTCAAGAATATTCAGCGCATTCAGCAGACGCAAATTCGCGCGAAACGCTTGGGATTGGGCACCATCAGCCGGCAAGGATGCAAGCGGACACCAATCAACCGGCACCGTTGCCTGGAAAGTGATGACATTTGAAAGCGCTGAGTGCTGGTCGTCCGACATACACTGAAGGGTAAACAGGCCTTCGTGAAAAGACAAGCACGCCGTACTGAGGACGGTTACTGTTGGTGGGAACTGTAAGCCGCGACGGCCCGTTTATTGTGAGAGAGCTGCCCGACTTCCATCATGATCACTTGCTGGCGCTCGCGTCCCAGTGCGATGACTTGCTGATCAGATTGCAGAATTTTCTGGATACCGCGCTCGACTAACGCGGATTCATGTGGGGCGATGGCTTGGGAGAAAAAGGCTTCAATCAAACCACCGCGCTGGCTATCCAGCACCTGCACCTGCTCCCAGTCTTCCGCTACTGCAGCCTCAATCATGTTGGTAGACAACGTCAAGATGCTAAGCCAAACATCTGCTCGCCCCTGCTGCCCGGTGTTTGATAAAACTACATCACTCATCATCATTATTCAGGCATTAACTATGTGCGTCTTGCACGTCCTGAGGAATAGCATCCCAGGCTTCTTTGATCGGGCGCAAAAGCTGAGTGGCTTCATCAAGGATCGTAATGTCATTGCTGCTGTTTGCCTCTGTCAGGCGCCGTTCAATGTAATCGTAGAGATTTTCCAGATTGCCTGCGATGTCTCCCTCGGCGCTGTGGTCGAGACTCACCCTCAAGCCTTCAACAATCGCTACCGCCGTGGTGAGCTGTTCACATTTTTCCGGAATTTTGCCGTGCGTCATAAAGCCCTTGGCGGCAGCAATCTTCTGTAGTGCCGCATCCAGCAACATCTGGATCAGGCGATGTGGACTTGCGACACCAACACCTGCTTGAACCGTCACTTGGTTGTACGCATTAAGCGCGTTTGCAGCATTCCCCGTATAAGTCATTTTTTTTCACCATTGGACATTAGATTTACACAATTTTGTTTTATTCCGGCCACTATTTCTAACAACTTTAGGTTCTATCCACCCAGGTTTCTACTCGTTCTGTTTCCATTTTATCGCTTTTTATATCACTCTATAGCCAAATATTCTTTCAAAGAACCAAGTTCCACGTTCCATCCAATCACCCTTAATATATCGGTACTAATGACTAAGAACTAGAGGTGCGTGGCCGTGGTAAATTTGACAATTGTGCGGCAAGGAAACTGCTCGTGGCGTTTAGACCCGCAATCAGCGCATCCAAGGCGCCAAACTGCCTGCGATAACGCGTCTCGATGATCTCCAGTCGAAACTCAAAGCCCTCAATATCGCTTTCAATCGTATCAATACGGAAATTAATACCGTCTTCCCGCACGTCAATAGTGCCATCGATATCCAGCAAGTCATCGGCTAGGGCCTCAAGCCGGAAAGCGTAGCCCTCGTTATTATCGGCCAGCAGTTCAGCAACACCCTCAAAGTCCGCGGCCAGGGCCGTATCCAACACTGATAAATCCAGCTCCAGGTCACCGCTGCGCTGAGTAGTAATTCCTATTTCGGACAAAAATCCCAGGCTTGTCGTCAACCCGGTAGGCGATGTATTCAACAGTGTTCGAAACTGTGACTCAATACTCCGCAAAGTGGAATCGCCATCCAGAGTGTCTTTGGAAAGAAAGCCCAGAGTACCGCGCAAAGTGTTGTATTTATCCACAAAGGTTTGAATATTTTCTTTCACGGTGGTGAGGTCACGCTCCACGGTTAGCGTCTCGGTGGTGCCCGCTACCCCCAAAGTTTGCAGTTCAAAGGTGACGCCTTCGATCACGCCAATCACGGTATTGGAGGAGCTAGTCACAAGATTACCATCGACAGAAAATATGGCATCGGCCGCTGCGGTGACATCGGTTGTACCCAACGCGGTAGCCACGGTTCCCGGGGTGATTGTAATGCTCTCCGACAAACCTGTTTTATCCGACGTCAGGATCAAGCGGCTGCCGCTGTCTACGTTAATAATCGTTGCCGTAACACCGGTATTGTCCGCAGCATTGTTGATGGCATTTTTAATGCCATCCAAAGTGTCATTGCTGGCATCAATGGTGATGGAAAAGGCATTTCCGCCCACACTGATCTCCAGTGCACCGGTGGCCGCTATGCTGGTGGACGTATCAACGAAATCCACTGAATTCATTTTGTGGGCAACGGCTAATTGGTTAATGCCGTTGTCAGAAAAATCAATACTGAAACTGCCTGGAACCGCGGCAGAACTCGCTGTCGCAGTAAAAACTGCATCGTCAGAAGAACTTGCCGTATTGACATCAAATTTGTCCAACGAGGCCAGATTCTTCATTGCCGATTGAAATTCGGAGACTGCACCCTTAAGGGTGCCATAGGCGCTCAACTGCGCCTCCAATTCTTGCTGCCTAACATTTAATCGATTAATCGGCTGGCGTTCGATGGCCATCAGTGAACTGATGATGCCCTCAATATCCAATCCTGAACCTATACCACCTGCGATAATGCTTGGCATGACAACAACCTCACTACTTTCAAAAACCGCGTGCTGCGACATTCATTTCGGCATTCAGTAATACAATCTCGAAATATTTATAATCTGCTAATACCTGAATTCGAGATCAGTATCCTTAATGCGAACTGCAAATTTCCTGCCAAATTAAACCTGATCTTGAAACAAGCTGCCTTTTTCCGCATTTAATTCCTTCATATTTTGCAAGAAGTCTAACATTTCCTCACTCGGAATTTGACGGATGGTCTCATCCGTCGCGGTACTGATCACTTTAATAATAGTCCTACCGGTCGTATCATCCACAGAAAAATGAATCTCCCGACCATTACTCCGCACGTATTCATTGAGATCACGCACGACCTCTTCTATGACTTCTTTTTCAATGGCCTGAGCAGGCACCTGATTAAATAATGTGCCTGACTGTAGATTTTTAGGGGCCGTTTTTTCGACGGTTTGTACAGTCTGAGAGTTAGCTACCGGCCCGGACTGGCCATTAACAGGCAAACTGTTGCCCGTATCCAACGCCCGTGCAGACGGCGTTTGATCTTTGATTTGTGGACTGACGATGGTTGCCACCGTCTTCACATTCAATTCAATAATATTTGGCATGGCTTGTTCCCCTGAAGCATCCCCAGGGCAACGGCCCCGGGGATTAGGTAAAGAGCCTTAACCAACCATGAATTAACCCAGCAACGACAACACGTTCTGAGGAACAGCGTTGGCCTGGGACAACATGGCAATGCCCGCCTGTTGCAATATCTGCGCGCGGGTCAGGTTAGAGGTTTCCATTGCAAAATCAGCATCCTGAATACGACTACGTGAAGCACTCAGGTTTTCCACCACATTCGACAAGCTGCGAACCGTGGTTTCAAAACGGTTTTGTTTGGCACCCAGATCGGCACGAATCGAGTTGATTCGTGTCAAGGCGCTGTCCGCCAGACCGATGGCGCTCAAGGCACCACCGACCGTCGAAACATTGGCATTGGTAATGAAAGAACCGATGCCACTGGTACCAGCAATATCTTTAAAACCGATCTGCACGATGTTCACCGCAGAAACCGTACCCTGACCAATCTGGAAGGCTGCTGATGCCGTAGAACCAATCACCTTGACGTTATTGAAGGTCACGGCATCGGCCATACGTGAAATTTCCTGACGCAGCTCAACCACTTCGTTGTCCAGTGCTTTACGCTCTGTGTTGGAGTAGTTACCGTTGGCCGCCTGCACCGCCAACTCACGTACGCGCTGCACCATGTTGGTGACTTCCTGCAAAGCGCCTTCAGCCACCTGGGCCAAAGAGATACCGTCACCGGCATTACGAATCGCTTGGTTAAAACCACGGATCTGTGAAGTCAGACCTTCCGCAATTTGCAAGCCAGCCGCATCGTCTTTGGCGCTGTTGATACGCAGGCCGGAAGACAAACGTTGCAAAGAGGTTTGTAGAGCAGTTTGAGAATTGTTTAGAGCACGCTGAGTGTTCAGCGCCATAACATTGGTATTAATAAACTGAGGCATTTTATTGCTCCTCGTTGTTCCTCTCATTTCATAGGTTTCACCGAGGCACCGTGGCGCAACAGCTACCCTGAGAGGGTTTCACACATAGCGGATATGGTTCTCAACATCGGATCCATTCACCGCTCCCGTCATCGTTATCGGCCCCCTATAGCCCAACTTTAATAAAAAAGTAATTTTTTTTGAGTGAACATTCAACGACACCGGTTTATCCTTCACAATCAATAGCATATAGTAGCGAACAGCATGAACACTCCACTGGACACCTATTTCTTCGACCCCGAGCTGGCCCGCACCACGGCCCTGCGACAACGGCGCGTACCACTAGCCCCCGGTGTCGACGGCGCGCAACTCTGTTACCACGATGGCGCAGCCTTTGCCGATTCACCTCCGCAGCTCATTGCCGTGCCCTTTGAGCAGGTAGCCGACTATTTCGCCACCTCTCCCACCCGCCTGCCGGAACACATCGAGATGGGTGGTCAAGCCAGCAACGCGGCAACCGGGGAGCTGGAAACCCGTTTGCTGATACAGCTACGCGAGGCCATCGAGCGTCGTGGCGTGCGCAGCCAGTACTACACCGAAGCGCTGCAACAACAGGAGATCGTCGCCACCGAATCACCGCGCATCTTTCTTTGTGCCAGCCGCGAAACACCACAACGACTCACACAGATGCAAACACTGGGTGCAGCCTTGGTAGCACGCGGCGCCAAAGTGCTAGTGTTCACTGAAGAAAATGACCGCCAGCGACTGACCCCGGATCAGGTATTCCAGCGCCTGTTCGAGTTTGAGGCCACGCTGATCATTGATATCGGCGGAGTACACACAGAACTGTTGGCGCCCGGCACACAGCGTGTCATTTGGTACCCTCAACCGAGCCCTGACATTATCGCCCGCCAAGTCCCAGCCTGGCGCGAACATGACCGGGTGCTGTCCGGCCACCCCGCCTTAGACCCCTATTTACACGACTGCGGCGCGCCCTGGCTCAGCCGTTTATCTCCCGCCGTGGATCTCGATATTTTTCACCCCCAGAAGAATGTGACGCGCGAAGACAAGATTGTGTTCATCGGCCCTTCGCAACTCGAACGATTACGCGACACCCCCGGTGAAAACCCCGCCCTCTGCACCTTGTACCAACAACTGCATAACGGCCAGCCATTGACCGAGGACTTTCTCACCGCGCTGGCCGCACAGCATGACTTACCCTACGAATACGTCTTTTGGGAACTGCTGGCCTTCGTGGTCAACGACATGGCCCTGCAATGGCTGTGCACACACGCCCCTCTGCCCGTGAAAGTCATTGGCCAGCATTGGGAGCACGACGATATCATCATGCCTCATTGGTCGAACAAATGGCGTCACGAAAAACCCACCGACAAACAACTCGCCACACTCTACAACGGCGCACGCTACGCCTTCATCGCCCAGCCGCCCGAAATGCAAATCGAGGCCATCGCTCAAGCCGCTGCCTGCGGCTGCATTCCCATCGTGTTCGATTGTGCAGCATACTCATCCCCCAGCTTTTGGGAACAACATTGCATCACGGTGAGTTACAACTCAAACTTGAGTCAGTGCCTGAAAAAGATGCCCGTACGCCCCGCCACCGAACTGTCCAAAACCTATTCTTATCTCAAAGCCGCTGAAGTTTTGTTGGCGACTATTGAAGCCTCATGATGTAGACCACATCGATGCACGCTGAATGGCGTTGACAAAAGCATCTTCGGCATAACGGCAAAAAGTGATAAAAACCTGATTGACCGGTGTGCATTAGGCGTCATAATCACCTTAATTCTTTGTTTCAGAAATAGCGCGAGCCAAGCGGGCGCTGACACTGTCCAAAGCGCGGCGCGCAATCCGGTCAAAACTGAATTTCTCGACAACACGTTGATGAGCTGCCGCAGCAATCGTCTCTCGTTCCTGGTCATGGCTCAGATAATAAGCCAACTGTTGTGCCAGCTCTTTTTCAGTGTCAAACAGCACCACTTCCTGACCTTCAATAAAATCTTTACTTATCGGCACGAGATCATTAACAAGCCGCTTAGTCAGCATAAAACAACCAGCGGCCATGATCTCCACCGCACGCATATGAAAAGTAGTGCCAGGACTGTTGTTAAGGCAAACTCGCGCTTGGTTCATAAGATAGTTCAGCTCCTCACCATTGGATGCAATACCACCCCATACAGCGGCCAGCTCGGGCACTTTATCCCAGTTTTTGCCATAAACTCGAATCTTAAAACCCTCTTGATGAAGATACTGCAAAGGTCGAATCTTAATCGTTCGCAACCAGTCATGGTGCATTCTGCCCTTTGCCTCCCGCAACTTTCCAGCCACTGCTGAACCAATGGGTATCCCTGCCCCTTTCAACAGTTGATCCAACCATTCAGCACGCTCTATTTCTCCTGGCATCGTGTTCGCCGCCACCATTTCGGAAAACGAGGCCGTGTCCATAAAATCAATTATGCATCGATAACAAGCAAGCAGTATCTGTGGCGACAAATGAGTGCTTTCAATCAGCTCCCGGTCACTGGCTGAAAACATTTGTTCATCTCCCCTCTGACGAAAAGGTTCCAGGGTGACCGCAGGATCTGGCAGATGAGAGACATAAAGTATATCGAACTGCTTTTCTACAGCGGCTAATGGGCGATATAAATTAACATCCACACCTAACGGTAAATAGTCAGGATAAAAATGATCAAAACACTTGACCCATTGCTGAGAAAACACGAAAGGAAAATCCAGTATCGAGATGAAACCCACCTCCTTCTCAAACATGCCCGGCAAAATATCCTGGAACCAGGACATAAACGGCACATTCCTTGGAAGGTAGTCATGTTCCGCCCGAAGATGATCAATTACCACCACTAGATCGGGGCAAAAATCTGTCACTGCTTGCAAAATACTGGTGGCAGAACTGGCCTTGAGGTCATCCTCCTCAATGTGCAATTGTGTTTCACAACCCAAGCGACCAAAACCCGCCAACAAATCACGTAAAGAATACTGAACATAAGTACTATAGCGCGAACTAATTCCCAATACCCGAGGCTGGCGCCCTGCTTCGCCCGCAAACAAGCCGTGCCAATACTCAAGATCATAACGGGCATAATGAGCATGAGCCTGCATCATCCATTTTTTTTGAGCACCAAAGCGCAACAGGTTCTGCTGTTGAACAATAGCCGATAATCGATCCGCGAAATCCGAACCTTCGTAACAAGCATCGACCACCAATTCCGTGGGCAAGCGCACCTGATATGAACTGTGCAGGTGACTTTCAAACTGTTCCAGAGCCTTCTCACCCACAAAAAATAATGCACGACGAGAGCAAATAATATCTGTCAAATCTACCAATACCATTAACAACCTGAACAATGCCGGTTCGGGTTCCAGTACGTAGAGCGGATAGCGACACAGTTCACTCTCAACAGGTTGCCTGGAAAGATCAAACAATATTTGCAGAGAACCGCCGGTACCCACACCGCAAAGTGCATAAATACAGTAGGGTTTGTAGTATGCCTGTAAATTGCTGATTTGGAGGGCTAGCTCTTCCGGCACACCCAAATGGAGATACACGCCATCAGCGGTCTGTGTCGGCCAGTGCAACTCCCAACCTCCCGCCTGTGCGTGCAGTAGTCGCACCTGCTCATTGAGAGTATCAATCAAGTGATACAGATCCGGCCAATATTGCGCCAAGGATGCAAGATTCGACTCATAGATTCGCTGTAAGCAACGACGCTCTCCAGCCTCCAGGCCCGCCAGCATGGAGAGTTGATTGATGTCCGCCATTGCTTTAATTATCGACCTTACTCATGGACAAAAAAATCGCGTAGACAGACCCAATTGATGACATTCATCTCGCTCGCTGCCATCAACTGACGGATCACGACGAAATAGATAAAGCCGCTGCCGTTTGTGATTAAAAAGTCTACCAATCTTTTTCATATCAATGACACTCCGTTACGCATTATAAATGCCGTAATGCATGACGTACTTTTGAGTTTAAAAAAATTTGTTATCTAAATGTTGATACATACTCAATAATCCAGACTAAATATACTTCTGAATATCCTCTACAATCTGCTTCGCCCTATGCCCCCAGGTATGATTTTTTCTAATCATTGCTGCAGCATTAGCTCCAATTCTCTGTAATTCGGTATCGTCATCTTTGTACCTTTGATAAATTTCCTCAATCTCTTCGAGGGTGTCAAAGCGAAGATAATGCTCTCCTTCGTCAAAATAAGTAAACAATCCAATCTTAGCATTATCAATTGATGGGTATTTAAAATTTTCATCGTCTCTATAGAGAATAACACCACCTGAAGCCATGCAATCCATGGAGCGAAAATGTAACTCCACACCGTCATGTAAACAATAACGAGAATTAGAGTACATTTTTCTCAGCGATTCCGTATTCGACAAAAATCTGCGAAAGTATTTTCTATATTCTGGCCACTGGCTCCAGGTTTCACTGCCGTAGACAGCAAGACTGGCTAAATCGACAGAGGCCGCAGCACCCACCAACGCCTTTCTGGATCTAACTCGTGTAAGTCGCTCGAGCAAATCATATTCAACTTTCTGCGTAAGCATCGTCTTACCAATTTGCATTTCCACGAGATGATGAATCCTGTCTTTTAAGATTTTGTGTGTGGGAGCACAATCAAAAGGCTGATCCAAACATTTAATATAGTCATAGAGCAATTCTGAAAAATACAACTTTTTTGATCTATTAAAACCAATCAGAGTATCAAGTTCCTGTTCCGACCAAGGCGCGGGAATATGACCGACAAATATAAAATCCGTTTCAAATCCCTCTCCGTTGGAAAAATAGTGATCAGTGCATGTACCCGGCGGAAGCCAATCCGTATAACAATTGGCCTGAGTATTTTTAGCAGCCCCAGGGTCAAAATAGTAGATGATATCGCTACCGTGAATCTGAGTCTGGTCTCGCCCGCCGAAATCGACCAACCAGGAAACGTGCTTAACACTCAGGTTATCAACCGGCAGCTCACTCCCAACCCGATTCATTTCGAAGATTACATCGGGTCTATATTCAGAGACCCAATTTTGCAATTGGGCTTCACCCAGCAAATCACATTTACCGTTGGCGCTTATCCCAATAGTTTGAAAGGCCTGAATAATCTGCGCCAATAGCCTTCTATAAAAATAATTATTTCTGGGAAGGAAAATTGAAATCCGCTTAACTTTCATCAGCAAGGCCCAGCGACACTGATTCCCATATCAGCGTCGCCGGACGCCATAGAAACATTTTCCGAAAACAGATTTTCAAGGCGACGCTGTATCCCCTCGAATCCTGTGATGGCAATGGATTTCTTTTCTGCATAGATTCGCAGCCCTTCAAAATACGCGAACGGTTCATCCATCAAATTCCGATACCTGAAAATATTCTGTTGTGGATATTCACCCTGAATCGGGGCAAAATTCAGATCAACTCCTAAACTGTCTGCGCGATCAATCGCCGCCTTCATCTCCGCCAGGGTGTCCTTCATCACGACATAATTCCACTTGACCAAATCTGTCCGACCATTCTTTTTCTGAATATCTGCCAAGCGAACAAGTGCTGCCATTACTTCATTGAAGTCCAGTCCTACCCTGATTTTATCAAACGTTTCCTTTGACGCACCATCAATAGACACCAAAAAAAACACTGGGTTTTCGGTATTTGCAAATGTTTGTAATCTTTGCTCACTCAACAGGGTTCCATTGGTGATGACATAACGCCTGAGTTGCGGCCACTGACCTTGTCCAAACGCATCGAGATATGGATCAAATCTTTTATGAATGAATACCTCCCCCCCCTGCCAGCGAAACCAGTTCGCAGTCTCACGCAAGACATCTAATCCCGCTAAAGTCTCTGGAGAAAGCTCAATCTTTTCCTTATGCGGCTGTTCACACATAATACAGTCGCTGTTACAGCGCACCGTTGTCTGCACATCGACAAACACAGGTTTGCCTTCAACCTCTTCACTTCGGGAGCGATAGGCGTCCGCCAATAATTGCAAATTGTTTCGATAAACTTCACCACCCGTGTCACGCTCAAATTCCGGATAAATAAGTTCTTCCACCGGTGGTTGTTCTTCAGGCCCCTTGTAACTACCGCACAGAAAAGGACATTCCGCATCACAACCTGCCTGTTCATAGCGACCCTCAGCTAACAGACGTCGTACTCGCTTGGCAGGCTCGTTATTCCATAACTCTTCAATCGGAGACTCAAGTATGTTACCAAATCTGGTTTTGTTCTGAGGACAACATGACACCCACCCCGCTGCGAGAATAAACACGCTGAACCAGGGGTGCAGGCAAGGCGTATCCTGCTCTTCACCCACCAACCAGTCATGAAAACCTGCTTTCCAAGATTTTTCTGTTTGTTGTTTTAGCTGCACGTCTATACCTCCTTACGCCATAAATAGGGGGGGAAAACCAACGCATCAATAACGCCATCTTCAACGGCTTCTGCCACATCCTTTTCTGTCGCTAACATAGGTTCTTCATGCTTATTAAAAGAAGTATTGAGAATACTTAAGCCCCCATGCTGCTGATACCAATGAGACAATAGACGATGAAAGAAAGGATTATCCTCTACTGTCACAATCTGTGGTCTAGCCGTGTTATCGACATGGACGGCAGCCGGACTATTTTCCACGAACTCATCCGTCACGTTAAAACTCAAGGTCATATGCCGGGCAGATGAGGTCGTCTCACAGCATTGTTCGAGGCAGCGACCGGCCAATTCTGCTGCGATGGCAGGTGCAAACGGCATAAAGTCATCACGTTCCAAACGCTCATTAATATGTGTGGTGACTGCCGGGTCGGACGGCGAAACCAAAATACTCCGGTTGCCCAACGCGCGTGGGCCAAATTCGGCACGCCCTTGCACCAAGCCGACGATTTTTTTACGGTGTAATAAATCGCACACTTCATCCTCCAGGTTCACAGGCTGCTGAATTTCATGCCCCGCGGTTTCGAGTAAAGCTCGCATTTTCTCTGAATCAAGATCGGGACCAAGGTACAAGGAATGAAACGCCCGCTTGGTCGCCAGCCCCATGGCCAGTTGACGAAAATAAACCGAACCCACTGAAATTCCAGCGTCACTCATGGCAGGATATATGAAGACCTCGTCACATTCAGCCAATTCACAAATACGTTGATTCAATTTGACGTTAGCAAACACACCACCCGCCAGACAAACATGACGTAACCCCGTTTCCCGCAGGTGCTTACTCACCAACGCACACATAATCTCTTCCAACTGGCGTTGCGCCGCCGCCGCCAGTTCGACACGGCTATACTGTTCTGCCTCCTGCTCCAGTTGCGCGGAATAATTGGAAAAGAAAGGCCGATAATAAGGGCCTAACTGGGTGTTGATACCCTCGCCCGACCAACGTACCATTTTCTCCATCAACGGTTTAGCCTTAGTGCCATCGGAATGTGCGGCCAAGCCTGTCACCTTCCCTTCGTGTCGATTCGGAGTAAACCCGCAGAGTTTGGTCACACGCCCGTAAAAATACCCCAAACTCTCCCAACTATGTGCCCGATACAACGGTTCTATTCCTTGTGTGCGAGTGGCCTTAGAGACCATCGTGGAACAAAAATCACCGCGCCCATCAGCGCTGACCACCAGAGCTTCATCAAATGGAGAGGGCACAAAGGCACTGGCCTGATGAGCTTGATGGTGGCTACAAGTATAAATCTCAGCTTGCGGAAATAAATGTTTGCATTGCTGTTTGAATTCATCACGCTTTTTCGAATCGAAGACAATCTCGTTGAGCAACCGCTCCTTGACGATCTGCCCCGCCTCCGGGTCTTTAATGCAGACATCAAGCGCAGCGCCCATAAGATCGGCGCCCTCCCCTCCACCTGGCAGACCTTCTGAAAATCCATAGCACACCAAACCGATATCGTCATGAGCAATTCCAAGCTGAGATAGACACCACTCAATAGAGCGCACGGGGAAATCGCTATCAAATTTTTTTCGGGACAAGCGCTCCTCACTCACTGCAACGATGAGCCGCTCATCCTCAAACAATGCCGCACCACTCTCCCAGCTTGTTATTCCTAGGATAAACATCCACCCTCCCCCGCCGTTTTTTGGTCGGCTTTGTCATATCCGCAGCGCAGCGCAGTCAGCAAGCCATCCCGTTTTTCGTTTATCGTTTTGGATTTATTTCCAACAATTCTATCGGACTCCTGTTGAGTGCGGCTCACCCGAACCAACTGATAAAGCTCAATCAGTTTTTGTGCAACGTGTTCTTGATCCACGGTTCCCGCCGCTCTTTCTAAAACACGAAAACCTTGGTCAAGCTCATCCCAGGCCGAATAAATACTCAGATTAAGCGTCAGTTGATCAATCGATTGAGCAGTAGCGAAATGCTCAGACGACACCGCCGGTACAGATTGCGATTCTCTCTTGACCATCAACACACGAAAATTCTCATCTTGCGCATCAAAATCCAGATCAAACTCGTCGGGTTCCATTCGCACCGTCATCCCCAGCACTTCCGCATCATGATGAAACTGCCGAGGATGAAAGCACTTCCATTCAGCGACAAAGAGATCATCCAGCATGTCTCCCAGGAATTGGCCGTCTTTCACATCGCCATGCATCTGCAAATATTTGGCCTGAATCTGTTCCGCTGTAGAGTGGTGCGATATCCTTCGAAGATGGGCGCAAAGCCAGCGGCTCCACGTTCCCGAACGATAACAGCGCAAAAAAATCTGTCCCCCCTCCCGGCTTCGCTCCCATAAGGCTCGCAAGAATTGTGGAGGATCCGCTAAATGATGATAGACCCCAACAATGAAGCTTAAATCCAGAGCCTCAGGCAACACCCAATGACTCATCAGGTCTGCTTGCTGACTGTCAATATTTTTCACGCCATGCATGTCACAATAATCCTGCAACCATTGAACCTGTTGGTGGCTGATATCCCGGTGAAACACTTGGCGACAACCCAGTTCGGCCAGCACAATCGCCTGATAGCCCGTCCCCACATCGAGACAGGTATAATTTTGCAGTTGATCCGGCTCGATTCCGATCCAGGTCAGTTCACGCAATACCCTTTTACGGTATTTCTCCAAGGCCAACTCGTGTCCCTGCAGGATGTGACGATGAACGGTGTCGGCATAAAACTCAGACATCACTTGCAATACTCATTTTTCATAGTGCGGCCAAATCCTTTGTGACGGTCAGCGCACGCTGCCGCCAACTGTGTTCCGCATGCACAAGCGCCGAAGCGCGTTCAGTGATCTTCCGACACAGATCCGGACGGCTGAAATAAAAGCGCGCTTTATCCGCAAAGGATTCTTCATCCACACTGATGTAGTGTTGCTCAGGCTCAAAGAATGTATGTATTCCACCGAACCCATCATCATCCGCCGAGCTTAGAAAAAACAACAAGCCTCCAGCCCCCAGACAATCCATAGACCGGAAGTGAATACCCACGCCATCATGCAAATTAATTCGGCTGCTTTGGTAGACCTCCCGTAGCTGCTCCGCCCGGTTCAAAAACCCCTGATAAAAGTCTTTAAACTCCGGCCACGCCAGCCAGCCTTCCGAGCCATAAAATGCCACCGAGGAACTGTCCTTTAAGGCCAAAGTGGTGATCAACTGACGTGTGTACTGTCGCACGACCCGACAGCCTAAGTCATAGCGAAGGGTTTCATCCAACGCGATTTCCTCGCCGCCACGCGAACGGATTACGGATTCAGCCAGGGCCAGATAATCATCATTGCTAAAACCACTGACATCGGATTCGCTCAGCCGTAAAACCAAATCTCCCAATATTTCACCAAATTGAATCTTGCAGCCCGCCTTGCTGACTAGCCGGTCTTTTTCCTGGCGTGTCCAGGGTCGTGGCATGTGTCCGACATAAGAAAAATCACAAATCTGGCGCTGTGTCCCATAACAATAATCATCAGAACACACACCAGGCGGTAGCCAGGCAGCGAAACCGCTCATCGATTCAGGCCGTCCCAGCAGCCAGTTGGCTCCCCAGTAATAGGTAATTTCACTGCCCGAAAAATAGTCGTTGGATCGTCCATTGGTATCGACGATCCATGCGACATGGCGGATGTCACGCGGCAATTCCGGAATTTCACGGCGTGGCCGGTTCATTTCAAATAACACATTCGGCCGGAATTCCTCGCAAAAATTAGCCAATGCAGCACCAGTCAACAATGAATACCCGATAACAACCGTCCAGTCCGCCTGCTGAAAGCCTCTTCCCATTTGCGTCGCAAGCTGGCGATAAAATGCCGTATCCTGTGGCATCATGATGGCTATCTTTCCACTCATGCAGACGCACCACCGTCCACCGATACAATGGACATTGACGCATCCCGAAAGTGTGTGAACATCAACACATTCAAACTCAGAAATCCGACATCCGCTTGAGGCCTTCTTCAAGGGAAACATTTTCGGTGAAATTCCACACCTCTTCTTCGTCAGATGAAGTCAGCATTTTATCTCCCGGGGCAGGCGCTGAAACCATATGCGCAGACTTTGAAGTAAACATTTCCTTGATGAGCTGTGCAAGCTCCGGGGCCGTGATCCAACGCTCCCCCCATATTTTCCTCAGCTGATAAGTGAGACGACCTTCCACTAATTGATCCACGGCCTCGGTAATCCCCGCGATGACATCATCAATGTGGGTAAAACAAAACTTGGTGGTAGTATCCCGGATTTCTAGCGAGGCTCCGCAAAGACTGTTTTTCAAAAATAGGGGCAGTAACTTATTCGCATGATCGTTCGCCGAGCCATAGACATCGGACAAACGACAAATGACCAACGGCGTGCCACTATCAAGACAAAAACTCCGGGCAAGTTGTTCAACCGTGGATTTACAGATTCCATAGAGCTGCGCCAGTGAGTTGACCTTCTCAGGGGCGGTAGTCAGATTCTCAACTTCCCGTGTACTCATTAATACTAGCCATTTTTTTTGATGCCGCCTAAGCGCGTCAAACAAATTGCCACTGGCCAGCACGGTTGATTTCAGGGCGCCAAGTGGCTCATTGACCGCACTGCTGACGCGACTGACCCCGGCACAATGAATAACGCCATCCGCTTCGGCGACTAACTTTGCGCAATAGCTTGCATCTGTCAAATCACCCACGCGTATCGAAACTCCGGGCAGCCCCGTCAGTCGCTCGAGTCCATCCGGCCGTCGATCTGCCGCTATTACACAGTAGCCCCGAGCCGATAATTCATTGACCAAATGTCCCCCGACGAATCCCGCAGCGCCGGTTACCACTATCGTTTTATGCGGCATGGCGAATTGTTTCAATGACATGATCGACCTGCCCATTTGATAACTGCCCATGAATCGGCAACGACAAAACCTCATCAGAAATTCGTTCCGTTATCGGCAGTTCAAACCCCTTCAAACCCAAAGCCTGCTGTTGGTGGTTCGGCACTTCCCAATGAGAAAACACTTCGACACCATTGACCAGCAATTGTTGGCGCAAATGGTCACGATCCCGAACTCTAATCACATACGAGCTGAAGACGTCAAAGCGATCAGCGCCGTCCGTGGGTGGACAGATAATTCCCTCCACGTCCATTAGCCCTTGATGATAACGACGAGCGATTTCCCGTCTCCGTTCAATCTCCCCATCCAGCTTGCCTATCGAACGTAAAAGAAAGGCCGCCTGAAGATTATCCAAGCGAGAATTGACGCCATACATAACGATCTCATTTTTGCTGCGTTGGCCATGATTACGCAATAAGCGAATCGTATCCGCCCATTCGGTATCATTGGTCGTCACCAATCCTCCGTCACCCAAGCAATGAAGAATTTTCATCGGGTGAAAACTAAAACATCCAAAAGCACCAAAGCTCCCGGCCGCCCGTGTTTGATAATGGCTACCGAATGCCTGCGCGGCATCTTCGATCAACTCAAGCCCATGACGATGACATAAATCAAGGATGGGAGACATGTCACAGCAGCGACCGTTCATATGGACCACCATCACCACGCGCGTTGCATCGGTGATCGCCGCCTCCAGCAAGTTTGAATCCATATTAAAGTCTTGCCGAATATCGACCAAAACCGGGCTCGCCCCGACATTGACAATGGCCGCAATGCTTGCCACAAAAGTATGAGCCACCGTAATAACGTCGTCTCCGGGGCCAACACCCAAAGCTTTCAAAGCCAACAACAAGGCATCGCTGCCACTACCAACACCAATGGCATGTTCAACGCCCAAATAATCGGCGGCGACCTGTTCGAATTGCTGTACCTCCTGACGAAGAATCAGGCGTGCATCTTCACCCACTGAAACCAAATCCTCGATCAAGCCGTCTTTAAGTTCACGAAATTCTGCCCGTAAATCAACATATGGAACTTGATAGTCTGCCATTCAATAAACCTATATTATTTTAGAAACACGAAGAACTCAGATGTGATGGATGACTCATCAACACCGTCGTAAATCTTTCAGAATTTTTTCAGCTCGATGTCGCCAAGTGTGTTTCGCGTGAACCAGCTCGGCAGCCTGTTCGCCAATGCGTCGCCGCGCCCGCTCATTCGATCGATAGCCCGCCACCACATCGGGCATGTTCTCTTTGCTAACCGGAATGTAATGCCGATGAGGCTCAAACAAGCTATTGATTCCCTCCGGCTGGTCGTCTTCCACCGAACTGACATAGGTGAGAACAGAGCCTGAGCCCATACAGTCAAAAGTTCGAAAATGAAGTCCGACGCCTTCATGAAGCACAAACGAAGAATCTTGGTAAGCTCGGCGCAACTCTCCAGGGTCACTTAGAAAACCGTTGAAATATTGCGCATAACGAGACCACTTCGACCAGTTTTCAGAACCGTATAACATGACCGAATCAGAAACACTCAACACGCTATCCATCAATTTGGTTCGGTGATACAAGCGCACATTGCGAACATATACATCGTAAGCAAGCGCCGGCGCATCGAGCAATACCGCACAGCCAGCTAGCGTCTTCATGCAATCTTTGATCGTTTTCCTCACCTCACCGGGTTGCAACATACAAAGCCCCCCCAGCTTATCCCACTCGGAAAAACACGCGCTAGCAACTTCGCCAAATAACACCGTCCGATGCGCATCACGATAAATAACACGATCCAGTTCTTCTTTTGTCCATGGCAAAGGAATATGACCCGCGAACATGAATTCCACTTGCGGTGATGCAGGTTCTGAGCGATAGACATCGGAACAAAACCCCGGAGGAAGCCAGTCAACCACCCCGGCAGCAGGAACCGTGTACAGTTTTTTAAACCCCGAAGCAAAAAAATAAAGCACCTCACTGTCACGATAGTCATCCAGTTTTCTTGCCCCGGCGTCAACGATCCACGCCACATGCCGCACGTTTCGAGGCAACTCCGGCACATCATTGCGCGACCGGTTCATCTCGATAATCGCATCCGGTTTGTACTGACGGCAAAACTCAATCAAATGCTCGCTTTCCGGCAAATTAGTCCAGCCGACAACCTCCACCCCATGAGCCTCGAAACCTCGTTTCATGGCAAACAAAGTACTCATATAAAAAGGCGTAGATTTAGGGAGAAAAATAGCAATCCGCATAACTAAAAAAAGAACTTTTTATTTAAATAAAATTAATATGTTCAGGCGGATTTTTGATATCCCACAAAAACTTGTTTACATAATCCTGCCGACAACCGATGGCGCAGTCTTTGTGAACATCCACCGATTTAACGATATCCTGATGCACGGACCAATAGTGATCACTCTGCACCAGATCCGCAAAAGAACCTTCGTGAAGATCACCGATATAAAATCGCTCTTTATTAAAGAACGGCCCGCAGGGATAAATTTTTCCATTGCCCGAAATTTGCAATAAGAACGGTGTGCCCATGCACACGTCATATTTTCGAAAACCATTTTTATACAAATTGGTTTCGCCGCTGGCCTTGATTTTGTTCCATTTCACCTGCACCACGTAATCGTCGTTCGAATAGGTCTCGGCTTCTTTCAGCACGTCTTCGATGCGTTCGTAATCTTTGTAATCAATACCGATTTCCTTGTACTCGGAATCCGAGCAGTGCTTGATGACGAAATAATCCACCCCCAGTTCCGCACCCAGTTTCGCCTCTGTAATCACTTGGTCATAACATTCGGGGATCAACACCATCTGCAAGCCAATGGTGCATTGATAGCCTTTCTCTTTTTTTAATTTAACCAGCGCACGAATTTTTTCAATCAGTTCATCAAAGTTTCGGCCCTTGGATTGATGCACGCGTTGGAAACCTTCGGCTGTCCCGGCGGACAGGTTAAAACGAATCCAGCTCATGTTGGCCAGCAGGTCGTCGGCGCGATCCATGTCCAGCAACAAACCATTGGTAGCCATGGAGGTGTCAATACCCAATTCTCCAGCCAGCAGCGTGGCATCGTACAAGGCCGGGTTTAAGGTCGGCTCCCCATCACCAATGAATCCCAGTGAACGCACCCCGATCCGACCACTGTCTTCAATAAAACGCAACAGGGACTCACGTTCGATCATTTTTCCCTTGGTCATGTTCTGCACCACCGCGTAACAATACAGGCAGGCGGTATTGCAAAATTTGGTGAGGCCCATGTCGATGTGAATGGGCGCAAAGCGTTCGCCATTTTGCCAGGCCTGCACCCGATCCAAATGGTGCAGCATTTTGTGGCCGTCGAAGCGAAAACGTTCCGGTTGGTTGCGATAACTCGGGCCGGTAAATTGATTGGGAATGGCGACCGCAACGCTGTCTTCTTCAGAGACTCGCACCAGCCCCACCTGGTCATCAAACTTGATCAACTCAACGGCCTGTCCTTCCAGTTTGTGGACCTTGTCCTCCGTCGTTTTGCCTTCTTCCAGGGCGGCGCGATCCACAATCACATTGGAGGTGCGCAGCTTGTGGCCGGGTTTTTTTGCCAGAGGCGCATCATCCGGAATTTCGGTGTGCGCGCCTTGACCGAAGCGATTTTTTTCCTGCATTTTTCCTTTAACATCAGACGACATGATTTTTATCACCCAGTATATTCATGATTAAAACGGGCCACGGTATGCCGGGTTCGGCACATCCGCGGGAATCTCTGACAGCAAACCGTTTAACACTTTTCGGCTTTTTTCACTTTCTTCAATCTGACACAAGCGTATCACCTGTGCGGCAATATCACGCGCGACCGGATAATACTCTGCGGCCCAGGCAGGTGACGTCGGGCTGGGAATGTCATCAGTTGCAACCCGTACGGGTGCCGCTTTCAACGATGACATCCCCCGTTCCACCACACTGGCTACCAGCTCTGCGGCCACACCAAAACCTTTGTGGCCGGTATCTGCGACCAACAGGCGGCCGGTCTTCTGTACTGAACGCAACACCGTCTCGACATCCAGTGGTCGCACGCAACGCATATCGATGACTTCCACTTCAATGCCTAAATCCGCCAAAGCCGCAGCGACATTCAATGCCTCGATCACCATGTACGAAAACGCGGCAATCGTAATGTGTCGCCCGGCACGGCGTACACAGGCGCCCGACAGCGGTGCTTCAAAATAGCCTACCGGCACATCACCCTGCACTTGATGAATCCAGCGGTGTTCGATAAACATCACCGGGCCATTATCCTGCACCGCCGCACACAACATACCCTTGGCATCCTCCGGGAACACCGGCATCACCACTTTCAGACCCGGGATATGCGCAAACAGGGCCTGCAAACTTTGTGCGTGCTGCGGCCCCTGCCCCCAGCCGCGGCCCACAATCACCCGCACCACTAGTGGCACACTGGCCTGCCCGGCAAACATGTAATGCCACTTGGCAGCATTGTTGACCAGTTGATCCATCGCCAACAGGGCAAAGTCGATACGCTGATGCACCATGATGGGCCGCAGCCCGGTGATCGCCGCGCCGATGCAAATTCCCGTTAGACCATTTTCCGCCAACGGCATGTCAAATACCCGTTGCGGACCAAAACGTTCGCGCAACCCCGCGGTGGTGCCGAAGATGGCTTTAGGGTCGGGTACACCTTCACCAATAATCACCACGTCATCATCGCGTTCAAGACACAGCATCAATGCATCCTGAATCGCTTCGGCGGAATTACATGCTCGCATCGTCTTTGGCGGCGGCAGCGTATCGAATTCACGACATGCAACAGACTCAGGCATAAACAAATTGCTCCATGTCCCGGCTTTCCGGCAGCGCACTGGCCAGTGCAAAATCAAACGCGGTCTCTATTTCTCGTTGGATAATGGACGCCATTTCAGCCAAAGCAGCATCATTTAATTCGCCACGGTCAAACAGACGTGCCTGCTCCCGCGCAATCGGACACCGCGCCTGCCACTGCGCCAGTTCACCCGGCACGCGGTAGTCGAGCGCGTCATCATCATCGGGGCCACAGTGTTCCAGCCAGCGAAAGGTTTCCAGTTCCAAAAATTGGGGGCCGTCGCCCGCCCGCGCCTGCGCCACTGCCTGTTGCGCAACCCGCAACACGGCTCGTACATCATTGCCATCGGCAGTTTGAGTAGTCAGTCCGTGCGCCGCCGCCACCCCCGCAATGGGACGTTGCGGCTGGCGCTCGGACAGCGGTGTGTACACGGAATAGTGGTTATTTTCGCAGACAAACACCACCGGTAATTGGTGCAGGCTGGCAAAGTTCATCGACTCGTGCAGCACACCTTCTTCGAAACAGCCGTCACCAAAAAACACCACCGTGACCTGCCCGGTATTTTGCAAGCGGGCACGCCATGCGGCACCCACGGCCAACGGCACCGTGCCGCCGACAATGGGCGTCGAGCCCAAAAAACCAGCGTCAATATCGATCAGGTGCATGGAGCCGCCGCGCCCGGCACAACAGCCGGTATCACGTCCGTACAATTCGGCAATCATGCGCGGGAGGTCACCGCCCTTGGCCAGATAATGCCCGTGGGCGCGATGACCGCTGAACACGGCATCGTCCGTTTGCAAGGCCGCAACCACGCCCACCGCCGTCGCTTCCTGACCAATGCAAAGATGCACCGGGCAGCGCATTTGCTGTTCACGGTAGCGTCGCGCCAAGGCTTCTTCCACGCGCCGGATGCGCAACATGCGTCGATAGTGAGATAACACTTTCACAGGCCCAGTTACTTCAACAGGGTCGTGAGGTACTTGCGGAACAAGATGGGATCCAGCGGCTCGCGATTACACACCGACTGCACATTCAGCGCCCCGGCAATACTGCCGAAAAAGGCCGCGACCTCCGCAGACAAGCCGCTCGCCAGACTGAGTCCCGCCATCGACAGAAAGGCATCACCAGCACCGATGCGATCCACCACGTGGGTCGACAAGGCCGGCACCGGAACCTGGCTTTGATCGTCCACCATTAACACACCGTGAATGCCGCGTGTCACTGCCAAAAATTGCGCACTCATGCGCGTCGCCATCTCCGTTGCCAACGCCGAAATTTCACCGTGGCGATCACCGGCCGCCATGCGTAATTCGGGTTCGTTCAAAGAAACAAAATCGGCACGCGGATAACGGGTCACTAAATGGTATCCCCGATTACCACTGTTGACCTGAGTGTTGACCGCCAAAAAGCGCGCCTTGTCGCTAAGCACCGACGCCATCTGTTGAGTAATAAAGCCGTTGCCAAAATCCGGCACAATCACCGCGTCGAACTGTTCAAGATGACTCTGCAACCAGGCGCACAGCTGTTCACTCAGCGCTGCGGTGATCAACTCTTCATCCCCCACGTACACTTCAAAGAGCTTCAACATGTCTTCGCCGATGTAACGACGTTTTACCAAGGTGCCAGTATCCGGGTTGCTAAAAAACACCGGTGTGACATTGTCGGGCAACTTGCTGCGAATAAAATCTTCGTGGGACTGCGAGTCACTTTGACCACCCAGGCCCGTCACCAGCGTCACTTCACCGGCGAAGCCCGCCACATGATTGGCCACGGCAATCGCGCCACCGGCAAAACGTTCGGCATTTTTATAACGCACCGCCAGCACGTTGCCTTTGCCGGTTTGACCGAGGGACTCGGTGTAGTGGTATTCGTCAATAATGGCATCACCCAACACACAGACTTTGAGCTCCGCCAGACTGGCAAGACTGGCGTTCAAATCGACCGTGTGATGCTGTTGTCTGAAGTCATCGAGAAAGATTTTCACCTCATCGGTGAAACACGGGAAATGTTGGTTAAGCAGATGACTGGAGCTGTGCGCGGGTTCCTGGGTGTAGTGGATGCGGCCACCATATTTTTCCACCGCATCACGTTCACGACGGATATTTCCAGTTATGTCATCTTGCTCACATTGATATTCATCACCCTTGACATACACATCCGGGCGCAACGTCTCAAGCACATTCACCGACGTCAGCGCGGCATTGACCGCCACATAATCCACACATTGCAACGCCGCCAGATTTTCTGCACGCAAATGCTGGGTGAACACCGGCCGCCCCGGCCCCTTGTTGACGAAGGCATCAGCCGTCACCGTGACCACCAGCACATCCCCTTCGCGGCGCGCCGCTTGCAGATGTTTGACGTGTCCCACGTGCAACAAATCAAAGGTACCGTGACACAACACCACTCGCTGGCCCTGCTTCCGGCTCCTCGCCACACGTTGCGCGAGCGCGTTTAGATCAAGGATCTTTTCCGCCTCCGTCGCCGGACGATCCTCAGTCTGTGTCTCCTGTTTGAGATTGACAACGCGACTATTGGCCATTGTTGTTTTCCAGGTTAATGGTCACGTTCTTCACTCCAGTTCAAGCCCAGCAGATCCGCAACAAAATGCAACAAAAACAGATGGCCGATTTCCACCATGCCGTAATCATCAGACTCTAACCAGTAATTGTGATCTCCAAGCTGTCGTAGCGGATTATCCTGCCGGAAACCGCTCAAAGTGATGAGTTGCGCCTCGTGCGCCTTGGCGACCTTGGCCGCATTCAAAATATTTTCGGATTGACCCGAGCTGCTGATGGCAATCAGCGCATCGGCTTTGCCCACCAAGCGCTCCACACGTTTGGCAAACGCGTGTTCATAACCATAATCGTTACTGAAGCAGGTGAGCGTGGCCGGCTCATGCAGGGTCAAAGCGCGCAAGCCCCCGACATTGAAAAAATCCGTGACTGCATGACTGGCCACCGCCGCGCTGCCGCCATTGCCAATAATATAAAGTGTGCCGCTCGCTTCCCGGAGCGCCGTCAGCGTGCTCACCAAGGCATCCACGCCATCGTCCTGCGTCATCGTTTCGCCCACGGCACTGGTAAAACAGCCGCTGGAGATTATCCCGGCAAACTCGGTGGCCTGCGCCGGCAGACTGGTGCGTGTCAACATGTTGTCCCGTTGTTCATCATTACTGTTCTTTCGGCTTCGTCACCACCATGAGTACCCACTGCTTCGTCTATTACCTCGCGGCCCGCATTCAGGACCGATAGTTCACGACAGATATTTAAACCAGGAACGCGTCGCCTCGTGGATCGAACCCGCGGTCCACAACGGTGCCTCCTGCCATAACTCGATCTCTTCTAACATGCGTCCCACCCCCGTGGCAAAATCGACTTTGGGTGTCCAGGCCAGTTGCGCGGTAATTTTTGTGGTGTCGGCAAAGGTGCAATCCGGCTCTCCGGGACGTTTGGGGATGTATTCCACCTCGCCCCCCAACAACGCCACCAGCGAATTGATGCTGTAATGGTGATCGCTACCGACATTGAATACGGCATTACTGAGATCCGCGTGCGCTGCCGCCACGAAGGCGGCAGCCACGTCGGTGACGAAAGTAAAATCACGCGTCTGCTGCCCGTCACCCACCACCGTGAAAGCCTGCCTCACCAGCTTCTGTTTCAGAAACACGCCGAACACTGCGCCATAAGCGCCGCTGGTGCGCGAACGCGGGCCATAAACATTGAACAAACGCAGTGATACCGCTGGCATCGCATAGAGTTGTGCCCAGTGCAACACCAGTTCTTCGCCCAAACGTTTGGTCAACGCATAGGGGTACTGCGGCCGAATCTCCGCCTCCTCCGATGTCGGGTACTCATCGGGAATGCCATAACAGGAAGAAGAGGCCGCGTAGACAAAGCGGCTGACACCCGCCGCACGCGCAGATTCCAGTACGTTAAACGTGCCCTGCACATTGGTTTGATAATAGATCTCGGGCTGCTCGATAGAGGGCACGATGTCGGCCTTGCCGGCCAGATGAAACACCCAGTCGACACCTGCGAACCACGGCCGCAAAGTTTCGCATTGAGTGATGTCAGCCTCGACCCGCTGCAACCCAGGGGCATCAGCGACGTTGTCCAGGTTCGCCCAGCGCCCCGTGGAGAGATCATCCAAGGCCACCACTTCGTGACCCTCGGCCAACAGCTGTTCCACTAAATGACTACCGATAAACCCGGCAGCGCCAGTGACCAAAGCCTTCATAAAACGGTAGGTTGGGGTGAATTTGAGAACCCCAACACAATGGCGGCATGTGGATGTTGGGGTTCGCTACGCTCATCCCAGCCGACGGCTTTAGATGAAATTGACATGGGGTACTCCTCCCGAGCGCAACGCATCGAGATAACGGTTAATGTCATCCATGCGGCAATTGGCGCGGCAGTCACTAATATCGAGCCCGTGATTCACAAACTCAAAATTAGTCTTACGTGCCTCGCTCTGCCAGATTTCCTGAAAACTCGTCTCGTGCAGATTGCCGTACTGAAACTTTTTGTCCAACAAATACGCGCTGCAACCGTACACATCACCATCGGCCATCACATAAGCCCAGAAAAACGGAGTGGCGCTGCAACGGGAATAACGCGCCGGTTGCTCGCCGATGTCGCTGTGTTTGCGCATGGTTTTACGCATCGTATTGCCGCGAAACACCACCTGAAAATTCTCGCTGTTTTCTGCGCGGAGTTGCGCCTCCAGCGTCATGAATTCGCTATAGTCGATATCCTGGTACTGCGTGGTATGGCTGGCGAGGTGCTGTGAATAGGGCTTGACCACCAGATAATCCAGCCCCAGTTCATCACGGCAGCGCCGCGCCAGATCCACCATCTCATGACGATTTTCCGGTAACAACACCGCCTGCGCGCCCACCACCAGTTTGAGCCCACGGGCATCACGCGCTTCCACGATACGGCGCAAATTACCCAGTGCCAGCTCAAAGTCACTGGCCTTGGTTTGATGTACTTTGGCGTAGGTTTCCGCGCTACCGGCATTCACCGAGGCCTTGATCCAGGCAATGTGGGGCAGCGCGCGTTGCAGAAAATTTTCAGACACCACCGTGGCATTGGTGGTGATGGAAACGTCAATACCGGCCTCGGCACAGGCCTCGATCATCACCGGCAATTGTTTGTGCAGCAACGGCTCACCCTCGCCGGCAAACATCACGCTTTTAACCCCCAGCCTGCCCATTTCCAGCAGGCGCCCGGCCATGATGGTGGCATCCAAGCGCCGGGACTGATAACCAATGTAATCCACCGCACAAAAAGTACAGCGATGATTGCAGGCACCAACGGGGGAAATCTCCACATAAATGGGGTACACATTTTTGGCGGCCGCCCAATCGTCTTTCGCCGCCAGCCACTGGCTAACCCGTTGCGGATGATAGATGAGCTTGTGGCTGTCGATAGCGTAGCGGTCAGTCATATTCAATATTTATGGTTATTATTCGGTCATGTGTGATGGCGCAACATACCACAGCATATTGGCGGTATCCTAAATAAATTCAACGGGATCACACGTTCAGATGAGAAAGCCCCACGATGAGTTTTACTGGCACGCTCCTTGCTTCCCCCTTGGTTTAAAGTCACGAACTCGACACGGGTAATAAAACTTTGGACGAAACAATTTTGGATGGGGTGGAGGAAACACCGGCCAAGGACGAACTGGGCGGCTTTTTAGTCAATCGCTTTGGTGAGCAATACCTTCACGCCGTTAATCGTCACAGCTTTAATGCAGTTGGCTCCCGTGCCGTCTTTCAACGCCACTACACCGACACCCTGTGGGAAGAGGACTACCTGCACATCATCGTCGGTACGGACTCGGGATTACTGGTGGAGTATGTGCAGAATCACGGTGTGCCCGAGGGCAGCCGGTTTCTATTCATCGAGTTGCCACACATCATCGATAAAATCAGCCCGCGTCTCGCGGATCTGGAACTGAGCGAACGCATCACCCTGAGTACTCCAGAGCTGTGGCATCGCTATGCGCAGGAGATGTCACTGGAGAGTTATTTTTATATTCGCAAACTGCAATTGCTGCATTCCATCGGCAGTGCCGACGCCTTTCTGCCGACTTACCGGGATCTGTATCGGGCGGTCAAGGCCGATCTGGACATTTGGGTGTGGGGGCTCAAGGGGCAATTGGCCAGCGGCGAGTTCATTCAGTGCCAACTGGCCAATCTGACGGAAAACCGGGTGCCTGCCTTATGCCTGTCCAACAGCTTTAAAGGCAAGACCGCGGTACTGTGCGCCGGTGGCCCCTCCCTGGACAGCATGATCCCCTGGATCAAAAACCACCGCGAGCAATTAGTCGTGGTCGCGGTCTCCCGGGTTTCCCGTCGTCTGCTGGAGACCGGGCTAACACCGGACATCGTCTGCACCATCGACCCCACCTCACTGAGTTTCGATGTCAGCAAGGAAATGTTGCTATTCGACCCCGGCGTGTTGTTGATCCATGCCTACCACACCTACCCGCCGCTGCTCTCCCAATGGCCGGGCGACAGCGTGTATCTGGGCGAACAGTATCCCTGGCCGACCGATAAAAAATCAAAGGGCAACGACAAGCCGAAAAACATTCCGGTGCAAGGCCCCACCGTGGCCAATACCGTCATCGACCTGCTGGTGGAGATGGGTTTTGCGCAAATCATCCTGGCCGGCCTCGACCTGTGTTTCAAACAAGACGGTACCCGCTACGCCAACGGCAGCAATGAAAGCCGCGCCGGGCCTGCACTCGGTCACGTCGGCCAACGGGTGAAAACCAATAGCGGTGAAATAGCCGATACCATCGATGATTTCATTCAGTCCGTGAACAACATTGCGGCACAGGCGACACGGGCCAGCCAGCGCGACTGTCAGCTCATCAACCCCGAACCCTGGGCGGCCGCCATCCCCGGCGTCGAACACTACAACATTAACGACATTGAATTAATCGCGCTGGACGAAAACCCGCGCGACACCTTTTCACGTCTGCTGGTGGCCAACGATGCCGAACATCGTCTGCAACACTACCACCAAGCGGATAAAGAACTGCAACGCACCGACATCCAGCTGGGCAAAATCAAGGCATTGGCGATCAAAGCCTTGCACTGCAACGATGGCCTGTTTGGCCGCAATGGCGTCCAACAGGATTTCAAATACAAAATCAAAATGGATAAAATCGAGAAAAAACTGGACAAGGAATTTCCCGCGCTGGGGATCCTGGTCAAACAATTTGGCATTCGCCAATTCCTGCGCATCGTGCGCCCGGATCGGGACAAGGAATGGCAAGACGAAGAAATTGAACAAACCGGGCGCGTCTATTACGAATCCTACCGCGACGGTGCCGAACAGTTACAACAACAACTGACGCGTTATCGTCAACGGTTACAGGCACGCATCGAAGAAGAATCCCCGTCACCCAAGCTATCGCTGATATTTGAGGAATGGCAACGCGCCGATGAACCGGGACGCTTGCGGGTGTGGCAGCAACGTCGCGGCGATGCCGACACATTACTCGGCGAACAGCACGCACAACAAACCACCGAACTGCACAACCATTTTCAAGCCCAGCTCGACGAAACCGATACGCGCCACATGCACCGTTGTCGCAAGGAAGTCGGGCTCAGTGACATTCCCAGTAAACTGTTGTTGCTGTTTCAGCAACAGGACATCGACGGTATGCAACGCGTGGTGTCCGGTCTCGAAGATATTCAGAATCAGGATGTCAGCGAACTACTGCACTTTGCCCACGGCTTTTTTGCCGAAGCAAACGGCGAAAAAGCGCAGGCTCTGGAACACTATCAGCAAGTGGGTGAAGGGCCTTTGCTGGAAGACACCCTGCGCCGCATGTGTACCCTGACCCTGGATCTCAAGGACTACGAAAGCGCATTGCTGGCCTTCCAATGTCTGGCACAAATTTCACCCAGCTACATGCCCCAATATGCCGAGTTCCTGCGCATCATCGGCCAGCAGGCCGACGCCGCACAAATCTACACGGAATACCTTGAACAGGCACCGGAAGATCTGCCCTCGGTGATACGTCTGGGAAAATTGTATCTGGAACAAGGCGTCAATGATGGAGCCCGCTGGGCCTTTAGTTATACACTGGAACGTGACCCCGATAACCAGGCCGCCAAAACACTGCTGGCTGAACTTGATCACCCGGCCGAAACTAACGCTAATGCCAGCGCTAATGCCAGCGTTAACAAGGATGTTAATAACGATACCAACAACAAAGATAACAACAATAATAAAGGACACCACGCATGAATCTTGCGGGTAAAAAAATCCTCATCACTGGCGCCGACGGTTTTATCGGCTCCCACCTTACTGAAGAACTGGTGCGCCGTGGCTACGATGTGCGCGCCTTCGTGTTTTACAATTCCTTCGGCCACTGGGGCTGGCTGGATGAATCACCGGATGAGATCAAACGGGAACTGGATGTTTTCGCTGGCGACATCCGCGACCCCCACGGCGTGCGTACCGCCCTGCAAGGCTGCGATGTGGTATTGCATCTCGCCGCGCTCATCGGCATCCCCTATTCCTATCATTCACCGGATGCCTATGTGGACACCAACATCAAAGGCACCCTCAATATCGTCCAGGCCGCCCGCGATTTAGAGTTAGAAAAAATCGTCCACACCTCCACCAGTGAAGTCTACGGCACCGCGCAATACGTCCCCATCGATGAAAAACATCCACTGCAAGGTCAATCACCCTATGCCGCCACCAAGATCGGTGCTGACCAGATTGCCTTATCGTTTTATCGATCCTTTGAAACACCGCTGACGATTGCCCGCCCCTTTAACACCTTTGGCCCGCGTCAGTCAGCGCGTGCGGTGATCCCCACGGTCATCACCCAAATCGCCAATGGCGAACGCACCCTCAAACTGGGCGCGCTGCATCCCACCCGCGATTTCAATTACGTCAAAGACACGGTCAACGGTTTCATCGCCATGGCCGAGTCCGATAAGATACTGGGCGAAGAAGTGAACCTGGGCAGTAATTATGAAATCAGCATCGGCGACACCGTACAGTTGATTGCCGATGCGATGAATGTCGAAGTGAACATTGAAACCGATAACCAACGCCTGCGTCCGGACAAAAGCGAAGTGGAACGCCTGTGGGCCGACAACCGCAAGGCCCGCGAGCTGCTCGACTGGTCTCCCGAATTTGGCCAGCGCGAGGGCTTTAAGCGCGCCCTGGCCGAAACCGCGCAATGGTTCACCGAACCAAAGAATTTGGCCCGTTACAAACACGGCATTTACAACATCTGATGTTTGGAATTATCGGTGTCATTCATCGAAACCATTCCTTCTCCCTTGGGGAGAAGGCCACGACTGCATGGATGCAGGAGGTAGAGCAACGCATGGAGCCGTTGCCGAGGATGAGGGGGCCGTTAAATTCATGAGCAGTGCCACATCTCCCCTCACCCCAACCCTCTCCCCAAGGGAGAGGGAGTTGTCGAGGCAGTAGTAGAAATGAGTCTAAGCGAATCCATCCTCACCATCCTGCGCGAGCTGCTACCCGCACAGCGTCCCATCGGCCTGCACGAACCTGCTTTTGGTGAACGCGAAAAGGCGCTGGTCGCAGACTGTCTGGACAGCGGTTGGGTCTCGTCCGTGGGTCAGTACGTGGATCGCTTTGAACAGGAACTCGCCGAGTACACCGGCATCCCCCACGTCATTGCCACCGTCAACGGCACCGCCGCATTGCACACCTGCCTGGTATTGGCCGGCGTGGTTACCGGTGACGAGGTACTACTGCCAGCACTCACCTTTGTCGGCAGCGCCAACCCGGTGGTCTATCAGGGAGCGGTGCCGCATTTCGTGGACTGCGAAGCGGAGACACTGGGTATCGACCCACACGCACTGAACAACTATTTGCGAGATATCACCGAGCTGCGTAACGATACCTGTTACAACCGACACACGGGCCGACCGATTCGTGCTCTGATGGTGGTGCATGTGCTGGGCCATCCGGCACGCATGGCCGAACTGGCGGAGATCGCCCAACGCTACAAACTCATTCTCATCGAAGATGCGGCCGAATCTTTAGGTTCCTGGCGCACTGACCATCACACTGACCGCCACTCTGACCGACATACGGGCAGCTGGGGACAGCTCACCGCGCTCAGTTTCAATGGCAATAAAATTATTACCACCGGCGGTGGCGGCGCAATACTGACCCGCGATCCCGCACTCGCCCATCGCGCCAAGCACCTCACCACCACCGCCAAACAATCACACCCCTGGCTGCTTGAACACGATGCCGTAGGCTACAACTATCGACTGCCCAATCTCAATGCCGCCCTCGGTTGTGCGCAGTTGCAACAGTTGCCGGAACGGCTCGTGAAAAAACGTGCTTTAGCGAGTCAATATGCCGAGGCCTTCGCCGGGATCAGCGACGTACACTTACACACCGAACCCAAAAACTGCAAAAGCAACCACTGGCTTAATTTGCTGCTGTTGCCCAATGCTGAAGCGCGCGATCTTTTGCTGGAAAAAGCCCACACGGAAGAAATTTTACTGCGGCCCTTCTGGACGCCGCTGCACCAATTGCCGATGTTCATTGATAACCCGCGCATGCCTCTGCCACAAACCGAATCCCTGTTTGCCCGTGGCGTATGTCTGCCCAGCTCCGCCCAGCTTGCGGAGAATTTACAATGAATCGCCGCATCTGCGTCGTCACGGGTTCCCGCGCTGACTGGGGATTACTCAAACCGGTACTGGACGGCATCCGTAATGCTGACAATTTGCAGTTACAACTAGCCGTCACCGGCAGTCATCTTTCCTTCGCTCACGGCCACACCATCGACATCATCGAAGCCGAAGGTTATTGCGTGGACGCCCGAGTGGATCTGGCGCTGGCAACCACTAGCGCCGTTGACGTGACTCACGCACTGGCACGCGGCGTATCGGGTTTCGCCGACGCCCTGCACGACCTCCAACCGGATTTACTGCTAGTGTTGGGCGACCGTTACGAAATCCTCGCGGCGGTGCAGGCGGCGCTCATCGCACGCATCCCGGTGGCGCACATCGCCGGTGGCGATATCACCGAAGGGGCCATTGACGACACCATTCGTCATGCCATCACCAAGTTATCGCACCTGCACTTCGTCACCAATGCCGATGCGCTGCGACGTGTCCTGCAAATGGGCGAAAACTCAGCCAACGTACACCTGACTGGCAGCCCCGGCATTGATCAGTTACTGGCTACCGAGCGTCTGTCCCGCGATGCCTTATCCGCTGCATTGGGTTTCTCGTTACGGAATCGCAATCTGGCCATCACTTTCCATCCGGCCACGCTGGACAGCACAGAACCACTGACGCAACTCGATACCCTGCTCGTCGCCCTCGACCCATTGGGGACGGAGACCGGGCTGATCTTCACCGGCAGCAACGCTGACACCGGCGCTGATGCCATTAACACTCGACTGGCTGAATTCGTCGCCACACGCGAGCACGCCTGCCTGCATTCTTCCCTGGGGCAACAACGTTATTACAGCCTGGTCGCGCTCGCCGATGCAGTGGTGGGTAACTCCTCCAGCGGCTTGTACGAAGCACCCTCACTGGGCACGCCGACGGTGAACATCGGCAGCCGTCAGCACGGCCGTTTGCGCGCCAGCTCGGTAATCGATTGCCCGGCTCAAACGGACGCCATCGTCGAGGCTATCC
The DNA here is from genome assembly GCA_964401355.1 of uncultured Ectothiorhodospiraceae bacterium. Lineage (GTDB taxonomy): Bacteria > Pseudomonadota > Gammaproteobacteria > SZUA-152 > SZUA-152 > SZUA-152. The sequence continues at coordinate 5,736 of CAYNYJ010000007.1, read as the reverse complement.
ATGCGGCCTATGCGCTGAACATGAGCGGGGTAAAAAACCCTTACGGCGATGGCCACGCCAGCGAGCAGATTCTCGCCGTGCTACGCGGTTCGTGGCAACCTGAGCAACTGCTCCACAAACACTTCTTCGAGCCTTTCATCAAGCAAGACAAACAGGACGCCAACCATGAATGAGCGCGTCACCGTCATCGCCGAAGCCGGGGTCAATCACAATGGCGAACTCGCGCGCGCCCTGGCGCTCATCGACGCCGCCGCCGAGGCCGGTGCCGATGTGGTGAAATTCCAGACCTTCCTGCCCGAGGCGCTGGCCAGCAAGCACGCCGTGCAAGCCGACTACCAAATGCGCAACCAGACGGACTCCCAAAAAAAAGGGGATTCCCAGCTCGCCATGCTGAAACGCCTGGCCCTGTCCTTCGACGACCACCATGTCCTGCTGGCCCACTGCAAACAACGCGGCATCGAATTTCTCTCCTCGCCTTTCGACCCGGAGAGCGCCCGTTTCCTGCTGGAAGATCTGGCCCTGCCGCGCCTCAAACTGGGCTCTGGCGAACTCACCAACGGCCCATTGTTGTTACAACTGGCCCAAGCAGACCGACCATTGATTCTCTCCACCGGCATGGCCACCCTGGACGAAGTACGCGAAGCGCTGGGTGTGGTAGCCTTTGGGTTTTTACACGAGACCGGTAGCCCCTCTCGCGCCGCCTTCGCGGATGCTTTCAAAAACGAACAAGCTCAGGCCTTGCTGAAAGACCGCGTCACCCTGCTGCACTGCACCACCGAATACCCTTGCCCGCCGGATCAAGTCAACCTGCGCGCCATGGACAGCTTGCGCGAAACCTTTGCCCTGCCGGTGGGCTATTCCGACCACACCGCAGGCGTCGAGGTGGCCGTAGCCGCCGTAGCCCGCGGCGCGTGTATCATCGAAAAACATTTCACCCTGGATCGCAAACTGCCTGGCCCGGATCATCGTGCCTCACTGGAGCCGACTGAATTACGCCGCATGATCAAGGACATTCGTGCGTTGGAACCGGTACTAGGATCGGCCGTGAAACAACCCGTCCCGGCGGAAATAGCCAACGCAGCAGTGGCGCGCAAATCGCTGGTAGCCACCCGCCCCATTCGTGCCGGAGAGGTCTTTACGACAGACAATCTCACCGTGAAGCGCCCAGGCATCGGCCGCTCGCCCATGGATTACTGGGCACTGCTCGGCCAAACGGCGCGACAGAATTATGACGCTGACGAGGTGATTCAATGACGAATCCGACAATAATACTTGGCGGCGGAGGTCATGCCGCGGTATTGGCGGAGACTCTCGCCAGCCTGCAACGGCCAGTACTGGGGCTCATGGCACCGCAGGCCCCGGCAGAAACCCGATGTTACCTCAGCTATCTCGGTGATGATGCTGCACTGCGAGCCAGCCATGTCCCCAACAGCGTTACCCTCATCAACGGTCTGGGCTCCACCGGCGCCATTACCCGACGCGCCTCGCTGTACGAGGAATTTCGCGCCGCCCAGTACCAATTTGGTGATGTCATTCATCTCAGAGCCTGGCTCAGCCCCTCGGCGACGCACGGCCAGGGGCTGCAGATCCTTGCCGGGGCCATCGTCAACACCGGGGCACAACTGGGCGAGAACGTGCTAATTAATAGCCGGGCGCTGGTGGAACACCACTGCACGGTCGGCGACCACAGTCATATCGCCAGCGGTGCAGTGCTTTGTGGTGATTGTCACATCGGCCAATCCGTGCATATCGGTGCCGGTGCAGTAATCAATCAAGGCATTACTATCGGCGATGGCGCGATTATTGCTTCAGGTGCCGTAGTGATCGCTAACGTGGCGGCGGGCAGTTTGATGCTCGGGGTACCGGCTCGACAAAAATGATAACGGTAATCCCGATTAACGCCGATAACTAGAGCGATCACTGAGCCGATAACCCGGAAGATTAATGAATGGATTACGAACAGGAGTACAACCTATGAGCGATTTTCTAAAAGGCAATTTCACCCCCCAAAAGGACGTGATCGACACCAGCGTGGCCAATGACACTCTGGAGCAACGTTTCGAGAAAGAAGCCTTAAAGAAACTCGGCGGCAGCATTGCCTTTGTCGCCAAAAAAGAAGTGCACTGGGGTGATGACAACGATTCCGCAAAACGCTGATTTCGCAGCCACTCGAATACCGCACAGATGAACACCACCGCAAACACATCGCTGGCCTCAGCCACGGACAGCATCCCACACAATGATTCTCTGGGAATGCAGTTGGTCGCACAAATGGCCGACATCACGCGGGATCGTATTCAGGATCGTGCCCTGGAAAACGCCCGCAACAATCTCGATGCCATCCGCAATGGCGAAAGCCTCAAGGTGCTGCGTGGCATCACTGCCGGTGAAGGTGACAAGGCCATCGTGATTGCCGCAGGGCCGAGCTTGCGTCGCAAGCAGGCGGCGGAACAAATCATTGCGGCCCATTACCAGGGTGCCATCATCGCTACAGAAAGCTCTATGCTGTACTGCCTGCGTCACGGCATCGTGCCGGATCTGGTGGTGACAGTGGATCCGCACCCTACGCGTATCGTGCGCTGGTTTGGTGATCCCGATTTGTGCGAAGCCGATTTACGCGCCGACGATTATTTTGAACGCCAGGATCTCGATACCCATTTTTCAGAAGCTTTGCGCACCAATGATGAAATTCTTGAATTGCTGAACAAGTACGGCCCGCAGATGCGCATTGCGGTGTCATCCTCCTCTGCGCATACCGTCGTCACTCGCGCGCAACAGTCCGGCATGCGGGTCTACTGGTGGAATCCCATGTACGACGACCCCGATCACGCCGACAGCATCACTCGCGCATTACAAACAGAAAACAAACTGCCCTGCGTCAATGCCGGTGGCAACGTCGGCGCAGCGGCCTGGATGATGGCCAACGCGGTGTGGAATAAACAACGTATCGCCGTCACCGGCATGGACCTGGGCTACTACGCCGACACGCCGTACAAAAATACCCAGTACTACCACGAGGCCGTGTCACTGGTGGGCGAAGACAAGCTGGATGAGTTGTTCATGCAAATCTACAACCCGCATTTGCAACAATGGTTTTACACCGACCCGGCGTACATGTGGTATCGCGAATGTTTTTTACAAATGGCGGCCCATGCCGATTGTAAAACCTTTAATTGCACCGAAGGTGGCATTTTGTTCGGCGACAATATTAGCTTCACCAATCTCTCAGAATTTTTACTTGCATAAGTTTGATTGCATGAGTTTTCGTTAATTATTGAGCGACAGGTAAAACAGCATGGCTAAAATACTTTTTATCAATCCCGTTGTCCGCGAAGAAGATGACCCACGCCACGTGCCCTACGGTATTGCATTGCTGGCAGCAATCGCAATGCGCGATGGACATCAGGTTCAGGTCTATGATGAAAATGCCTGGCGCAAAGGCCCTGAAATACGCGAGCAAGTCTTCAACGCAGACAACTGGGATGTGATTGCCTTAGGTGGCATCACCACCGCGTACGGCTCCATCAAAGAGGTGGTTCGACACGCGCGTGTAACCTGTCCGGATACGCTGATCATTTTGGGTGGCGGCGTGTTGACCTCAATCCCACGGGACATGATGGGCTTCCTGCCAGAGGTCGATATCGGTGTTATCGGTGAAGCCTTCATCACACTCCCGGAGATTTTATCCAAAATCGATGCAGGCCTCAGCGACTGGGAAAATATTGATGGCACTATTACACGTTCAAATACTCCTTCAAATAACAATAGCGATGAAAAGGATGAATTTGTTATTTCCGGGCAACGCGCACTGATCGAAGATTTGGATAGCTTGCCCTACCCAGCATGGGATCTGTTCCCCTTGGAAGAAGTGTATTTTCCCAACAGCCAGGTGTTGTTTTCAGAAGAAGGCATGCTGGCGCAGCGACGTCTGGATATCAATGCCAGTTATGGTTGCTCACTCATTTGTCGTTACTGCTATCACCTCGGCATTGCGGGTGACATGAAATATGAGAAAGATGAAAATAACAAAATTCAAATCGAATTCGACAAGCCTGGAAATTACAGCCGGACTATTCGTTACCACAGCCCGGAATACATTGTTGGCCTGGTCAAATATGCCTACGAAAAATATAACCTGGACTTTATCGGTTTCCTCGATGAAAACCTGATGACCATGGATCAGTACTCCAAACGCACCTGGCTCAAAGGTATCTGTAGCCGCTGGATAGACAGCGGCCTGCAACCCACCTGCATACGCGATGGCGTTGAACATGATGAAAACTGCACAGGTGTGCATTGGTCCGGCACCAGTCATGCGACACTCTGCAATAAAGAAACACTGGAAATCATGCGCGAAGCGGGATGTTCGCACCTGGTTTATGGCTATGAATCGTTTTCACCGCATGTCATGAAAACCATAGGCAAAGGTGCCACGCCAAAAACCAATATGCGCAGTTTCTTCTGGACGCTGGAATCAGGAATCCGGCCTGTCCCCAATCAAATTATCGGTTTCCCCAATGAAGACTTTCAGGCCATTTACGACAATATGGCCGCCTGGAAAGAATTGGGCATCGTCGTAAAACCTTTCTTTGCCACTCCCTACCCAGGATCAGAATGGTTCACCGTATATCGTGACTGGATCGAAGAGCAATATGATGGTGACCTGGAAAAATATATTTTAGATCTGGGTGATGCGACACGAATTACCGCCACCATTTCGCATAATTTTAATGCCGTGGAATTGCTTGGCCTGCGCGAACTGATGATGAGCTTCGACTACAAGCGTATCGGTGAATATGAAAAATACTGGCGAAAGAATCACAACATTCCTGACGGCGCGCCATCGACGATTTTTAAAGATCCCGTCGATACCAAAACCCTTAAAAAGGCCACCAATATTCGGCTGGCAAATGTATCGTCTAAAACACTCTGAAGCACATGGATGCCAGTCGTTTATTAATTGTGATTCCCGCACGGGGTGGATCAAAAGGCTTGTCAGGTAAAAATGCCAGGACGCTTGGCCATTATCCCTTACTGCAATGGACTAGTGATGCCATCGCTCTCTCAGGACTGGAAAATTACCACTGCGTGCTCAGCACCGAAGATAAAGTAATCGCTGCGATTGGCGAAAGCATTGGTCTGGATATCCCCTTTACCCGCCCCGAAGAACTGGCGACCGATACGGCCACCGCCGTCGATGTTGCCTGCCATGCACTGGAGTGGTTTAGTCACGAGCGGAATTTCCAAGCCGACTATCTGATGTTACTTCAACCGACATCGCCCTTCCGCTCACCGCAGGTCATTCACCAAGCATTTACATTACTCCGGGAGGAAGGAACCGATGCAGTTATCGGCACCAAGCCTATCCAACGCAATTTAAGCACCCTATTTTATACCGATGAACAACAAAACATCATACCGCTCGACGAACACGCTGAGCACCTTACCCGTCGCCAGGAGGTGCGCACGCTGTACACGCCCAATGGTGCCATGTACACCATTAAAAGCGATATTCTGAAAACCCAGAAAACATTTTTTCCGAAAAACAGCAAAGGAATCATCATGGACCAAATACAAAGCCACGATATTGATGACCCCGTAGATTGGGCCATAGCATCTGCATATGTCGATGCTAATTTGAGCTGGCGAGCCAATAACTAACTTCCAGCACTATAAAATATTTCGTGAATTCAATTTGTAAGTGCAACTCTGACTCACGGTAAGAGGGCAAGCTGC
>CAYNYJ010000006.1:17858-68442 GCA_964401355.1 uncultured Ectothiorhodospiraceae bacterium | reverse complement strand
CAGGTATTTTTCGGAATCAACCCACCTGTTGCACTAGCGAATTGAATTCACGGGTTAAGTTTGGGGTAGAAAAGCCTAACAATTGCATACACTCGGACTGCCATAAGCGTCACGCCTTTTGCTTGTGCAAAAGTCGCGCCACTTTTAGCAGCCGCTGATGGGCGGCGTTAGCGCAATATCAAAGTGAACCATGAAAGATGGCAACAAAATATTATCCCGGCAGATCAATTGGCCGGATTACTAATCGGGTTGCCGGAGAAAGAAGGAAGAATATGAGCGATACTGAAAAACAGCCTACATACATACGAGAAATTGAACTCCGTTATAAAAAACGCCGTGTGAAGTCTAACGCCCCTGTAAATGAGCCGCTTACCGATCCCCAGAAAGTATATGAGCTATTTTCTAGCCTCCAAGATGAAGCGAAAGAAAAGCTCATAACAATAAGCCTAGATACAAAGCTAAAGCTATTATGCTTTGAAGTCATTGCAATCGGTGCTGTTAATTCAATTTATGCTCGGCCAATTGAGGCGCTACGTGCGGCTATACCATTGAACCCTCATGGCATTATCATTGTACATAACCACCCTTCTGGCGACCCAACACCTAGCGATGAGGATGAAAAATTTACATCGAATCTGTTGATCAATACAACGTCACTAGGATTGGAGTTCTATGACCATATCATCATTGGTCACAACAAATATTTCAGTTTTACAGAACGTGGTGTAATGCAGCGCTTAAAATCAAAGGTCGAAGAAATAACCATGCGCTAACCAGCAATTTAACTTTGATGCCGCAAAAAACGCGGCGCAAGTTAATTGGTCGTTAGGTTCCCCCCGTGGGTTATGGGAGGCATAATCTTGTGTACAAAGACGAAGCCCTATTTAATTGACCAATAATAACCATGAACCTTGATGTAACCTCCCTGAAAAAATTAATCGTTGATGTCGCCCGCGAAGAATTGTTGCCGCGTTTTACGCAGGTGAAGCGCCAGTATAAAAATGATGGCAGTGTTCTTACAGAAGCGGATCTTGCGGTTCAACAGCGCATTACTCAAACTTTGTTGGAGTGGTATCCCGAGTCTGTGGTGTTGGCTGAAGAGATGTCGGTGCATGAGCAACAGCAGTGTCTGGACAGTGGTAAGCCTGTCTGGTGCCTGGACCCTATCGATGGCACCAATAATTTCGCCTCTGGTATTCCTTATTTTTCGATTTCGCTGGCGTTGATGCAGCAGGGCAAGGTTGAATGGGCGATGGTGTACGACCCGATGCGCGATGAATTATTCATGGCGCAATGCGGGCAGGACACCGTCGCAAAAGGTGCAACATTAAACGGTGTGCCTTTGATCCTGAGCGATACCCAGCTCTCATTAAAACAAAGCATCGCCTTGATTGATTTCAAACGTTTGAGCCCCGCGCTGGCGACACGTCTGGTGAGCGACTGTCCGTATAGTTCGCAGCGCAGTTTCGGTTCCGTGGCGCTGGACTGGTGCTGGCTGGCGGCGGGGCGGGTGCAGGTCTATTTGCACGGTAGCGCGAATTTATGGGATTACATTGCGGGGCAGGCTATTTTTCAGGCGGCGGGTGGTTTTTCGGCAACCTTGGAAGGGGAGGCGATTTACACGCCGACGTTGGTGAAGCGATCACAGCTGGCGGCGGTGGATCAGGCCTTATTTGATGAATGGCTGGGATACCTGAACGGCCAATGAAACCTGGCGATAAAGGGAAAATGGGTGCTTGCCAGCGTTTCCGCGCTTGCGTAAGCTAGCCGCCGGAAGTCGGCTGGACAGTCGCGGCATCCCTCCTTTCGTTTATACGGGCGGAGCGGATGCGGAGGAAAGTCCGGGCTCCATAGGGCAGAGTGCCAGGTAATTCCTGGGGGGCGTGAGCCTACGGAAGAAAGTGCAGCAGAAAACACACCGCCGATGGCTTCGGTTTTCGAACCGGGGCACAGGTAAGGTTGAAATGGTGCGGTAAGAGCGCACCGCGCTGTTGGCAACAACAGTGGCAGGGTAAACCCCACTCGGAGCAAGACCAAATAGGGGAACATTGGCGTGGCCCGCGTTGTTCCCGGGTAGGTCGCTTGAGCGGCGTGGTGACACGTTCGCCAGATGAATGACTGTTCTCGACAGAACCCGGCTTACAGGCCGACTTCCCCTTTTTTTCATATTTGAGCCTTCCTTGAGCCTTCAGTGCTCATTAATTGTTCTTTCCCTCGCTCTTGATTGGTTATTATTTAATCACTTCAATTCTCTGTGTTATGCCGCTTCGGTCAAACCTTAAGGATTTACTTTAACTTTTTTCGCCAAGAAATTGATTACAAAAAGGTACTCAGATTTAACCCGCGGCGACTTGAGGGACTTACGCTAAGTCATTGTGTGAAAAGCAGGTTTTGGGTGTTTTTTACGTGCTGTTTTCTTGACAGTGGGTGAGTCGCTTACCTATAGTGTGGCAATGTGGGTTTAAGTGGCGAATTGTGGAGTTTTTGAGTTCGCTGCCGCTACTGCTGATACCGGACGCCGTTTGTCAGGTGAGCGTAGCACGGGCTGTCACACGAGGAGATGAGAAAAGTTGTTTCGAGGGGCGAATTCACTGAATTTGGATGCCAAAGGGCGCATGGCGATGCCAACGTGTTATCGCCAGCGTTTGTCCGACATTTGCGGTGGTCAAATGGTATTCACCGTGGATAACAGTGATCGCTGCCTATTGTTGTACCCCTTGCAGGAATGGGAAGCCATTGAGCGCAAGTTGCAAAAACTCCCCAGCTTCAATAAACAGGCCCGCCGTTTACAGCGACTGCTTATTGGTCATGCCGCTGAGGTGGAAATGGATGGTTCGGGACGTCTGTTGGTGCCTCCGCCATTACGTGAATTTGCGGGTATGGAAAAACGTGTGATGTTGATTGGTCAAAGCAACAGATTTGAATTATGGGACGAGGCGCTCTGGACCGAACGCCGTGACGAATGGTTAGCCGAAGGTGATGACCTCGGCGATCTGCCCGAAGAGATGAAGACGTTCTCGTTATAACGCTGATGAGCGAATATTTCGCACACCAGTCAGGTAGCCACAAACCCGTATTGTTCGATGAAGTGCTGGAGGGGTTGGCGATAAAAATCGACGGTATTTATGTCGATGGCACTTTTGGCCGCGGCGGTCATGCCGGTGCCATTTTGAAGCAGTTGGGCCCGCAAGGGCGGCTGCTGGCGATCGATAAGGATCCGCAGGCGATTGAGGCGGCAGAAGCCCAGTTTGGTGCGGATTCACGGTTTGCCATTGAGCAGGGTTCGTTTACGCAGTTGGAGTCACTGGTGCAAAAACGCGGTTGGCAACAGCAGGGAGGAGTGGACGGGGTGCTATTAGACCTCGGGGTTTCCTCACCCCAACTGGATGACCCTGAGCGTGGTTTCAGTTTTCGTCACGACGGTGCGCTGGATATGCGCATGGATCCGAGCGTGGGCCAGAGTGCTGCGGAATGGCTGGCCAAAGCTGAGGCATACGATATTCGTCGTGTGCTACGTGAGTATGGTGAAGAGAAATTTGCCAAGCGTATCGCTTACGCCATTGTGCAGGCGCGAGTGGAGGACCCTATTACCTCCACCGCCCAGCTGGCGGCTTTGATCGCCGAGGCCAGTCCCGTGCACGAGCGCGGCAGGGACCCAGCGACGCGAAGTTTTCAGGCGATACGCATTTTTATCAATGATGAGTTGGGTGATGTGAAAGCCTGCCTGCCGCAAGCACGGAATGTGCTGCGCCCTGGCGGGCGTTTGGCGGTGATCAGTTTTCATTCTCTGGAAGATCGTATCGTCAAACGCTTCATGCGTGACGAGGCGCGGGGGGATGATTTTCCGCCGGACTTGCCCATTCCTCATTCGGCGCTGTCGCCGAAGCTGCGCCTTGTCGGCAAACAGATTCGTGCCAGCAAACAGGAAATTGATGCCAATCCGCGCGCTCGCAGCGCGGTGTTGCGCATTGCGGAGCGGCTATAAGCCGCCCAATTGTGGATTTTAGCTTGAATGAACAGACTGGGATTGCTGGTGGTAATGGTATTGGCGGTGTTGGCATCGGCAGTGGCGGTGATTGAGGTGAAACATGAAAACCGAAAACGTTTTGTTGAATTGCGCAGCTTGGAAAAATTGCGTGACGCCATGAATGTGGAATGGGGTCAGTTGCAATTGGAGCAAGGCACCTGGGGTACGCACAGCCGGGTGGAGCGTTTGGCCCGCAAAAAACTCCACATGGTGATGCCGGAAATGCAGGCTGTTGTCATCGTTAAAAAGGTCACTGATTAAAAAATGCAAACACTGTCCCCACATGTCACGTATCGCGGCCGTCGCTGGCTGGTGCTGAGCGTGTTGGCCGTCGCAGGGCTGACACTGGTGTGGCGCGCGGTGGATTTGCAGGTGCTGGATAAGGATTTTTTGCAGGGTCAGGGCGATGCGCGCTTTCTGCGCGTGGTGTCTGAGCCTGCCCATCGCGGCATGATCACCGACCGTTATGGTGAGCCGTTGGCAATCAGCACACCGGTGGATTCGGTGTGGGCTGATCCTCAGCAATTGATTCAGTCGCGTGATGCCTGGCCTCAGCTGGCCAAACTGTTGGGCATAAAACGCGGTGCGTTAGAGCGGTTATTGGCCGCCAAGCGTCACAAAGAATTTGTGTATCTGAAGCGCCGGGTCTCGCCGGGATTGGCTGAACAGGTGATGGCGTTGGAAATTCCCGGCGTGGCGTTGGCGCCTGAATACAAGCGCTTTTATCCCGCCGGTGAGGTTGCTGCCCACGTGGTGGGTTTTACTAATGTGGATGATCAGGGCCAGGAAGGCATGGAACTGGTGTACGACGTCCGACTCAAAAGTATTGCCGGGACCCATCGGGTGATCAAGGATCGCTATGGCCGCGTGGTGGAAAATGTTGAGCGCATCTCGGAGCCGCAGCCTGGTGAGGATATTGCCTTGAGCATTGATCGGCGTTTGCAGTATTTGGCCTATCGCGAATTGAAGGCGGCGGTGAAAAAACATCGCGCCGATTCGGGCTCACTGGTGATCCTGGATGTGCGCACCGGCGAGGTGTTGGCGATGGTTAATCAGCCTGCCTACAACCCCAATAATCGTTATCGACTGAAGAGTGGCGATTTACGTAACCGTGCGGTGACTGACGTGTTTGAGCCTGGCTCTACGATCAAGCCCTTCACCGTTGCTGCGGCGCTGGAAACCGGGAAATTCACGGCCCGTACCGTGGTTGATGTGCGGCCAGGTTATTTAAAAGTGGGGCGAAAGACGATTCGTGATTTTCGGGATTACGGGGTGATTGACGTCGCCACCATTATTCAGAAATCCAGCAACGTGGGTGCCAGCAAACTAGCGTTGGTGATTTCCCCTGAGCATCTTTGGAATACTTTCGCCAGCGTTGGTTTGGGTACGGATTCGGGCAGTGGTTTTCCCGGTGAGCCCGCGGGCCTGTTAACGGACTTTGGTGCCTGGCGTGACATTCAGCGCGCCACGGTGTCTTACGGTTATGGTCTGTCGGTGACGGCGCTGCAATTGACTCGGGCATATGCGGCATTGGCCACAGATGGTCGTCCCCTGCCAGTGAGTTTTGTGCCGCGTACTCTCGCGCAGGCGGCCGAGCTGGCCGATTATTATCAGCCGGTATTGGGCCAGAAAAGTTTGTTGGCGGTGCGTCGCATGCTGGAGTCGGTGGTGGAAGAACGCGGTACGGGTACTCGTGCCGCGGTGCCGGGCTATCGCATTGCTGGCAAAACCGGCACGGTGAAAAAATCCGGCGCTGGCGGCTATGTCGAGGATAGCTATTTAGCGTTATTCGCTGGGTTTGCGCCGGCCAGCGATCCGCGTCTGGCCATGGTGGTGATGATCAATGAGCCCCGCAGTGAGAAATATAACGGAGGTGTTGTGGCCGCGCCGGTATTTTCAAAGGTGATGGCCGGGGCGTTGCGCATGCTGGATGTGCCGCCGGACAATCTTCCCGCTGATCCGGGTGTGGGTCAGCGCTTGGCATTATCGGGAGGTGCTTGATGATGGCTGCGGAAAAACGTCCCGAGTACATGAATTTTGCTGAGTTGATCGAGGGAATTTATTTTATTCGGCAGGCGCCGGTGATCGATGTCACGGGCCTGTGTCTGGATAGCCGAACGGCACAAATGGGGGATCTGTTTTTTGCCCTTGATGGACAACAGCTGCACGCTAAAGTTTTTATTGATGAGGCAATCAAACGTGGGGCGAACGTGGTGATGTGGGAGTCGCCGGTGCCACAGCAGGAAGAACGAAACGGCGTGCCGGTGTACGGCGTGCCGGACTTGAAAAATCTGGTCGGCGGCATTGCGGAACGTTTTTACGGTGAGCCTTCCCGGCAGCAGTTTGTGATCGGTGTTACCGGGACAAATGGCAAGACTTCCGTTACTCAGTTTATTGCGCACGCCCTGCAGCAGGATGCCCCTTGCGGGGTGATCGGTACTCTGGGAAATGGGGTGTTTGGTCAATTGCAATCGACGGGCTTTACCACTCCGGATGCCGTCACTCTGCACACCCTGCTGGATGATTTACGTCACGATGATGTTAATCAAGTGGTAATGGAGGTGTCTTCGCATGGGCTGGATCAGGGGCGTGTTGCGGGGGTGAATTTTGATGTAGCGGTGTTCACCAACCTCACTCACGAACATCTGGATTATCACGGTGATATGAAAAATTACGGCCGGGCCAAGCGTCGTTTATTTGAACGCAAAGGTTTGAAGTGTGCGGTAATCAATATCGATGATGAATATGGGCGGGAGTTGCTGGCGTCCATGCCAGCCTCGGTTGATACCGTGAGTTACGGTTTTGGTCGGGGAGATCTTCTGCCTTCATTATTGGGTTCCGATTTGCAGTTAGGTTTGAATGGTCTGCGCATGCAGGTGCAAAGTAACTGGGGAACGGCCGATTTGCAAGTGCCGCTATTAGGTGGTTTCAATGCCTCAAATTTATTGGCAGCGCTGGGTGCTTTATTGGCGACGGAAATGAATTTTGACGAAGCGATTCGGCGTCTTTCAACATTGAATCCGGTGCCGGGACGCATGCAGGGGTATGGCGGCAGCGAGGCCAGCGACAATCTGATGGGCGCGGATGAGCAGCCGCTGGTGGTGGTTGATTATGCTCACACCCCTGATGCCCTTGAGCAGGTATTAACCGCGTTACGGGGACATACCGAGACAAAATTGTGGTGTCTGTTTGGGTGTGGTGGTGATCGTGATCGCTCCAAGCGCGCGTTGATGGCCGCTGTGGCAGAGCGTTTGGCAGATCAGGTTGTCGTCAGTGACGATAACCCTCGCAGCGAAAATTCGCAGGTGATTATCGCCGATATTTTGCAAGGCTTTGAACGTGTCGACGAGGTATGGGTGATTCCAGGCCGTGACAAAGCCATTGCCTCTGTGGTGCTGGCAGCGGCGAAGGGAGATGTTGTGCTGATCGCGGGCAAAGGCCATGAAGATGTGCAAATTATTGGTGATCAACGTTTGCCATTTAGTGATGCCCAGGAAGTTGAGAAGGCGCTGATTTTGAGAAAGACGCGCGGAGGGGCATCGGAATGACGACGCTTATGACCACCCAAAAACCCATTGCCATGTTCAGTGCCGCCGCGACTTTTTTGCAGGGTAGTTTGCGAGGGCCGGATGCACGTTTCTCCGGGATTAGCACCGATACCCGGGAACTGGAAGCGGGCCAGTTATTTGTGGCGCTCACCGGCCCCAATTTTGATGGCCATCGTTTTGTGGCGCAAGCGCTAAAACAGGGTGCGGTGGCTGCCGTTGTCTCGCAGTTTTTGGACGATGATGGGTTAAGCAATTTTCCACAAATTATGGTTGCAGATACCCAGCGTGCCTTTGCGCAGCTGGCAGGTCAGTGGCGTGCGCAGTTTGACATTCCGTTGATTGCCATTACCGGCAGCAACGGCAAAACCACGGTCAAGGAAATGCTGGCGGTGATTATGTCGCAGCAAGGCGATGTGTTGGCGACGCAGGCAAATTTCAATAATGAAATCGGTGTGCCGCGCACCCTGTTGGGTATTACTGAAAAGCACGTGGCAGCAGTGGTGGAGCTAGGCGCTAGTCGCTCCGGGGATATTGCCTATCTCACCGAATTTGTACAGCCCACCGTGGCGTTGGTGACCAATGCTGCGGCCGCACACCTGCAAGGCTTTGGTTCGCTGGATACGGTGGCAAAGACCAAAGGTGAAATTTTTGAAGGGCTGCCAGATACCGGTATCGCAGTGATTAATGTCGATGATGCATACGCCGATGCGTGGCATGTACAAGCGGGCAGCCGCTCGGTTATAAGTTTCGGAATAAACGAGCGCGCCGATGTGCACGGTGCCCTGGATGATGAGAAACAGTTACAGATAACGACACCAGCGGGTGAAGTTAGTGTGCGTTGGTCGCTTGCAGGTCGGCATAATGTGATGAATGCCCTCGCCGCAACGGCCGCTGCCCTGGCCGCGAACGCCAGTCTTGAAGAAATAACCGCGGGTCTGGAATCGGTTGTGCCAGTGCCGGGCCGACTGCAGCGTAAAGCGGCAATCAAGGGTGCGGAGATTCTTGATGATACTTACAACGCCAACCCGGCTTCCTTGTCGGTAGCATTGGATGTGCTTGCAGAGTGTCGCATGGATCGCTATCTCGCGTTAGGTGATATGGCAGAGCTGGGTGACCAGTCTGTTGATTTTCACAAACAGGCGGGACAGCAGGCGCGAGAAAAAGGTGTGCAACGTTTGTATGCCGTTGGAGAAAATTCGCGTCATGCGGCGCGGGCTTTTGGTGATAAAGGTCAACACTTTTTGGCGCAAGATCAGTTGATTTCACAACTGAAAGAGGACTTGCATGAAAAGGTGACGCTGCTGGTAAAGGGTTCGCGTTCGGCGCATATGGAGCGCGTGGTTGCGGCGCTTTCGGTGAATGAGAATACGAATGAAAGTGTCGCCACAGAGGGCCGTAGCTAATGTTGCTTTATCTGGCAGATTATCTCACTCAGTTCCACAGTGGTTTCGGCGTGTTCCAATATTTGACGTTGCGCGCCATTCTTGGCGCGCTGACGGCATTGCTGATTTCTTTTGTGGTGGGGCCAGCGATGATTCGCAAACTCAGCCATTACCAGGTCGGCCAAATTGTGCGAGCCGATGGCCCTGAATCCCATTTGGAAAAAGCTGGTACGCCGACCATGGGTGGTGCGCTGATTTTGGTGGCCATCACCATTAGTACCCTGTTGTGGTCAGACCTGAGCAATCACTACATCTGGGTAGTGTTGCTGGTGACGATTTTGTTTGGCGTGATCGGTTGGGTGGATGACTACAAAAAGTTAGTCAAAAAAGATTCCCGCGGATTGAAAGCCCGTTACAAATACTTCTGGCAATCGGTGGTGGGTTTGGGTGCCGCATATTTTCTGTATAGCACTGCCAGTCTGCCTGCGCAGACCCAATTGTACGTGCCGTTTTTTAAAGATGTAGCGATTGTGTTGGGGCCGATGTTCATCGTGTTGGCGTATTTCACCATCGTCGGCACCAGTAATGCGGTGAACCTCACTGATGGTTTGGATGGCTTGGCGATATTGCCCACGGTGATGGTGGCGGGAGCGTTGGGCCTGTTCGCATACCTGACGGGGAACGTGAAATTCGCGGAATATCTGGCAATTCCCTACGTTCCCGGTGTCGGCGAAGTGGTGGTGTTCTGTGGGGCATTGGTCGGCGCAGGTCTCGGTTTTCTCTGGTTTAACACCTATCCGGCGATGGTGTTTATGGGTGACATCGGCGCGCTGGCGTTGGGTGCTGCCTTGGGTATCGTGGCGGTAGTGGTGCGGGTGGAATTGGTGCTGGTGATTATGGGCGGGGTATTTGTGGTCGAAACCCTGTCGGTCATCATGCAGGTGGTTTCGTTTAAATTGACCGGTAAACGTATTTTTCGCATGGCGCCCTTGCACCACCATTACGAATTGCTGGGCTGGCCGGAGCCGCGGGTGATTGTGCGCTTTTGGATCATCACGGTGATTTTGGTGTTGGTGGGTTTGGCGACCCTAAAGATACGTTGAGCATGATAGGCGTCAAAATAAAGAATCAATGAGATGAGTGCGGCACTGAAAATAACAATGGCTATAGAAATGGCAACGACAACGGACAAGCAATGCGGACTGGAAGCGGTGCCGACCCTGATTGTGGGATTGGGGCAGAGCGGCTTGTCGTGCGCGCGTTATCTGGCCCAATGTGGTGTTCCGTTTGCGGTGACCGACAGTCGCACGCAGCCGCCAGCGTTTGAAACCTTGCGTGTCGAGCAGCCGGACATTGCGATTGCCGTCGGCGGTTTTGACGCCGCGTTGTTTGATTGGGCGCAGCGCTTGGTGGTCAGCCCCGGTGTGTCGTTAGATGAACCGTTAATCGTGGATGCACGTCAGCGCGGTGTTGAAATTGTTGGTGATATCGATTTGTTTGCGCGTGTTGCGCAGGCGCCTATCGTTGCGATCACCGGCGCCAATGGCAAAAGTACTGTGACCTTGTTGCTGGCAGAAATGGCCGAGGCTGCCGGTAAAAATGTTCGGATGGGCGGGAATATTGGCACCCCTGCGTTAAGTCTGTTGGGCAATGCCGAGCCCGATTGTTATGTGCTGGAGTTGTCGAGCTTCCAGCTGGATAGCACGCATTCGCTGAATGCCTCTGCCGCAGTGGTGTTGAATATCAGCCCCGACCACATGGATCGTTATGCGGATATCGCAGCGTACACGGCTAGCAAGCAAGGTATTTTTAATGTGCCCGCAGGTATTGCCGGTAGTGATGAAAAAAGGTTTGTCGGCAAGCCAGGGGTGGCCGTCGTTAATCGTGATGACCCCCTGGTTGCAGTTATGCCGAGCCCAGGTCGACAACGGGTGAGCTTTGGTTTGGGGGCGCCAAAGGCGGTGAATGATTTCGGCCGTATCCATTATCAAGGGCAGCAGTGGTTGGCGCGTGGTGATCAACGTTTATTGGCCGTTGATGCGCTGCGCATGGTCGGTGAGCACAATCAGGCCAATGCTCTGGCGGCGCTGGCGCTGGGTGAGGCTTTGGGTTTGTCGATGGCTGATATGTTGGGCGTATTGAAAATATTTACCGGCTTGCCGCATCGTCTTCAGTTTGTCGCAGAGTCCGACAATATCCGTTGGTTGAATGATTCCAAGGCGACCAACGTGGGCGCAACTTTGGCGGCGATTCAAGGCTTAAAAAAACCGTTGATTTTAATTGCCGGGGGACAAGGTAAGGACGCTGATTTTTCACCCTTGCAAGCGGCGCTAAAAACGAAAGTTAGAGTTGTCATTTTATTGGGTGAAGATGCAGCCTTGATTGAAACAGCACTGGAGACTGTGGTGCCAGTGCGCCGTGTGAAAAACATCTCCGCAGCAGTGCTGCTGGCGCAGGCCTTGGCCAAGCCCGGTGACACCGTGTTGCTGTCTCCCGCCTGCGCCAGTTTTGATATGTTCGACGGGTTTGCTGCACGTGGCGATGCTTTTATGACGGCAGTGCATCAGCTGCTGGATGGGGAGCTGTCGAAATGACGACGCGCATCATTCCAGGTTTGTCTTTTCTTGCGAGGTCATCGCCACTGTCGGCATTATCGGCACAACGTCACGGGCGATTTCCGCTGGATGTCATCTTGCTCGGCGTGGCCTTGGTGTTGCTGGCGGTGGGGCTGGTGATGGTGGTGTCGGCTTCGGTGTCCATTGCCGAGCGCCAGATGAATGATTCGCTTTATTATTTGTGGCGGCAAGCGGCGTTTGTCTGCGTGGGATTGATCGCAGGTTACAGCGTGTTGCGCGTGCGTCTGGTGTATTGGGAGCGTCTGGGCCCTTATTGCCTGTTACTGGGTCTGATTTTGTTGGTGGTGGTGTTGTTGATCGGACGTGAGATCAACGGCAGTACCCGTTGGTTGTCGTTGGGCGCGATTAACTTCCAGCCCTCGGAACTGGTGAAGTTGTTCGTGGTGGTGTATCTGGCCGGATATCTGGTGCGCCGCGGCGATGAAGTGCGAGATAGCGTGAAGGGATTTCTCAAACCCATGGCGTTGGTTGGCTTGATCAGTTTGTTGTTATTGCTGGAACCGGATTTTGGCGCAGCGGTGGTGATTACGATCACCGTGTTGGGGATGATGTTCTTGGGCGGTGTGCGGCTCTGGCAGTTTGCGGTGTTGTTTATGGTGATGTTGGCTTCCATGGGGACTCTGGCATATTCCTCGCCATATCGTGTTGCGCGTCTAACCTCATTTGTGGACCCTTGGGCAGATCCTTTTAACAGCGGTTTCCAGTTGACTCAGGCCTTGATCGCCTTTGGTCGCGGCGAATGGCTGGGTGTGGGCCTGGGCGGCAGCATTCAAAAATTATTTTATCTGCCCGAGGCGCATACGGATTTTTTGTTTGCGGTGCTGGCCGAAGAGCTGGGTCTGATCGGCGTGATCAGCATTATCGTCTTGTTTGCGGTGTTGGTGTGGCGCGCCTTTGTGATAGGTGCGGCCTCGGCAGCGGCCGGTAATCGTTTTGGCGCGTACACCGCGTACGGCATAGGCATGTGGTTGGGCTTGCAGGCGTTTATCAATTTTGGTGTGAATATGGGGGTGTTGCCCACCAAGGGTTTAACCTTGCCGCTGATGAGTTACGGCGGATCGAGTATCGTGATGAGTTGCGTGGCCGTGGCCTTGTTGTTACGTATCTCGCACGAGCACCCGCTGGTGGAGCATCCGTCGGCGCGTCGCACACTATCGAAACGTTCACCTTCGCGTCGCAGTATCGCCAACAAAACGCGGCAACGAAAAATTCACACATCTGGCCGGGGACGTCGTGCATGAACAGCGAACCGCCCTTGCGTATTGTGGTGATGGCCGGCGGCACCGGCGGGCATGTGTTTCCGGCGCTGGCGGTGGCGGATGAGTTACGCGCGCGTGGCGTTGAGGTCAGTTGGTTGGGTACGCGACGCGGGCTGGAGGCCGAGGTGGTGCCGAAGGCCGGATTTCCCATTGATTATATTCAGGTAGCAGGGCTGCGTGGCAAGGGTTTTCTGAGTCTGTTAAGCGCGCCATTGAAATTACTGGCGGCGCTGTATCAGAGTCTGAAAATTATGCGTCGTCGTAATCCGGCAGTGGTCTTGGGGATGGGTGGATATGTCACCGGGCCGGGTGGCCTGGCGGCTTGGTTGAGTCGCCGACCGTTGTTGATTCACGAACAGAATGCGCGCGCAGGACTCACTAATCGATTGTTGTTCCCTTTTGCGAAACGCGTGATGCAGGCTTTTCCCGGTACCTTTGGGTCGACTTTGATTTCGACCGGGAAAGTTCTGCACACCGGTAACCCGTTGCGTAAAACGTTTATTGAAGGTGAGGCGAGTGTCCGTGAAATTAATCAGCGACTGCGTCTGCTAGTAGTCGGTGGCAGTCTCGGTGCCGCGCACTTGAACAGTGTCGTCCCGGCGGCGTTAGCGGCGATGGCCGCGAGTGAGCGCCCCGAAGTCTGGCATCAAACTGGCAAACAGAATTTTGCAGAGGCTAACGATATTTATATTGCCGCCAGGGTGATGACGGGAGCGATTAAACTGGCCCCATTTATTGATGACATGGCTGAGGCTTATGCCTGGGCGGACGTGGTGCTGTGTCGCGCCGGCGCGATGACCATCGCCGAGCTGGCAGCAGCAGCGGTGCCATCCATTCTGGTGCCATTTCCGCACGCAGTGGATGATCATCAAACTGCCAATGCGCGTTATTTGTCGGATCAGCAGGCGGCAATTTTAATGCCGCAGGGCGAGTTAACGGAGCACGGTCTGCAACACGTTTTGCAGTCGCTCACGCCCGCCAGGCTAAAAAGCATGAGCGAGGCGGCGCGTAAACTGGCCTTGTTGGATGCCACTCAGCAGGTGGTGGATGAATGCCTGGCAGTGGCGCAAACCGCGCAACGGGAGGCGTAACATGGTTGAACATTTGACCAATCCTTTGAGTCGTCCTTTGAGTAGAGAAACACACCCCGCCTGGGGACGCATGCGTCGAATCCATTTTGTCGGCATTGGTGGCGCGGGCATGGGCGGGGTTGCCGAAGTGCTGTCTAATTTAGGTTATTCGGTGTCGGGTTCCGATCTGCGTGAAAATGCGATGACGCGTCGTTTGGTCGGCATGGGTGCCAAAGTGTTTGTGGGACATGATGAGGCGCATGTCAAAAATTGTGATGTGGTGGTGACCTCCACGGCAGTGGCTGCTGACAATCCTGAAGTTGTGGCGGCGCGTGTCGCGCGCATCCCAGTGGTGCCGCGTGCCGAAATGCTCGCCGAGCTGATGCGTTTTCGTTACGGCATTGCGGTGGCCGGAACCCACGGTAAAACCACCACTACCAGTTTGACGGCTAGCGTGTTGGCGGAAGGCGGTCTGGACCCCACCTTCGTGATTGGTGGCTTGCTCAACAGTGCCGGTTCCCATGCGCGGCTTGGTGAAGGCCGTTATCTGGTGGCCGAAGCCGATGAGAGCGATGCCTCATTTTTGTATTTGGCACCGATGATGGCAGTGGTCACCAATATTGATGCCGATCACATGGAAACCTACGGCGGTGATTTTGAAAATTTGCGTCAAGCCTTTCTGGAATTCTTGCATCACCTGCCTTTTTACGGATTGGCGGTGATGTGCATTGATGACCCGGTGGTGCGCGAGCTGTTGCCGGAAATTTCCAAGCCGGTACTGACTTATGGTTTTGCCTCGGAAGATGCCGACGTACGGGGTTTTTCCCTGCAACAAAAAGGTGCGCATACCCACTTTAAAGTGAAGCGAAAGAATCATGATGGCGAGTTGGCGATCACTCTCAATATGCCGGGTGAGCATAACGCGTTAAATGCGTTGGCGGCTATCGCCGTGGCCACGGAATTAGAGGTGGCAGATGACGCTATTCAAAATGCCCTGGCCAGCTTCGAAGGTATCGCTCGACGTTTTCAGGTGTATGGCGAATTACAAACCACGGCAGGCAGTATTTTGCTGGTGGATGACTATGGCCATCATCCGCGTGAAGTGGCGGCGACTCTGGATGCTGCACGCAAGGCCTGGCCGGGCCGGCGCTTGGTGTTGGCCTTTCAGCCGCACCGTTTTTCACGTACCCGTGATCTGTTTGAAGACTTTGTCAAAGTACTTTCCGATGTGGATGCCTTGTTGTTGTTAGAAGTGTTTGCGGCCGGTGAACAATCTCAGGGTGGTGATGATGGGCGGGCCTTGTGTCGGGCGATACGGACTCGTGGCCAGCTCGATCCGGTGTTTGTCGAAAGCGTGGATGATCTCGCTCCAACCTTGCAGGGTGTGCTGCGTGATGGCGATATGTTGTTGACCCTGGGTGCGGGTTCTATCGGTGCAGCGGCGACGCAGCTGCCAAACCAATTGTCGGAAAAGCCGGAGGCAAACGCATGAATGCCGCACCACAAATCACCGCTTTTCGCGGCAATTTGTTGTTAGATGAGCCGATGTCCAAGCACACTTCGTGGCGCATTGGTGGCCCGGCTGATCGTTATTATCAGCCAGCGGATATTGATGATCTGGCGCAATTTTTATCACAGTTGCCAGAAGCCGAGTCGGTTTTTTGGTTGGGTCTGGGCAGTAATTTGCTGGTACGTGACGCCGGTATTCGCGGCACCGTGATTGCGACCAGTGGCGTGTTGAATGGCTTGTCGAAAATCAATGAACACACGGTGCGTGCCGAGGCGGGCGTGGCTTGTGCCAAGGTGGCGCGGTTTTGTGCGCGCGCGGGTTTAAGTGGCGCGAATTTTCTGGCGGGTATTCCCGGCACCATGGGCGGCGCTCTGGCGATGAATGCCGGTGCCTTTGGGGGTGAAACCTGGAATGTGATTACGGCCGTGGAAACGCTAGATCGCCACGGCCAGTTGCGTCGGCGTAGCCCGAGTGAATTTGAAATTGCCTATCGCCATGTGCAGGGTCCGCAAGATGAGTGGTTCGTGGCCGCCGAATTACAGTTAGAAGCGGGTGCTCCGTCGGAACGGCTGTCGGCAGAAATTAAGTCCTTGCTGAATAAGCGCGGAGATACCCAGCCCACTCAGTTGCCCAATGCCGGTTCGGTGTTTCGTAATCCCGAGAATGATCATGCCGCACGTCTGATCGAGGCCTGTGGTTTAAAAAGTGAATGTGAAGGCAATGCCTGTGTCTCGGACAAACATGCGAATTTTATTATTAACACCGGCAATGCCAGTGCACTGGAGGTTGAAACTCTGATCGAGCGTGTCGCGCAAACGGTGTTGGAAAAACAGCGCGTACAGTTGCAGCGCGAAGTGCATATCGTGGGAGAAGCGAAATGACTAGCACTTTCGCTGTTGATCCGGCTGCTTTTGGCAAAGTTGCGGTGTTGATGGGCGGCTTGTCGGCGGAACGCGAAATCTCTCTGCAAAGTGGCGCGGCGGTATTGACGGCATTGCAGCGCCAAGGCGTGGATGCGCACGGAGTGGACGTGGGGCGTGACATTGTTTCGGTGTTGCTGGAAGAGAAATTTGATTGCGCCTTTATTGCCCTGCATGGGCGGCGCGGCGAAGACGGTGTGATGCAAGGCCTGTTGGAAACGCTGAATATTCCGTTCACCGGTTCCGGGGTGCTGGGCAGCGCCTTGTCCATGGACAAGGTGCGCAGCAAACAGCTGTGGTTGTCAGCGGGGCTGCCGACACCGAAGTTTGCACGTTTGCATGAAGATACGGATTGGGCTGCGGTGGTTGCTAACTTGGGTTTACCCCTGGCCATAAAACCGGTTCACGAAGGTTCCAGTCTGGGCACGGTGCGGGTGGAAAATGTCGCCGATCTGGAGCCTGCCTGGCGCGAAGCGGTGGTCTTTGATGCCGCGGTGATGGTCGAGCCCTGGGTGCTGGGGGAAGAATACACGGTGGCCATTTTGGGTGATGAGGCCTTGCCGGTTATTCATCTGCAAACGTCCCGCGAGTTTTATGATTATCAGGCCAAATACAAAGCCGATGACACGCAATATCACTGTCCTGCTGGTTTGGATGCTGAAAAAGAAAAGCAGTTGCGAGAGCTGGCATTGCAGGCCTTTAAGGCGCTGGGGGCAACCGGCTGGGGACGTATTGATTTAATGTTAGACGCGGATGGTCTGCCGTGGTTGTTGGAAAACAACACCGTTCCCGGTTTGACTGATCATAGTCTGGTGCCGATGGCGGCCAAGGGTGCCGGTATTGGATTTGATGAATTGATCTTGCGCATTCTGTCGGCGACGGGTGCTTCTGGCGCGTCTGACATGATGGGGGAAATCAGTCATGGGTGCTAGACGTATCGTTGCGAAAAAAACCAAGAGGGTATCTACGACGCCTGTCTGGCAAAAGCCGGGATGGTTGACGCGCCGCTTGTTGGGCGGCGCCATCTTGTTCAGCGTGCTGGGTGGTTTTCTGGGTTTATCCGCGTGGCAACTGCTGCAAGCGGATAGCTTGCCCATTGACCATGTGCAAGTGAAAGGCTCATTTCGTTATCTCGATAAACAGGATTTGTACGCGGCGATTGGTGATCTGTCCAACAACGGTTTTTTTGCCGTGGATGTGCATGCGGTGAAGCAGGCGGCGGAACGTTTGGCCTGGGTGGACCGAGCTTCCGTGCGGCGCGTATGGCCGAATATTTTGCAGGTGGATATTGTCGAGCACGTGCCATTGGCCCGATGGAAGGATGGTCGAGTAGTGAATCGTCGAGGTGAATTGATTGATGCGCAAGACGGAAGCCAGCTAGATGAATTGCCGATATTTGTCGGTCCTGGTGACTCGGTAGAAATGTTGGCAAAACGGTTTCAGTCGATGTCGCAACCATTGGCAGAAATGGGCTTGGGGATTTCGACATTGAGTATCAGTGAACGGCGTGCGTGGAGAGTGACATTGAATAATGGTTTGCAGCTATTGCTGGGGCGCGCCACCAGTGATGCACAGCTTGTGCGTTTTTCGGGAGTTTATAAAAAAGAGCTGGCAAAAAAAGTTGGACTGATTCAGTCCGTCGATTTGCGTTACACCAATGGTTTTGCAGTGCGATGGAAAGCGGAGCTGGGTTGAGATAATGGTCGGCGTTGCGCAAGTGTTGAAGGTGGTATGAGAATTCTTTTTAAATGGGATGTCGTTAACGGGGCAGAGTTCCTGGGGATGCAGTGATGAGCAAAAAGTCGGATCAAAATTTGCTGGTGGGCCTGGATATTGGCACCTCAAAAGTGGTGGCGATTGTCGCCGACCTGACGCCGGACGGGGAGATCGAAATTATCGGTATTGGTTCCCATCCTTCACGTGGCTTGAAAAAAGGGGTGGTGGTGAATATTGAATCGACGGTGTTGTCGATTCAGCGCGCGGTGGAAGAGGCGGAATTGATGGCGGGTTGTCAGATTGATTCGGTCTACGCGGGGATTGCCGGCAGTCACATTCGGAGTTTGAATTCGCACGGCATTGTGGCGATACGCGACAAAGAGGTGATGCAGGCGGATGTGGATCGCGTCATCGATGCGGCGCGCGCAGTGGCGATTCCGGCCGATCAAAAGGTATTGCACATTTTGCCACAGGAATTCTTGATCGATGATCAGGAGGGTATTCGTGAACCGGTGGGTATGTCCGGTGTACGTTTGGAAGCCAAGGTGCACATGGTCACCGGCGCGGTGAGTGCGGCGCAAAATATTGTTAAATGTGTGCGCCGTTGTGGACTGGAAGTGGACGATGTGATCCTTGAACAGTTAGCGTCCAGTTATGCCGTGTTGACCGAAGATGAAAAAGAATTGGGCGTGTGTCTGGTGGATATGGGGGGAGGGACTACCGACATCGCAGTGTTTACCGATGGCTCGATTCGTCATACCGCGGTCATACCCATTGCCGGTGATCAGGTGACCAACGATATCGCGGTGGCATTGCGTACTCCGACTCAATATGCGGAAGAGATCAAAATTAAATACGCCTGTGCGCTCACGCAGTTGGCGAGTCCGGAAGAAAATATTGAAGTACCCAGTGTCGGTGACAGGCCGCCGCGGCGATTGGCGCGACAAACGCTGGCCGAGGTGGTCGAGCCGCGCTATGAAGAGTTGATCACCCTGGTGCAAAACGAATTGCGCCGCAGCGGGTTTGAAGAAATGTGTGCTGCTGGCATCGTGCTTACCGGCGGCTGCGCCAAGATGGAAGGGGTGATCGAGTTGGCGGAAGAAATTTTCCACATGCCGGTACGCCTGGGGATGCCGCAACACGTTACGGGCCTGGTGGACGTGGTGCGTAACCCGATTTATGCGACCGGTGTGGGGCTGCTGTTGTACGGCAACCAGCATCATAACGATCGTCGTCGGGAACACAAAGGTGACTGGAGTGGCAAGGGGCTTTGGATACGTATGAAAAGCTGGTTTCAGGGAAATTACTAAAAAATTTGTTGGTAAAAAATGCGTTATTAATGATTGAAATTAGGATTATTCAACAGGAGGGCGACACAATGTTCGAGCTGATGGAAACAAACATTGCAGGGGCAGTGATTAAAGTGATTGGTGTGGGTGGTGGTGGTGGCAATGCCGTTGAGCACATGCTGGCACAAAATATTGATGGGGTTGAATTTATTTGTACCAATACCGATGCGCAGGCCTTGAAAAATTCTTCGGCCCGCACCGTTTTACAAATGGGGAACAATGTCACCAAGGGGTTGGGTGCGGGAGCCAATCCTGATATCGGTCGGCAGGCGGCACTGGAAGACCGTGAGCGCATCGTTGAGTTGGTGGAAGGCGCCGATATGGTGTTTATCACTGCTGGCATGGGCGGCGGTACCGGCACCGGTGGTGCGCCGGTGGTGGCGCAGATTGCCAAGGAGCTGGGGGTGTTAACGGTGGCGGTGGTCACCAAGCCCTTTCCTTTCGAAGGCAAAAAGCGCATGGCGATTGCGGACCAGGGCATCAAGGAATTGTCCGAATATGTGGATTCATTGATTACCATTCCTAACGAGAAGTTGATGGATGTGTTGGGCAAGGATGTTTCCTTGCTGGATGCCTTCAAGGCGGCCAATGATGTGTTGCTGGGTGCAGTGCAGGGGATCGCGGATCTGATTACCCGGCCGGGGCTGATCAACGTCGATTTCGCGGATGTGCGCACGGTGATGTCTGAAATGGGCATGGCGATGATGGGCACTGGTTGCGCGGAAGGTGAAAATCGTGCGCGGATTGCGGCGGAATCTGCGGTGGCCAGCCCCTTGCTGGAAAGTATTGACCTGTCTGGCGCGCGCGGTATCCTGGTGAATGTCACCGCTGGTATGGATATGTCCATCGGTGAATTTGACGAAGTCGGTCGTACCATCAAGGAATTTGCCTCGGACAATGCCACGGTGGTGGTGGGCACGGTGATCGATCCGGACATGTCCGAAGGACTGCGGGTAACCGTGGTCGCCACCGGGCTTGGACAAAAACTACATGCTTCCATTGAAAAGCCGGTGGCGCTGGTGGCTCCCGAAGGCCCGGATGGTGAGCTGGACTACGGTCAGTTGGATCGTCCCACGGTGATTCGAAACAAGGTCGCAGGTGAGCGTTATGCGACGGGCACCGAGGGTAGTCTTGATTATCTGGATATTCCGGCCTTTTTGCGTCGCCAGGCCGATTGAGTCAACGCCCGTGGGCAGCGTGTTGAACCCTGGCTGAGGTCTTCAGCTGATTGAGTATGGGCGGGTTAATGCGGGCTTGTTGAAACCGCGCTGTAGCCACTGCTTTTGTCCGACGGGGGTGTGATGTCGTCCACTAGGCAGGGTTTTGACGCTGTGATAGAATTCTCTGTCCTGTTTGCCACTAATGGATGAGTGGATGCGGATTCTACTGGCCGGTTAAATGATTAGACAAAGAACATTAAAGAACGTGATTCGTGCGACCGGCATCGGCCTGCACACGGGGGAGAAGGTCTATTTGACTTTGCGCCCGGCTGCGGTGGATAACGGAATCATCTTTCGCCGGGTTGACTTGGATACTCCGGTGGAAATTGCGGCCACGCCGGACAATGTGGGGGACACCCGACTCTCCACAACGCTGATTCAGGATGGTGTTCGGGTTTCCACGGTAGAGCACCTGTTGTCGGCTCTGGCCGGTTTGGGCATCGACAACGCTTATATCGATGTGAGTGCCCCCGAAGTGCCTATCATGGACGGCAGTGCCGGGCCTTTTGTGTTTTTAATCCAGTCCGCGGGCATTGAAGAGCAGAATGCGGCCAAGCGTTTCATCCGCATCAAAAAAACGGTACTGGTGGAAGATGGCGACAAGTGGGCCCGTTTCGACCCCTTCGAAGGCTTCAAGGTTTCTTTTAATATCGAT
The DNA here is from genome assembly GCA_964401355.1 of uncultured Ectothiorhodospiraceae bacterium. Lineage (GTDB taxonomy): Bacteria > Pseudomonadota > Gammaproteobacteria > SZUA-152 > SZUA-152 > SZUA-152. The sequence goes on along the minus strand of CAYNYJ010000006.1, from coordinate 47,150 downwards.
TTTGCCCATCCGGTATTTCAGGCGCAACCCCAGAGCACTACAGTGGATTTTTCCAGTACCTCCTTTGTAAAAGAAGTGAGCCGTGCGCGTACCTTTGGTTTCATGCGTGACATTGAACAGTTGCGTGAAAATAATCTGGCACTGGGCGGTAGCATGGATAACGCTATCGTAATGGATGACTATCGCGTGCTGAACGAAGATGGGTTGCGTTATCAGGACGAGTTCGTAAAACACAAGGTGCTTGATGCGATTGGTGACCTGTATCTTTTGGGTTGCAGCCTGATTGGCGAATTCAGTGGTTACAAGTCGGGACATGCGCTGAATAACCGCTTGTTGCGCGCCCTGCTGGCGACGGAGGATGCTTGGGAAACCGCGACCTTTGATGACCCCAAATTGGCGCCGATTTCCTATATTCATCCCCTGATGGCGAATTAGTTTCCTGTTTTTTTCTGTTTGTGTTTTCCGTTGTGGTTCTTCATATTAGCTGCCTTTGCAACCTGTTTGCTCCGAAAAGTCCCTAATTCAAAGTCTCCTCCAGCTTGTCAGCGGGCAGGCTTGTTGGTAACGTTAACGGCTCTTTCACGGGGAAGTTCGTGGGAGTTGACGGCTCTTTCGCCTGCTCCAGTGCGCGGAATATCACGGATTTTGGCTTTAAGTGATTGTTTAATTGGGGGTTGAAGCTAAAGTTCTTCGGTTTTGAAACGATTAAATAGTCGAGTTGAGTCTATTGAGGATCTGTTGGTTTGGGCGTTGTTTTATGCAGGGAAAGGCGCCGTAACGCATCCGAGAGATTACTGTCCGGTGTGTGGTTCGCTGCACTTTTTAGCAGGTTTGCGCTAGATATCGACAGGGCCGCGCGCCGTGCCGGTTGAGAAATAGGTTTCTGTGATGACGGTAGGATTTTGAACTGGATTTTTCGCAGTGCCTGCAGGCCAGGCTGTTGCTTGAGGAGTTTGAGTATTGTCGGCGCTTGGTAGCGGAGATGGGTCAGCCATGCCGGACTGTCGGTGGCGAGCACGGCGGTGTCGCCACGGAGATTGGCAAAGGTCACGTGCTTGGCAAGTTCGGACTGTTGACTGTGGTGCAAGGCGTCTTCCAGAACAGCGCTAAGTTGTTGTAAATGCTGGGCTCGTTCGATGAGTGTGCTTAATTCACTGTTTTTGGCAGACAGAAATTTGGCGACAGTTTGGGTGGGCATAGTGTTTGTCAGGCTCAAAGTGCAGGTTAATATCGACAACGATCACCTTAATTTGTCGACAAGTCCACATTTTTTAAGGATATTTTCGCTGCAGTCATTTTCGCAATTGCCGATATAGAGGGCGTGTGCCGTTACGATAGTGAATGAGAACTCGGGCAGGTGTTGCCAGATTGTAGTTGAAAAGGATGCAAACTAATAACGCAGTCGCCGGATTTGGGCGCAGGCATCTGAAAAAATGAGTCATTTATTCAACGGAAGGGTTCTGAAAAGGGCCACAGGAAGGATTGGCTAGACAGGGGTTGGTTAGACAATGAATATTATTTTTATCGGAAAACGGGGACGTCAGACCCGAGCCATTAAGCTGGGCGCGCCTGGGGTTATGCTCAGTGTCTTTTTGGCCGTCACGTTGATTCCCTCCGTTATGTTTTTGGGTGGCTATTTTACCGCACAGCAAGTTGCGCCGGCACAAGATCAGGCGCTGATGATGGCCTGGCAAGGTGAAATGGATATCCAGCGTGATGAGATTGCGATGGCGCGCCTCAAAGTGGATGCAGACATGGATGCCCTGGCTCTGCGACTGGGAGAGTTGCAAGCCAAAGTGATTCGTCTGGATGCTTTGGGTGAACGTCTCACCGAAGTCGCCAAGCTGGATCGCGGTGAATTTGATTTTTCTTCCTCGCCTGCCGTGGGTGGGCCTGAGGCGGCGGGGGCGGTAGAGTCGATTTCCGTGCCTGATTTTGTACAATCGCTGGAAATGCTCACACGGCAAGTGGATGATCGCAGTGCCCAGCTGGGTTTGCTGGAGACCATGTTAATGAACCGCAATCTGCGTGACGAAGTCAGTCCCGCAGGACGTCCCATCAGACGGGGTTGGATCTCCTCCTATTACGGTATGCGTACCGACCCGTTTACGGGGCGTCGTGAGCATCACAAGGGTATGGATCTGGCGGGCAAGGAAGGCAGTGATGTGATCTCCGTGGGGGCCGGTGTGGTGACCTGGGCCGGTGACCGTTATGGTTACGGCAAATTGGTGGAAATCAATCATGGCAATGGTTATGCCACCCGATACGGCCACAGTGCAGAGATCCTGGTAGAGGTGGGTGATACTGTCAAAAAGGGCCAGGTTTTGGCGCTGATGGGTTCCACCGGACGCTCGACAGGCCCGCATGTGCATTTCGAGGTGCTGCTAAAGGGCAAGGCCGTCGACCCCAAAAAATATATCCTGGCTGCGCATTAGTTTCGTTGACGGTTATTCGTCTCTCCGCTGGCCATTCTCTAAAGCCTCAATCCCCGCTATAATCCCCGACTTTGTACCGGAACGGTGCAGGCAATACGTTGATGCTGTTTCCGGGTTGATTCTTTGTTTCACGTGCAGACGGACAGCAGCCGTTTACGTGGGAGCAACAGATTCCTGTTTCGATAAATGCGATCCAGTGATACTGGTTTATAGTAACGCTGGCTAACAGTGACAACGGTCTAATAAAAACATGGTAAGTAATTTTCTGAGTAAGATATTCGGCAGCAGCAATGAACGATTGCTCAAACGCCTGAATAAGGTTGTTGTAGAAATATCCGCACTGGAATCTACAGAGCAGGCTCTCTCTGATGAGGCGCTGCGCGCCAAGACGGATGAATTTCGAGAGCGTCTCGCCAGTGGTTCAAGTGTGGATGATTTATTGGTCGAGGCTTTTGCAGTAGTGCGCGAGGCCGGTAAACGTGCTTTCAACATGCGCCACTTTGATGTGCAGCTAATCGGCGGCATGGTGCTCAACGACGGCAAGATCGCTGAAATGCGTACCGGTGAAGGCAAGACCCTGGTTGCGACGCTGGCTGTGTATCTCAATGCCCTGTCGGGTAAAGGTGTGCATCTGGTCACCGTCAATGACTACCTGGCCAAACGCGATGCCGAATGGATGGGTAAGCTGTACACCTTCCTGGGGTTACGCGTGGGGGTGATTCTTTCCGGTCAAAACAGCGAAGAAAAGCGTGAGGCCTATGCGGCGGATATTACTTACGGCACCAATAATGAATTTGGTTTCGATTATCTGCGCGACAACATGGCCTTTAGCATTGAAGATAAAGTGCAGCGTGATTTGCACTTCGCCATCATCGATGAAGTGGACTCCATTCTCATTGATGAAGCACGTACCCCGCTGATTATTTCCGGCCCTGCGGAAGACAGTTCCGAACTGTATAAAACCATCAATGCGATTGCGCCCAAGCTGGTGGAACAGGCTGGCGAGGAAGTCGAAGCGGGTCAGGAAGAAGGTGACTATTACCTCGAAGAAAAGAACAAGCAGGTGTTTCTCACCGAGCAGGGCCATCAACGTGTGGAAGAATTCCTGGTTGAAGTGGGCCTGTTGAGTGAAGATGAAAGTCTGTATGACGCCGCCAATATCAAATTAATTCACCACGCCAATTCTGCGTTGCGTGCCCACACGCTGTATCAACGTAATGTCGATTACATCGTCAAAGATAACGAAGTGGTGATTGTCGACGAATTTACCGGTCGTACCATGCCCGGGCGGCGTTGGTCTGATGGCCTGCACCAGGCGGTGGAAGCCAAAGAAGGCGTGCAGGTGCAAAATGAAAATCAGACCTTGGCCTCGATCACCTTTCAGAATTTTTTCCGTTTGTACCAAAAATTAGCCGGCATGACCGGTACTGCCGACACCGAAGCTTTTGAGTTTCAGTCGATTTACGGTCTGGACGTGGTGGTCATTCCGCCGGCCAAAGAGGTCGCTCGTATCGATAATACCGATCTGGTGTTTCTCACGCCGAAAGAAAAATTTGAGGCCATTGTTGAAGATGTCAAAGACTGTCGCGAGCGTCAGCAGCCAGTACTGGTGGGCACGGCCTCGATCGAAACCTCCGAATATCTTTCCAAGTTGCTGGACGAACAGAACGTTAAACACAATGTGCTGAACGCCAAGTTCCATCAGAAAGAGGCGCAGATTATTGCCCAGGCCGGGGCTCCGGGGGCCATTACTATCGCCACCAATATGGCCGGTCGTGGTACCGATATTGTGTTGGGCGGCAGTCTTGATGCTGAGCTGACCGAGGCCGGTGAGATCGATGATGACAAGCGCGTGCAGATCACCGCGGACTGGCAGAAGCGTCACGATGCAGTGTTGGCTGCGGGTGGTTTGCACGTGGTGGGTACCGAGCGGCATGAGTCCCGGCGCGTGGATAATCAACTGCGTGGTCGTTCCGGTCGCCAGGGCGATCCCGGTTCCAGTCGTTTTTACCTGTCCTTGCAGGACAATCTGATGCGTATTTTCGCCTCGGAGCGGGTTGCCGGGCTGATGCAAAAACTGGGTATGGAAGATGGCGAAGCCATCGAGCACCCGTGGGTCAACAAGGCGATTGAAAATGCCCAAAAGAAAGTCGAGGGACATAACTTCGACATTCGTAAAAACCTGCTGGAATACGATGATGTTGCCAACGATCAGCGCAAGGTCATTTACGGTCAGCGTGCGGAGTTGATGGCCAGCGAAGATGTCTCTGGGGCGATTGCCGCGATGCGTGAGGATGTGGTCGGTGAGGTGATTAATGGGTACATCCCGCCCGAGAGTCTGGAAGAAATGTGGGATGTGCCCGGTCTGGAAAAGGCCATGGTATCTGAATTTGCGTTGCCGATGCCAGTACAGCAGTGGTTGGATGACGACGATAACCTGCATGAAGAAACGTTGCGCATACGTATCGCCGAAACGCTGGAGCAGGCCTATATTGAAAAAGAGGCGATGGCTGGCAAGGATGCGATGCGTCACATCGAAAAATTTGTCATGATGCGGGTATTGGATGAGCAGTGGAAAGACCACTTGGGGATGATGGATCATCTGCGACAGGGTATTCATCTACGCGGTTACGCACAAAAGAACCCCAAGCAGGAATACAAACGTGAGGCCTATGAACTGTTTACGCAAATGCTGGATCGCGTGAAACAGGAAGTGATTGAAATGTTAAGCAAGGGACAGATTCGGGCCGAAGACGAAGTTGCTGAAATGGAGGAGCAGCGTCGCCGCGCGGCGACGCCGATGTCATTCCAGCATGATGCAGCTGAATCGCCCACGGGGAATGCGCCTGCACAATCCGAGAGCGAAGCGCCAGAGCATCAGCCCTTTGTGCGTGAAGGCCGCAAAGTGGGCCGCAACGAACCCTGTCCCTGTGGTTCCGGTAAAAAATATAAACAGTGTCACGGTAAATTAGCGTAACAGGTAAGCCCGATTTTGAACTGACTCAACAGGCCGCCAGCACGCAATTGTGCTGGCGGTTTTTTTCATTGTGGTTGTGTGAAACTGGCTGCCCCCTTACCATCACAGATCATTAAATTTTTAGAAAGATGGATTGATGACTACTGACACCCTTTCTTTTGACAGCAATGTCGACAGCAACACGCTGCCCATGTTGTTACCCATTCCCGGTCTGCGTTTGGCTACCGTCTGCGCCGGTATCAAGCAGCCAGGTCGCCGTGATGTCGTGGTAATGGCGCTGTGCGAAGGCAGTCAGGTGGCCGCGGTGTTTACCCGCAATGCATTTTGCGCGGCGCCGGTGATTGTCGCGCGTGAACACTGGGCGCAAACACCTCCCCGTTATTTGTTGATCAACACCGGCAACGCCAATGCGGGTACTGGTGAGCAGGGTTTGAAGGATGCCTTGGCTTGTTGCGATGCGTTGGCGCAGTCTGCGGGCTGTGCGCGAGAGGCGGTGCTGCCCTTTTCCACGGGGGTCATCAGCGAGGCCCTGCCCGTGACGATAATCTGTGATGCGCTGCCTACGGCATTGGCGGCATTGGATGAAAATGGTTGGGTTGATGCCGCCCACGGTATTCTCACCACAGACACGGTGCCCAAGGGGGCGTCCCGGCAGGTTGACATCGACGGCCACACGATCACGGTTACCGGCATTGCCAAGGGCTCGGGGATGATTCGACCTGACATGGCGACCATGCTGGCCTATGTGGCGACGGATGCCGGGGTGCCGCAAAAGGTGTTACAGGCGTGTCTGGCGCGTGCGGTGAACGGCTCGTTCAATCGGATTACCGTTGATGGTGATACCTCCACCAACGATGCCTGTGTGCTGGTAGCGACCGGCAAATCAGCGGTGAGTATTGAACAGGCCGAGGGCGTACATTTCGAGGCTTTGTGTGCGGCCGTGGCAGACGTGTGCGAGCAGTTGGCGTTGGCCATTGTGCGTGATGGTGAAGGCGCCACCAAACTCATCACCGTAGTGGTGGAGGCCGGGGCCAACGAGGCCGAGTGCCTGCAAGTGGCTTACACCATTGCCCATTCGCCGTTGGTGAAAACCGCCTTTTTTGCCAGTGACCCCAACTGGGGACGCATCCTGGCGGCGGTGGGCCGGGCCGGGTTAGTGGGGCTGGATATCAACGTCATTGAGCTGTTTTTAGAATCCGAGACGAGCGGCGCAGTGTGCTTGGCACGCAACGGCGGGCGTGATCCTGGTTATCGGGAAGAACAGGGTCAACAGGTGATGGATCAAACCGAGATCACTGTGCGCGTGGTACTCAATCGCGGTGATGCCACCGCGCGGGTGTGGACCTGTGATCTGTCCTACGATTATGTGCGTATCAATGCCGAATACCGAAGCTGATTCCCGAGCAACGGATTCCGTGGTGTACGTGGCCGCCGCGGCCATCGTCGATGAGCGCGGCCGGGTGCTGATCAGCCGCCGTCCGGATCACGTGCATCAGGGCGGTTTGTGGGAATTCCCCGGTGGCAAGGTGGAGGCGGGCGAGTCAGTGCGCGATGCGCTGGCGCGTGAACTGCACGAAGAACTCGGCATGACTTTGTCGATGACGTTATTGAAAGTGGCGCAGCAGATACGGCCGCTGATTCGGGTGCGTCACGATTACGCGGATAAATCCGTGTTACTGGATGTGTGGCGGGTGGCGGGTTTTAGTGACGAAGCGCTGTTTTCTGAGGGAAAGGGGCGTGAGGGTCAGCCGATCAAATGGGTCATGCCCGCTGAGTTGCCAAACTACGATTTCCCGGCTGCCAATATTCCCATCGTCACCGCCGTACGGTTGCCGGACCGCTATCTTATCACCCCCGACCCCGGTGATGATCTGCCGGCTTTTCTTTCCCGCTTGGAGAGCCGATTGCGTGATGGTATCCGTTTGGTACAGCTGCGCGCCAAATCGCTATCGGCGTCAGCCTATGGTGATTTAGCGCGACAGTGCGTGACTTTGTGTAAAAAATACGATGCCAGCTTGATGCTGAATGCCGATCCGCAAGTGGTGATTGAGGTCGGCGCGCAGGGTGTGCACCTCGACAGCGGACGTTTGAAGGCTTTGCAGGAATCGCCCTTCAACGCGAGCGCTGATGGGTCTAACAATAAGTGGGTGTCAGCCTCTTGTCATTCGCAACAGCAGTTAGCGCAGGCAAAAAAGCTGGGGGCGGATTTTGTGTTGTTATCGCCGGTCGCGGCTACCGCCAGTCACCCCGGTGATGAACCGTTAGGTTGGCAACGTTTTCAGGCATTGACCGAGCAGGCAAATTGCCCGGCTTACGCGCTGGGGGGCATGACGCCCAGTGATCTCGATCAGGCTTTTGCACACGGTGCGCAGGGCGTGGCGGCGATCCGGTCGTTGTGGGAGGTTTAGTGCTGAGGGAGGTAGGTTGGGGTGAGTGTTACGAACCCCAACGGCAGAGGTTACGTTGAGCCCAATTGTTGGGGTTCGCTATCGCTCACTCCAACCTACGTTAGTGCAGTTTCTCGTCCGAGGAGGTATTGAGTTCAGCAAAGTCCGGCGGCGTGGTGTCGGGGATGCGGTGACTCTCGTCGGCCCAGGCACCCAAGTCAATAATGCGGCAGCGCTCGCTGCAAAAGGGACGCCAGCGGTTTTGCTCATTCCATTCGACGGGTTTTTCGCAAGTGGGGCACTTTACTACTGTGGGACTCATGTTTTTTGTCATCTCTCGTCGTGCTTTCAAGGTGCTGCTGGGAATAATTATCTTACAATTTGGCGCACTAAGCACTAAGCACTAAGCACTAAGCACTAAGCACTAAGCACTAAGCACTTGTCACAACGCGCAGCAGCTGATGTGAAACTCAACATTGCTGTCGGTCTGGATGGGGCGCGTGGTGGTATTGGCATTCATGAAGCGGGCGGTGAAGCGGTGGCGCCCGGCGCTGATTTCCACAAACTGGGGTGAGTCGGCTGGCAACCAGATACGAATCAGTTGATAGGGTGTTCCCGTGTCCAGGTTCTGTTGGTAGTTGCCATTAATGGCAACTTGCGGTGTGAGCTCTGCGCTTTCGCGGATCAGTTTTAACATCAGTTCCACCGACAGTCGCAGCGTGTCCAAAGTGCCTAGCCAGTAACGCAGGTCTTCGATGCGCGTCGTGGTCGGGCGTTTTAACCAGTGACGGTAGGGTGGCAGGTCAAAATCACACAGGCCACCGGGGATGCCGCTACGCTGGGTCACCAGTTTGAACAGTTCGTTTTCGCGCAGTTCCTTGGCCAGCGGGCCATCCATGCTGTGCAGTTGGTTTTTGAATCCGCCGAGGGTGGTGAGCAGCTGGTCGAGAGTGTCGTGATTGACGTTGGGGCTTTGGGTAAGTGCGGTGAGGGTGCCGATGATACGGTCCAGCTCCTTGATTACTTCGGTTTTCATGTCCACGCGGCTGACGATGTTGAGAATCTCCAGCAGCGCGGCGAGACTGTTGTGGCTATCCCAGATGGCATCGCCACGCAAGCTGTGGCGGGACTGGCGAAACAGAAATTCGAGGCGCAGGAAAAACCGCAGGCGCTCATTGAGCGGGTGTTCGTAGACGGTGGCGGTGCTTAAATCAGACACGTGGGTGTTGGTTGGGCTCGAGTTCAGGTTGGGGGTGGTTGAATGGTCGTCATTCTCCCTGAGTTAGGCGAGGCGGGCAAGTTGCAGATAACGCTGGTGCAGGCTTTCAACCTGGGCTTGCAGGGCGGGAAGGCCGGTATCATTGTGCAGGATGTCATCGGCGGCGGCGAGTCGGGTATCTCTGTCGACCTGGTTGCGGATCGCGGCGTCGATTTGCGCGCTGTCCAGGGCGTCGCGCTGACTGGCGCGCTGGCGCTGTTGTGCCGGGGTGGCATCGACCACCAGCAGCCGTTGCACCAGATCGGTCCAGCCACTCTCGATGAGTAACGGCACGCTGAGGATCACGTAGGATGGTGGGTTTGCAGATTTTCGAAGTGCCGCGAGTTTTTGCAATGCCGCGGCACGGGCCTGGGGATGCAAAATCGCTTCAAGATTTTTACGTTGCTCGGGGTGGGCGAAGATGCGTTCGCGCAATTGTGGCCGGTCGAGCTCGCCGCTGGGGAGGATTAAATCGGCCCCTAGCTGCTCGGCAATTTCACTTAATGCGGGTTGTCCGGGAGCAACCAATTCCCGGGTGAGATGATCGGCATCAATGGCAGGGATGCCCAGTTTTTCAAAAAACTGGCTGACCGTGGTTTTGCCACTGCCGATTCCGCCGGTAAGTCCAATAATAAACATGCGAGCAAGATACCCGAGCTGCTGGGAAACACCAAGTGCAAGTTGAATTGTTTATGGCGTATTTTACGATACGCTCTGTTACCGGTTCTAAATTATAAACCCGAGTAACGAAGATAGGCGTTGGTGATGTCTTGTCCCCACAATAGGGCGATCCAACCGGCGGTGGCTAAATAGGGGCCGAAGGGAATGGGAATGTTGCGGTCGCGGCCACGGCAGACAATGAGGGTAATGCCGACGATCGCAGCGACTGCGGATGACAGCAGAATAATTACCGGCAACATCTGCCAGCCCATCCAGGCGCCGAGTAGGGCGAGTAACTTGAAATCACCGTAGCCCATGCCTTCCTTGCCGGTGAGCAGTTTGAAAGCCCAGTAAATCGTCCACAAACTGAGGTAGCCAGCAAGCGCGCCGATGATGGCGGTGGGGCTGTCAACGAAGACCTGCCACAAGCTCAGCGTCAGGCCTAACCACAAAAAGGGAAGCGTGATGCTGTCGGGCAGTAGTTGGTGATCGAAATCGATCATCGTCAAGGCGATCAGTGCCCAGGTGAACAGCAGTCCGGCGAGGGCCGGCCAGCCAAAACCAAAATGCCAGGCAACCGTCACAGAAAGCAGGGCTGTAACGAACTCGATGATCGGGTAGCGAACGGAAATTTTTGCATCGCACCCGGAACAGCGGCCGCGTAACCATAGGTAGCTGACAATAGGAATGTTTTCCCGTGCGGTAATGGCATGTCCACAATGCGGGCAGCGGGAGCGAGGGGTGGAGAGGTTGAATGTTTCCTCGATGTTTTTTTCTGAATCCAGGGCGTCTTGCGATACATGATTGTCGTCTGCGGTTTCTGCGCAGTGAGCTTGCCACTCGCGTTCCATCATTATCGGCAGGCGATGGATGACGACGTTGAGGAAACTGCCAACTGTTAGCCCCAGCAACCCAACAGCGACAAGATAAAATGTCGGGTTGCTGCTTAACAGCTCAATGATGGCCATGAATAGTTGTTGCGGACATATAAATAATGATGAGTTATCGTCGTTTTAAACCACTGACCCCATTTTGAAAATTGGCAGGTACATGGCGATAACCAGGCCGCCGATAAGTACGCCAAGTATGGCCATGATAATAGGTTCGAGCAGACTGCTGAGACCATCGACCATGTTGTCCACCTCTTCTTCGTAAAAGTCGGCAACCTTGGCCAGCATGCTGTCCACGGAACCGGTTTCTTCACCGATGGCGAGCATTTGCACCACCATGTTAGGGAACAGGCCAGTCTCTTTCATGCAGACATTAATCATTTGACCGGTGGCGACTTCGTCTTTCATGATTAAGATGGCTTTGGTGTAAACGGCATTACCGGCCGCATGGGCCACAGTATCCATGGCTTCGACTAGCGGCATACCAGCGGCGAACATGGTGGCCAGGGTGCGGGCAAAGCGGGCGATGATCGCTTTGGTGATGATGTCGCCGATGATGGGCAGTTTGAGGATGATCTTGTCCATTAAGACGTTGAATTTTTTGGAACGCCTTTTCAATTGCGCCAAGCCATAAATAGCCCCCCCTAAACCACCAAAAATAGCCCACCAATATTCCTGGAAAACTTTGGAGAGTTCCACGACAAATTGGGTCATGGCCGGTAGGTCACCCCCAAAACTGGTGAACATGGACTCAAATTGGGGAATAACAAAAATTAGCAGAATCGCGGTGATAACAAAGGACACCAGCAGAATGGCGGCCGGATAGAATAGAGCTTTTTTGATCTTGCCCTTGATGGCCTCCACTTTTTCCTTGTAGGTGGCAATCTTGTCCAGCAGAGTTTCCAGAATACCGGCCTGTTCGCCAGCATGTACCAGGCTGCAATAGAGATCATCAAAATAGAGGGGATGTTTAGCGAGTGCTTCTGCCAACGTGGAGCCGCCTTCCACGGTAGATTTCACGTCCATGATCAGGTCTTGCATACTAGGGTTTTCGTGGCCCTTGCCAACGATCTCGAAGGCCTGCACCAGCGGTACACCGGCGGACATCATGGTAGCTAATTGACGACTAAAAATTGAGATATCTGCGGGAGTGATTTTTTTCTTGGGTTTACCAAACAAGGGCTTGGGTTTTTTCTTGACTTTTAACGGAGTGACGCCCTGGCGTCGCAGGTCGGCCTTTACCAATGCGATGGTCGAGCCGGCAATTTCGCCCTTGGTTCGTTTGCCCTGTTTGTTCATTCCTTCCCAAACGTAGGTGTTGACGGTTGCTTTTTTGGCCATTGTTTATTCCTGGGTTCTATCCTGTGGTGACACGGTTGACTTCTTCGAGGCTGGTGACCCCCTGCTTGACCTTGAGCAGCCCCGATTGCCGCAGGTCATTAATCCCTTCTTTTCGAGCCTGATCCGCCAATTGGATGGCATTGCCCTCTTCCATAATGATACGCGCCATGCCATCAGAGATGGGCATGACTTGATAAATACCGACGCGGCCTTTGTAACCTTTGTCACATTGGTCGCAGCCTACGGGCTTGTAAATTTTGAGTCCTGCCAGATCTTCTTCTTTGAAACCTTCTTCCAGTAAGGCCTCTTTGGGAATATCTATGGGTTTTTTACAACTTTTACATAAACGGCGTGCCAGACGCTGGGCGATGATCAATGACACGGACGAGGCAATATTGAATGGGGCAATACCCATGTTGATCAAACGACTCAGTGTCTGTGGAGCATCATTGGTGTGCAGAGTGGATAACACCAAGTGACCGGTTTGCGCGGCCTTGATGGCAATTTCACCGGTTTCAAGGTCTCGAATTTCACCCACCATGATGATGTCAGGATCCTGTCGCAGGAAGGCCTTGAGGGCGGAGGAAAAGGTCAGTCCTACTTTGGGCTGTACGTTAACCTGGTTTATACCTTCCAGGTTAATTTCCACGGGATCTTCCGCCGTGGAAATATTTTTATCTTCCGTGTTGAGAATATTCAGACCGGTGTATAGAGAAACCGTTTTGCCACTACCGGTGGGGCCGGTTACCAGAATCATGCCCTGAGGCTGTTGCAGAGCATCCATATAGAGCTGTTTTTGGTCATCCTCGTATCCCAGTGCCTCAATGCCCAATTGAGCGCTGGTCGGGTCAAGAATACGCAGCACGATTTTTTCACCAAACAGGGTGGGGCAGGAGTTGACACGAAAATCGATGGCCCGGTTCTTGGAGAGCTTCATTTTCATGCGACCGTCTTGTGGTATGCGGCGTTCAGAAATATCCAAGCGTGACAACACTTTCAGGCGTGCGGCGATACGCCGACTGAGGGCGATGGGGGGGGTGGCGATTTCTTTGAGCACACCGTCACGGCGATAGCGTATGCGATAGGTTTTTTCGTAGGGTTCAAAATGGATATCCGAGGCACCAGAATTGATCGCATCCAGCAAGATTTTGTTCACAAAACGCACCACGGGTGCATCATCAAGATCCGTGTCGCCCGACGAGCTGTCTTCAGTTTCGTCGCCACCGCCGATATCCAGGTTATCGAGGTCGCTATCGCCGGATAACTCGGCCAGCGAGGTATCGGCACCGGCCATGGCCTTTTCGATGATTTCCTTAAGTTTGTTCTCTTCAACCAGAACGGCTTCGGTATTGGCCCCGACGTGAAACTTGATTTCATCCAGTGCGGTTAAATTGGTGGGGTCAGAAACAGCGACAAATAAACGATTTCCACGCTTGTAAAGCGGCAGGGCATGGTGTTTTCGGACCAGTTTTTCATCGACCAGCTTGATAATGTCGGGTTCGAGTTCAATCACCTCGATATCAAAGACGGGGATACCAAATTCTTCCGCAGCGGCAGTGGCAATGATTTTTCCGTCCACCAGTTTTTTTTCCACCAGGTAGCTGACTAGCGATATCTTCTTCTTGTCACTCTGCTCCTGGGCCTTGAGGGCATCAGTCTCATTAAGGTGGCCATCGCTAACCAGCCTGCGAGCCAGTCCATTGAGTGTCATTTGTGCGCTGGGTGTTGCCATTAGGACGTTTTTGCCTCGGTTTTGGTTTTAGTGTCTGTGACGGAAATCACATCAGACGTATTGGATGACGCCGTTTGTTCGTTGCCTGTGAAGGTTCTGTTTTACTGAACAAAGTTACGCCACAAGCCTTTAGTCATACTTTTATGGGGTCTACATTAATTTATCAACTATCGCAGGTAATACGATATATGGGTAGTTACTCCACTGAACTTAGAGAGTATTTTGCACCGTTGCTCAATGTAACGGCAATATGCAAAGAATGTTTAGATTTGATGACTGAGTTGTGGCTTGGTCAACTCATTCGGTTAGTCGGTAATGAAATGCGTAATTATAGGGAGGTTGATTAAGGGCAAGTAAAGCTGACGCTTGGCAAAATTAGGCATTGGTGGGCGTTGCTTTTGAGGTGCACTGAAGATTTACGGGTGGGATCGGTTTCGTAGATCGGCTGTGAAGCTGTTTGAATAACTCCTGAAACGGTACCCGTTAGCTTCCAGTAACCTGACCTACAAAGTTATCCGCATCGGTTCGCAAGAAAATTATGGGGCTTCCTGTTTTTGCACTACGTAAAAAAACAGCGAGCCCTTCCGTATGGGAGGGACTCGCTGCTGATTTCAGCTATGTCAGAGGTTAAAGACGACAGGCAGCAGAGAGATGTTGGGCTAAAACAGTAGTCACTCCTGCAACCGCGATGTTAGCAGCTCCGGCGGTACCCATAAGGGCGGTGCCTGGAGGTGCAGCGGAGCGACCACATTGCCAAGTGATGCTCAGGTCAACAGATTCAAAGGGGGTTAAGGCCAATGTCTGTCCCGCGAGTACCGCGTTGGCATCATTGCCAAAGGTGACCGTTATCGCGCCGTTAGCGACGGCAACCTGGGTGACATATTTACCGCTGGTATCCGTGGCATTGGCGGTCATGCCGGCGGCCACGCGAGTCGCCGGAGCCGCACCTGAATCATTGAAGCTTTCGGTGATAGAGGCTTTTGCAGCGGCGGCTAGACTTAAGCCTTCACTTACTTGGGCGCGAATGGTGTAATCCTGGTAAGCCGGAATAGCGATAGCGGCCAGGATGCCGATGATGGCGACCACGATCATCAGTTCGATGAGTGTGAAACCCTTTTGTGCTTGTCGTTTTACATTTTTCATGGATAAATCCTCCAGTGGACTTATTTGTTTACAACTAATGGTTGATGCGCATTTCCCGGTTTTGACCGTTGCTGACTATTAGTCAGCCGCTTATTACCAGTGATGCTGTTCGGTTACGTTTTCCCTTTTCGGTTGCTGCGACAGAATCTTTAAGTCTCTGTCGCGGTGATCAAAACGGGGAAATCCGCACTTGCCTAGGGATAAGCATAGGTTGTGCCAAAACCGCTTGGATTTTAGAAATGCTTGTTTTCAAAGTGTGGTTTTGATGATAAACCGTTGAAATAATAGTGAGTTATAACGTTCGTGGCGGCCTGGGCTTCAGTGGTTTTGTGAGTGAGATCTCATCTCGCGGCGGCTGTCGGGCAGATTTGGTTTTTCATTCAAGGTCACAAAGTGACAAATTTGGTCAGTGTATGTTCTGAATGGTGATTGCAATGATGGCCGCTTTACGATTGACGGAAATACGAAAAGGCACGATTTGATCTTTAAAGTGTGAGTGGCATCACGTTTTCTGGGACAGCTCCCGTTATTCCAATCCCAATTTTTTCAGTCGATAGCGCAGTGCCCGGAAACTGAGGCCCAGTAGTTTGGCGGCGACGGTTTTATTGTGTTTGGTTTGTTCCAGCGCTTGCAGGATGGCGGTCTTTTCGATTTCGTCGAGGTGTGCTTCGAGTCGGGTTTGTCATTTTCTGGGGTGTTTAGCTTCTGTCTCCCCCTAAGTTTTCCTGTAAAGTCATCGAATGTCATTTTATATTGCGATATTCAAGCTATTGAATGAAGCGCATGTGAGGTATGTGGTTGTCGGTGGTATTGCGACGATCCTCCACGGGTATGTGCGTGCGACTGCCGATATTGATCTTGTTGTTGATTTGCAGGTGGATGAGGCGACAAAAGTCATTAATGCGCTCTCTGGTGCCGGGTTTACACCGAAGATACCCGTTCAGGCGCTCGAATTTGCGGATGAGAGCAAACGTAATCAATGGATTGAGAGCAAAGGTATGCAGGTTTTTTCCATGTATGACCCGGCTCAGCCAGCGCTGACTATTGATCTGTTTGTTCGTTACCCTATCCCCTACGGGGAGCTTTGGTCGCGTTCTGTTGAAATGGTTTTGGACGATATTAGGGTAAGGGTTTGCTCAATAGATGATTTAATTACAATGAAACAAGTTGCTGGCCGCCACAAGGATTTGGCAGATATTGAACAGTTAATCAAAATCAAAAAATATGAAAAAGACTGATCAAGTGAGCGAATCCGATGTTGCATGGCCTGTCACCTTTGAGCAGGTTGAGGATGCACAACTGCGAGATATGCTTAAAGCGACGCCTGCGCAACGATTGGCGTTAGCGGAAGAGTTGTTGGAATTGAGTATCAAGGTTCAAAGGGTGAAGCCACAATCCAAAACCGGATGTTGAAACGCAGATAGTGTGTCGCCGTTATGGCGATGAGGCTTAACAGGGCAGCAGAGGCGGGGTGATGAATATTAGCGTGCATACCCGGTAGAGGCTGGCCTGCTGAAAAAGTCGTTGTGCTTACTCCAGCCCCAGTTTCTTCAACCGATACCGCAGTGCCCGAAAACTGAGTCCTAGCAGTTTGGCGGCGGCGGTTTTGTTGTGTTTGGTTTGTTCCAAAGCCTGCAGGATGGCGATTTTTTCGATTTCGCCGAGGTGTGCTTCAAGGTGGATTTGGCCGGAGTCCATGGGGCCGGGCATGGGTGGGGCGGTGTCGGTGGTTTGGGGCAGGTGCAGGTCACGCGGACGTATGGTGTCGTTTTCGCACAGGGTCATGGCGCGTTCAAGGATGTTTTCCAGTTCGCGCACGTTACCGGGGAAGGCGTAACGATTGAGGGCGTTCAGTGCCTCGGGGGCGAGTACCGGTTTTTCCAGATTCATTTGTCGGGCAAGTTTGGTCAGGGTGTGCTCGGTGAGTTGGGGAATATCTTCGCGGCGTTCGCGCAGGGCGGGCACGCAGAGCTGGATGACGTTGATGCGATAATAGAGATCCTGCCGGAATTTGTTTTCTTCGACCAGCTTGCCCAGGTCTTTGTGGGTGGCGCTGAGGATGCGCACGTCGACGCGGGTTTCGCTGGCGGCGCCCACTGGGCGGATGGTCTTTTCTTGAATGGCGCGCAGCAGTTTGACTTGCATGTGCAGCGGCAGGTCAGCGACCTCGTCCAGAAACAGGGTGCCACCGTCGGCGGCTTGAAACAGGCCTTGTTTGTCAGCCACGGCACCGGTGAAGCTGCCTTTTTTATGGCCAAAAAATTCGCTCTCCATGAGCTCGTTGGGGATCGCGCCGCAGTTCACGGGGATGAAAGGCTGATTGGCGCGTGGCCCTTTGTTGTGGATCAGTTTGGCCACCAGTTCCTTGCCGGTACCCGATTCACCGCTGATGTAAATCGGTGCTTGGCTGCGCGCAACTTTGGCGATGGTGGCGCGCGTCTGGCGCATGGGCTCGGATTCGCCCAGCAGTTCGTTCCGCGAGCGACGATCCAGTCGTGGTTGGTTTTCAGAGACCTTGAGTGCGGTGTTCACCAGGTTGCGCAGTATGGTCAGATCCACGGGTTTGGAGACAAAATCAAAGGCCCCGGCCTTGAGCGCCTTGATGGCCCAGTCCATGTTGCCGTGAGCGGTGATCATCGCCACGGGGGTTTTGGGGTAATGTCGCTGAATGTGTTCGACCAGCTCCACGCCGTTGCCGTCAGGCAGTTTCATATCGGTGAGGCACAGGTCAAAGCGGTGCTGTGCCAGCAGTTCCCGGGCCTGGGAGAGGTTTGCCGCAGCGCGAGTTTCGATGTTCATGCGTCCCAGAGTCAGTTCCAGCAGTTCGCAGATATCGGGTTCGTCATCGACGATGAGCGCATGAGGTTGCTTGGTTGCTTGGGGGCGAGAAGAAGGACTCATGGGTTATTCGCTGCCATGGCGGGTTTTGTGGAGGATGATGGGTCGGCAAATTCTAACCGAAAACAGGCACCACCGGTGGGTATCGCCAGATAATTGAGCCGTGCCTGATTGCTTTCACAGAGTTCGCGGGCGATGTACAGGCCCAGACCGGAGCCTTTGTTTTCGGTGGTGAAAAAAGGTTCGAAGATGGTTTGTACCATATCGGGCGGAACCCCCGGCCCTTGGTCGATGACATCGATAAACGCGTGTCGGGATTTGGGTGACTGGCCGCAATGTAGTTTCAACCGGGGTTGCAGTGGGTAACCTTGGCTGTGGTGTAGGCCGTTTTGACATAAGTTCCACAACACTTGATGTAATTGGGAGGCGTCCATGTGGGCGCTGATGTCGTCGCGCTCGACATGCAGGCTGATGTCCGCCGGGCCACAGCCCTGGCTTTGGGTAAATTCGTTGACGAAAATTTCCAGCCACGGTTTCAGCATAATGGTTTCCGGCATCGAGTGGTCGCGGCGACTCAGTTGCAATACGTTTTCGATGATGTCGTTCACCCGTGCGCTGTTGGTGTGGATGATTTCCAGTAGGCGCTTTCCTGATGAAGCGTCTGAGGGGTTGTCATCCACCATTTCTGTCAGTAGTTGCTCGGCGTGGCTGATGGCGCCGAGCGGGTTACGGATTTCGTGGGCGATGCTGGCGGTGAGACGACCCAGCGAGGCCAGTTTTAATTGTTGGGCCTGTTGGGCCATGCGCGCGGTGTCTTCGAGAAAAATCAGGGTGCCGGCGCGGGCCTCGCTGCCTAATGCCGTCATCTTGGGCAGCAGTTCCACCGAGCCACCGCCGGGCCGAAACATGCGCGGCTCCGACAGGCCGCCACGGCGCCAGTCGATCAGTTGCTCGGCCAGTTCCGGGGAGATGATTTTCAGACTCTTGTTGATGCTATTGCCCATGGTCGGTAGCCCCAGCATGAACCAGGCCGATTCGTTCATGAGGCGCACATGAACGTTGGCATCGACCACCACAATGCCGGATTGCATGCGTTGCAAAACGTGTTGATTGAGCTGGGCGAGATTGGCCAGGTCAACACCCCGCTGTGCCGCCAAGGCCTCGCTCTCGCGTACCCGTGATGACAATACGTGGGCCAAAAAAGCGGTGGCAAACAAGGTCGCCCCGAGGATGCCGGCCTGAGTGAAATTGGCGGTGACCCCCGGATATTGTTGTGCCAGGACCTGTTCACCCAGCATGGCGATGGCCGCGATGGCCGCAAACAGGTTGGCGGCCCGGCTGCTGAGTAGCAGGCTATTACCGGCGATGGCGACAACCAGCAACATGCCCAGGCCGGTCTCGATGCCGCCGCTGGCGCGCATGATCAGGGTCAATGCCAGAATGTCGAAGACCACCAGGCCGTAAGTGAAAAGGCGGAAATTCATCCAGCGAAAGCGGATGGCAAAGCTGGCAGCCAGCGCCACGCCCAGGTAAATAAAGCTGACGGTTTGGAACAGGGTTTGGTTAGCGCTGCCCAGCACCGGCAAGTTGGTTTTTGCATAAATGGCGCTGACAAACAGCGCGGCCAGAGTGATCCGGTAGAGGTTGAGATAGTGCAGTGGACGCCAGGCGCGATCACTATCAATGCTGGGCAGGGTGCTCGTCTCGGCGCTGAAAAAATTCGATGAGGGCACAGTTCACGACTTCTATGTTAGTGGAGTAATGGGCCGAGCATTGGTGACAGCTCGTATTATCTGTTTGTGTGACATGTTCATACTACACGTTCATACCATAGGAGTAGCGGTCATTGAGCTAGAAAGTTTCAGTTTTAGGCATATGTGACCTACAGTGACTACCATTAAGTGTTTTAGTTGGTGCCGGAGTAAAGGGTGGATTCATGGATAGATCAGAGATTTTTTAGCATTACGGAAAATGCGAGGTGTGTTTCGATGATGGATAAATCGAATGGAAACTAAACCACTAAAAATTCTGGCGGTTGATGACACGGAAATCAACCTTAGTTTGCTGAGTCGGTTTTTTTGCAAACAGGGGTATGAAATAATTGTCGCGAGCAATGGTCAGCAAGCGCTTGAACGTTTTGAAAGTGAGCAGCCGGACCTGATTCTGATGGATGTAATGATGCCCGTGATGGGCGGTTATGATGCCACTCGGGAAATTCGTCGCCGCAGTGGAGACCACTGGATTCCGATTATTTTTATGAGCGCCAAGGCCTGCATTGATGATCAGGTGATGGGGCTAGAGGCTGGGGCTGATGACTACCTCACCAAACCGCTTAACATGCGCATGCTTGAAGCCAAAATTAAAGCCATGCAGCGTATTATTGCCATGCAAGTGGCTATGACGACGCAAGCAAAAGAGCTGGCTACGTATCAAGCCAAAGCCGAAGAAGAAAAAGTGCTGGGTAATGTCTTAATAGAACGCATGACCCGCGCCAGTGATTTATCTGACGAATATCTGGATAGTTGGCTGTTACCCGCGGAACGCATGAATGGTGATTTGGTGGCTGCTTATCGTGGTGGGGACGACCGGCTGTACGTGATGGTGGCCGATGCCACCGGCCACGGGCTGTTGGCGGCAATGATGGAAATTCCCGTGTCTCAGACCTTTTATCACATGACATCTCGTGGTTATTCATTGAGCCGCATCGTGACCTCAATGAATAGCCAGTTGCGAGTATTGATGCCGCGTGACCGCTTTGTGGCTGCAACCCTGATTATGGTGGATGCGCGCAATCGTCTGATTGAAATTTGGAATGGCAGTGCTCCTGATGCGTTATTCGTGGATAAAGAGCGAAACATCGTGCATCGGTTCGAATCCAATGCCGCACCGCTAGGAGTTGTGCCAGAAGAAAGTTTTGAACCGCAGACCCAGATTTATCAATGGCAGACCGGTGGAGAACTGCTGGTCTGTTCCGATGGCGCAATCGACGCGCTGAATTATGCAGGACAGCCTTTTGGCGAAGAGCGCTTAGCCGAATCCCTGGCTTGTCGCCAGGATCAAAGTGTGTGTCTCTCTGTGGCAGAGGCCTTGCAGGAATACTTGCAGGGCCAGCCTGCGCAAGATGACATCAGTGTGATTAGCGTGCGTTGTTCATGTGGTTCTCCCTCGATTTTCCAAACAGCGTAAACTAGAGAAAACCACCCAAGCTACTCTTAACTAAGTGTCCGGGAGGTTGGGGGGGAGAACCAAACCAATCGGCAGTGGGTAAGGGGCAGACTATTAGCAGTCAGTATCAATCTGGGCATGATTCAAACGACCCTGTGACGAGGCTTTCTTCCCGGCTGTTTTATCTGAGCCTGTTGCTGTTTTTCCTGGTTTGCGCCAGCTATTACGCGATTCCGCTGTGGGACAGTGATTTCTGGTGGCACATTGCCAGCGGTCGTGAAATTGTGCAAAACGGCCTGCCTTCTGTTGATCCTTTTGGGGTATTTCCTGCCACGGATGCGGTGCGTAATGACACAGTGCTCAAAGGCCAGTGGTTGGGGCAGGTGGTGTTGTTCAGGTTATTTGAGGTTGGCGGCGTCAATGCAGTCATCGCCTTTCGGGTGTTGGTGTTACTGGGCTGTATCGGTTTGGTGGTGTGGCGTGCGCGATTGCTGGAAGTGAGGTCGCTGGTGTTGTGGCCAGTGTTGGCCTTGGTGGGTTTATTGGTGACCAATTTCGGCGGTGAGCGTCCGCAATTATTATCCTTCCTGTTTGCGGCGTTGTTTTTTACGGTGCTGGATCATGTGCAACATTCTATCGACAGAGTGAGCGGTAAACGTTGGCTGATGGTTCTGCCGGTCATCACGGTGTTGTGGGCCAACAGTCACGGTGGGGTGTTGTTGGGGGTTGCGCTGCTGGGGCTGTGGAGCGTTTTAAAGCTGTTCGATTCGCGTTGTTCGCAGCGTGAAAAAATCTGCTGGTGTCTGGCGAGTTTTGCGGTGGTATTGGCTTCGCTGGCGACACCCAATGGCATCCAAACCTATGTGTATTTATTCAATCTCGAAGGTAGTGTGTTGCAATCGCGCACCTCCGAGTACATCAGCGCCTTTCAACTTTATACCTTGGGGCATGTGTGGCCACAGTTATGGGTGGCACTTTATTATTTGTTGGCAACGGTGGCAGCGGTGATGTTGGCGCGGCAGCGGCGTTGGGTGCCTTTGGCAGTGCTGCTGTTTTTAGCGGCAATCAGTGTCTCTTCGTACCGTTATTTTATTTTCTTTTTGGTGATTGCGGCGCCCTATGTGATGTTGGGTTTGCACGGGCTTGTTGCCAGTCGAGGGTCATTTCGTTCGCGTACGATGAACATTGGCAGTGGTTTTCTAGTGATGGTGTTGGTGGGTTTTTTGGTGATGGGAGTGGTGCGGGAAAAATTGTTTCGCGGCGGTTTCCTTGAGCAGCTTTATCCGGTTGCGATGGCTGATTTTGTAATGGAAAATGGCCTGCGAGGACGCAGTTTCAATAACATGGAGTGGGGAGGCTATTTGCTGTGGCGCTTGTCGCCACAGGTTAAAATGTATATTGATGGACGTATGCTTGATCAAACACGTTTTCCGCCTTATACGAATATTTTGTGGGCCTCGCCGCTCGGGTTGCAGTTGTTCGAACGAGAGAATTTTCAACTGGTGATGATGCCTTACCACGGACGTTATGATCCGCAGCATTACCCCCTGATTGATTATTTGCGTACACGCCCAGAGTGGCTGTTGGTGTATCGTGATGTTAGGGGTGTAGTGTTTGTGCGTGATGAGAGAAAAGGCTAGCAATATGGATGCCAGCCTTTATCAACAAATGCGAGAGCTGGAAGACCGTCACTGGTGGTTCAAGGGGCGGCGAGCGATCGTCGCTGCGCAATTGCAAGCGGGTGCTTTGCCTGAGCAGGCAAAAATTCTCGACTTGGGTTGTGGCACGGGCGGCAACCTGGCCATGCTGTCGCAATTCGGTGAAGTGCTAGGCGTTGAACTGGATGAGCAGGCGGCACAATTGGCGCGTGAGCGTGGAATCGCTCCGGTGATTCGCGGAAAATTGCCAGACGCCTTGCCGTTGGCAGAGGCATCGTTTGACTGCGTCACTCTGCTGGATGTGCTTGAACACATTGATGATGATCGAGCCACCTTGAATGCGGTTAACAAACTGTTAGCGCCAAATGGTCAGGTGTTAATTACCGTCCCCGCCTTTCCCTTTTTGTGGGGGCCGCACGATGAAGCGCATCATCATCAGCGGCGCTATCGTGGAAAGCCGTTACGTGATTTATTACAAGGCGCGGGCTTTGAGGTTACTACATTAAGTTATTGTAATAGCTGGTTGTTTCCCCCCGCGGTCTTGGTGCGACTGGTACGCAAATGTCTGCCAAAGGGGCGTGCCGGCACCGAGCTTGCGTTGCCGCCCGCACCCCTTAATGCATTATTGGCAATGGTGTTCGCCAGTGAACGTCATTTGCTGCGCCACATGACATTACCCTTTGGCATTTCATTATTGGCCATAGCCAGAAAATTGCCGCGCTGATGGGAACCCTGTGATGGGTAAGGTGCTGCGTTTTGCGATTAGCGGTGGACTGGCCACGGCCGTGCATGTGAGTACGTTTGTGGTGCTGGTTGAATGGTTGGCGGTACGTGCAGTACCCGCGGCGGGCATTGCGTTTATTGTTGCGCTGTTGGTTTCGTACGGCATGAATTACCACTGGACGTTTTCGGTGGCGGGCCCGCATCGGGTAATGTTGCCTCGTTTTGCATTGGTGGCGGTATTGGGCCTGTTGTTTAATTTGGCTGTTACTTATGCAGTGGTTGATGTGGCAGGCTACTGGTATGGTTATGCCCTGTTGTTAGTGGTGTTAATGGTGCCGACGATGACCTTTGTGTTGAGTAAGGTGTGGGTGTTTAACATCAAATCGTAAACGCTAATAAAACAAGTAGGCGTACAAAGAATGGAAAAAAATCCGCTAAAGCCAACAGAAATGAGTGAATTGAAACTCACTATTGTTGTGCCCGTCTACAACGAAGAAGAAGTGTTGCCGGAATTTCATCGTCGCCTTGCCAGGGTGTTGGATGATTTAACGATGCAAGCCGAGGTGGTCTACGTTAACGATGGCAGCACCGATGGTAGTTCGAACGTGATACATCAACTCCAGGAAAAAGATGATCGTATTGTAATGTTGGACCTCAGTCGAAACTTCGGCAAGGAAATTGCGATGACGGCGGGCATGGATCATGCGCATGGCGATGCGGTGGTACTGATTGATGCGGATCTGCAAGACCCGCCAGAATTGATTCCGGAAATGATCACCCATTGGCGCTTAGGCTATGACATGGTGTACGCGCAGCGCACCTCACGTGCCGGTGAATCTGTCTTTAAAAAGGCCACGGCACACATTTTTTATCGAGTAATTCAAAAACTGAGTCGAGTAAAGATTCCGCCGGATGCTGGCGATTTTCGTCTGCTGAGCCGACGTGCTGTCGATGCATTGTCAGGGCTACGTGAGCAGCATCGATTCATGAAAGGTCTGTTCGCCTGGATCGGCTATCCTCAAAAGGCGCTGCCGTATAAACGTGATGCCCGTTATGGTGGAGAAACCAAGTGGAGTTATGTCAGTTTGTGGAACTTCGCGATTGAGGGTGTTACCTCGTTTAGTACCACTCCTCTCAAAGTGGCCACCTATATTGGCTCCCTGACCGCATTGGGCGCTTTTCTATTTGGTGTGTTTATTGTCATAAAGACCTTGTTTTTTGGAAACCCGGTTCCGGGTTATCCGTCACTGCTGGTCGTTGTACTTTTTCTCGGGGGCATTCAATTGATGGCTTTGGGTGTGATTGGAGAATATCTGGGCCGCATGTTTGATGAAACAAAAGGGCGGCCATTGTATTTGGTGAAGGATTATCAGTCGTCAAAAGCGGGTAAATAGCGCGAAATACTTCGGAAGTTGTTTGCCTGTAATTCTCAATTTATTTAGGAAAACTGGGCTGCCGTATCCTGCTCGCCAGCACCGGCGAGCAAGCCCTCGCCGTACCATGATGGGAATATTAAACGTGTTATTTTCGCGGTGACAACAATACCGCATACGACCCCCGGGGTTCTGGCTTTCCTGTTGATGACTATTGCTTGCTTTGTTCTTTCTGCTGAAGTCTACGGCTAATATTCCGGAAGTGGGCGGCTTGTTGTAATTTGCCCAGAGTTTGATAAATCATCGCAAGGTTGTAGCTGGCAACGAAATTTTGGGGGTCGGTTTGATAGGCTTTTTGGTAGTGACTCAAAGCCTGTTGCGAGCGCTGGCGTGCCAGGGCGTTATTTCCCAGACCGACCCAGGCGGAGGAACGTTTTGGGTCACGGCGAAGAATGTCACGATAAAGCGATTCGCTTTTGTCGGTGTTGCCCGCTTGCCCATAGAGACGGGCGGCATTGTCCTTAAAATTCAGTTGTTCAGATTTCAAGGATGCAAGCTCTGCTGCCCGAAGGTAGAGGTCAATCGCATATTCGGTATTGTTTTCGCGTTCTTTGACGGCGGCGAGTCCGGCGATGGGCTTGTATGAGTCTGGGCTGGTTTTCATGGCCTGGATATAAAATACCGTGTCGTTCTGCCAGTCATCGATTTCGATCAGGGTGGCCATCATGAACCAGAGCAGCATGATGGAGGTGACCGTCTTGGCGGTCAGAGTTAAGGTATTTGATAGCTTTTGTGAGTGCTGAACCCACCACGCGATGAACAGGACAAAGCCAACCGAAGGCAGGTACAACACGCGAATGGCGAATACCGGTTCACTGAAGAGGGCGATGGGCAGTGCAGGCAATAGGAAAAGCGTCACCCAGGCCACGGCCAATACATACAGTTTGTGACCTTTATTCAAGGCTCTGGGCAGATAAAGCCATGCGCCAATAATGAGCGTGGCGCCAACGATGAGTGCCAGGTTGCTGACATTGGGGGTGGTGTAATAATATTCCAGTGGCGTTGGAAAGAAGAGTAACTGCACGTAGTGGGCAGAAAATTCCAGTAACAGCGGCCAGTTTTGGAAATCCATGCGCGACCACACGCCATCCGTCCCCAATTCTGTTAAACCAGAGCCTAATGCGTTGGCACGTAACATAAAGTAGATCGCCAGCAGCGCGGCATACACTACATATTGTATAATGACGGCGGGTGTTTTCAACGATGCACGCTGGAACAGCGCGTCAAAGGTCATCAGTAGCAGTGGAAATAGAATGGCGGTTTCTTTGGATAGCAAGGCCATCGCATAACACAGGGGCGCGCCGATTATCAGGAGCAGGTTGGCGGGTTTTGATGCTTGGGAGCGTCGCGAGCGCCGGTGCAACAGAAATCCGCTGAGCAAAAACAGGGAAACCAAGGGGTCGGTGATGCCTGCGATCCAGGCGACAGATTCTACGTGTACCGGGTGCACGGCAAAAATCGCCGCAGCCATGCCCGCCGTCATGCGTGATGCCGATGACCCGAAGCCGAGAATCAGAAAATACACCAGGACGGTGTTGATGCCGTGCAGGCCTAGATTGAGGGCATGATAGGCGAGTGCGTTGTCTCCCCACAGCTGATGGGCCAGGTTAAGAGTGAGTAAAAACAGCGGCCGGTAGAGTGTGTGACCACCGATCCCGGTTTGTTCTGACAGGTCTGTATTGGCCCAAACGCCGGAGGTAAAATAGTCGGGGATGTATTTAGAGTCGGTAATCTTGCTGTTGTCGCTGATGACTGGCCAGTCATCCATCACAAACTCACCCGTCAGGCCGCGGGCGAAGACCAGCAGGCAAAGCAGAAACAGCCCGGCAGGTAGGAATTTGTGAATGAGTGTGCGCAAGGGTTGTGGTGATGGCCTGTTGTAATGGCTTGTTGTAATAATAATTGTGGTGAATGGAGTGTAAATAAAAAAGTAAGTGACAGGTACCAGCTTGCGGGTATTTGGTCTGTGACTGAATCTCACACCATATCATTGATGATGGGCTGGGTGGCAGTCCTGTCTTGTTTTTGTGTCTTTGCGTAAAATCATAGTTTACCATTTATTGATATTTTTCAGGGTCATATTTCGATGATGAAGTATTTATTGCGGGTCGCGATGGTTGGGGTTTTGGGCATACTGGCAGGTTCGCCAGCCCTTGCCAGTTTTGATGAGGCCGTGGCGGCGGCTAATGACGGCAAGTTTGCACTTGCGTTTGAAGCGTTTTCCACGCTGGCGGAACAGGGCGATGCGCGTGCCCAGCAGGCTCTGGCGTGGATGTATTATGAAGGCCAGGGCAGACAGCGAGATTATGAGGAAGCGGTGTTTTGGTACCGCAAGGCTGCTGACCAGGGCAGCGTCACCGCGCAAATCAATCTGGCGCAGATGTATGCTTACGGCAAAGGTGTGGCACAGGATTTTGCCAAAGCGGCACACTGGTGGCAGCAGTTGGCTGAACAGGGCGACAACAAAGCGCAGTCGGCCCTGGCCGGTTTGTATTATCAAGGTGCGGGTGTGAAACAGGATATCGCCAAGGCTATGACGTTGTGGAGTGGCGCGGCCAAGCAAGGCATTATCGATGCGCAGCTGAATTTGGGATTATTGTACGGCAAAGGTCAGGGTGTGACGCAGGATGATGTACAGGCTTACGCCTGGTTATATTGTGCGGCGGTGCAGGGCGACACTACTGCCGCCAGCAGTCGTGATTATGCTTTATCGCAACTGAATGCCAGGCAGGTGAAACAGGCTAAAGACTTGGCGAAAGATTATGTTGAAAAATATGTGGGGCCCTTTGCAGAGAAAAATGCCAAACCACACTAGGGGCCGTTCTCAATTGCCTGAGTAAGCGTGATTCTGAGGCATTTTTCGTGCTGGCAAGGCGCGGTGAGGCGTAATAGTCATTCTATTGCAACGAATCGCACCAACAGTAGGCGCTTTAGGCGACGCCGCCAGCGCGGAAAAGGGCCAGAATCTCGCCACGAACGGTGATTGAGAACGGCCCCTAGTCCGCCGCCCTTCAAAGATCAGCCAATTATTCGTCAGCCGTTAATCAAGGAGAAGTGACCGATGCCTATTCCTGAACGCGATCAACAAATCCGCTTGGTGCATGCCGCTTTAATTCATCAAGTGGTACGAGCATGTCACCACCTGGACAAGAACAGTGAAGAACATGTGGCGTTGGAATCTGCATTGGAAGTCGTGGTGCAGCAGGGCTGGCTCGATTTGGCCCGTGCGGTTCGTAGCATTGTCGGTGGTAACCGGGAGGTAAGCTTGCTCAATGGCTTGGATGATGAGGACACGGTGATCGTCACTGCGATACTAGCAGGCCTGCAAAATCCGGCCACGCTACCGGACATCAATCAACAGGGTGATGCTACTCAAGCGGCTCCCGGCCTGGCTCAAATGGTTCATGCCGCCAGCCGGGGCGACGCACAGGCTTTGCAGGCGGTCTCGCAAATGGCCGAACAAATGATGGGCGCGCCGGGCGACATGGCGCGGCTGGGCGGCAATATGAAACGTTTGATTGACGGTGAGCGCGATACCGAAGTGTTGTGCAGGGGTATGAGTACCCGTGGCGAGCAGTTAATGCTGAGTCTTATCGATGAACTGAATAAGCTGGGTTTGCAATAATATTGAGTGCTGAGTGCTGAGTGCTGAGTGCTGAGTGCTGAGTGCTGAGTGCTGAGTTGAGTGCTGAGTTGAGTGCTGAGTTGAGTGCTGAGTTGAGTGCTGAGTGGGTATAGCCCGCGGATCAGGTTTTATTTAGTCCTCAGCACTCAGCACTATCTTTAATGCCGGAAGTGACGCATTCCGGTAAATACCATGGCGATGTCGTGTTCGTTGGCGGCGGCGATCACTTCGTTGTCGCGCATCGAACCGCCGGGTTGAATCACTGCGCTGATGCCCACCTCGGCGGCGCTGTCCAGGCCGTCGCGGAAGGGAAAGAAAGCGTCGCTGGCCATCACCGAACCTTTCACCACCCGTTTGGCATCGGCCGCTTTAATCGCGGCGATACGTGCGCTGTAGACACGGCTCATCTGGCCGGCGCCGACACCGATGGTCATGCCATCTTTGCCATAAACGATGGCGTTGGATTTGACGAACTTGGCCACTTGCCAGGTGAAGAGCAGATCCCGCATTTCCTGTTCGCTGGGAGCGCGTTGCGTGACAACTTTTAGTTGATCCTGGCGGACCATGCCCAGGTCACGATCCTGCACCAACAGGCCACCGGTGACGCGTTTGTAGTCTAAACCAGAGCCCAGATTTGGGCTGCGCTGGTTATTCCATTCGCCACATTCCAGTACCCGTACATTTTTCTTTTCTGCCAGTATCGGTTTGGCATCGTCGTTGATGCTGGGGGCAATGATCACCTCCACGAACTGGCGATCGATGATGGCCTTGGCCGTCTCGGCATCCAGTGGACGGTTGAAGGCGATGATGCCGCCAAAGGCCGAGCTGGGGTCGGTGCGGTAGGCGCGGTCGTATGCCTCCAACAGACTGTCGGCAATGGCGACGCCACAGGGGTTGGCGTGTTTGACGATGACGCAGGCGGTTTCCGCAAACTGTTTGACGCACTCCAGCGCAGAGTCGGTATCGGCGATGTTGTTGAACGACAGTTCTTTGCCCTGCAATTGCACGGCGGTGGCAATGCAGGCTT
>CAYNYJ010000006.1:0-17845 GCA_964401355.1 uncultured Ectothiorhodospiraceae bacterium | reverse complement strand
GCAGAAGGGGCCTCCACATAAAACGCCGCTTTCTGATGCGGATTTTCACCGTAGCGCATCTCCTGTGTTTTCAGGAATTGATTGTTGTGAGTGCGGGGAAAATCGTTTTTGCTGCCGTCCAGCTGGATGGCGCCCAGATAATTGGCGATGGCGCCATCGTAGGCGGCGGTGTGTTCGAAGGTCTTGGTGGCGAGATCAAAACGTGTAGCGGCATCGACCACACCTTCATTGCTTTTCATTTCATTGATAACACGGGCGTAGTCATTGGTATCCACGACTACGGTTACGGCGTTGTGATTTTTCGCCGCGGCACGCAGCATGGTGGGGCCTCCGATATCGATGTTTTCAATGGCGGTGGGTAAATCGCAATCGGGCCGTGCCACGGTCTGCTCGAAGGGATAGAGGTTGACTACCACCAAGTCGATAGGGGTGATGTCATTGTCGGCCATGACTTGATCGTCAATGCCGCGCCGACCCAATAGGCCACCGTGAATTTTGGGGTGCAGGGTTTTCAGTCGGCCGTCCATCATCTCTGGAAAGCCGGTGTAGTCTGAGACCTCGATGACATCCACGTGGTTGTCGGTAAGCAGCTTGGCAGTACCGCCAGTGCTGAGAATTTCTACGCCAAACTCGCGTAAATCGCGGGCAAAGTCGACGATGCCGGTTTTATCGGAGACACTGATGAGGGCACGTTTGATGATGGACATAGTGAAAACCTGTTGATGTTAAATGTGAATGACGATAGCCACAAAGGGCATGAGAGAAAAGCAATTAAAACCATTCATGATTAAGAATTTTGAATAACGTCATTCTAGTGAAGACTGGGGTGACGGGAAATAATTGATCGGTGAATACTGGTCTTTTTCTCTGTGTCCTCTGTGGTAAAAGTCTTTTATCAAGAATTTTGGAAAAACAAAGGGGGCCAAAAGGCCCCCACATAGTCGGTGTAAACCGATTTAGTTTAAATCATATTGCTTGAGTTTTTTACGCAAGGTACCACGGTTAAGTCCCAGCACGATTGCGGCTTTGCTTTGGTTGCCGCGGGTGTAATGCAGTACGCTTTCCAGTAGCGGTTGTTCGATCTCTTGCAGCACCATTTGGTACAGGTCGGCGGGTGGATGCCCATCCAGATCGTTGAAATAACCCTCTAACATGGATTTAATATGGCCACTCAAGGGTACGTTTTGTTTTTCCTCTGCCGAGTGCTCCGTGACAACTCCTGTCGCGGCCTCGGTACTTTGAAAATGAATAGTCATGCGGCTAGTTCCTCCCGAACCAACAATTCTTCGAAAAAGTTTTTTGTTATTTGTAATTGCTCTTCGACGGTCTCGACTCGATTGACCGCTTGGCGAAATGCAGCGCCGTGCTGTTGCCCTTTGCTGTACCAGGAGATATGTTTGCGCGCCATGCGCACCCCCGTGTACTCCCCATAAAATGCATAAAGGTTTTGTAGATGTTCGAGCAGAATATCACGAACCTCCTCAAGCTCAGGCTCGGGTAATTTTTCCCCGGTTTTTAAGTAATGGTCGATCTCGCGGAAAATCCAGGGTCGCCCCTGCGCCGCGCGGCCGATCATCACTGCATCTGCCCGGGTGTATTCTAACACCCGTTTTGCCTTTTCCGGTGTACTGATGTCGCCATTGGCCACCACCGGAATATTGATCGCCGCCTTAATCGCGGCGATAGTGTCGTACTCGGCTTCCCCCTTGTAGGCACAGGCGCGAGTCCGCCCATGCACGGCCAGGGATTGAATACCCGCACTCTCGGCGATGCGGGCAATGACCACACCGTTTCGATTGTCGGTATCCCAGCCGGTACGAATTTTCAGCGTGACAGGAATATCCACGGCACCGACCACGGCATCGAGGATTTCACCCACCCGTTTTTCATTTTGCAACAGCGCCGAACCGGCAGCCACGTTGCAGATTTTCTTTGCCGGGCAGCCCATGTTGATGTCGATCAGCTGGGCGCCGTTGTCGGCGTTGTAACGGGCTGCTTCGGCCATCATCTGTGGGTCGGCACCCATGATCTGTACCGAGCGCGGATCTGTTTCACCGTCATGATTAGCGCGGCGTTTGGTCTTTTCCGAGCCCCACAACAGCGAGTTGGAGGATACCATTTCCGAGATGGCCATACCGGCACCCAACTTTTTGCACAGCTGCCTAAAGGGGCGGTCTGTGACACCCGCCATGGGGGCGAGAATCAGTTGGTTGCTGAGTTTATAGGGGCCGATTTGCATGGTAATTGTTTGGTTGTTTGCCTTAACGTCTTGATACAGCGTGTAAAATACGCCATATGAGTCTAAAACGTACAGTTTACAGGGAAAACGAATCGCTTATCCTACTCTGAACCTGGGAGGGAGAAAAGATGCTGGCGGGGTTTTTTCGCCGGGGGCAGTCTAAGCATCGATATCTGTGACACATTATTTTTTAAAAGCGGCGCTGTTCGGAACCCTGTTAGGTGAGCGGCCGTGTGTTGCGGGGATCCAGTTCGGCGTGGAACTCATAGTTTACGGCGGCCTTGCCGGGATCGACTAGTTCCAGCTCAATGCGCACTGGCATATCGGGAGTCATGCCGGCGGCGAGGTCGATACTGTTGTTCAGGTATTCGCGGGGGGAGAAACGCCGTCGGGCCAATTGCATACCATTGATATCTGAGAATACCAGAATCAATAAGGGAAAGGGCTGGACGAATGACGCATTGTTAATGAGGGTAGTGCTGGCGATTAGCGCCTTGCGTGCGGAGGGGTGTGTGCGTACCTCGCGGCCAATAATTTCGATCTGTTCGATGTCGTAAGGCTGGGACAGGGTGCAGTTGGCCCATTGGCACATTTGGATCAGCCAGGGGCGTAGGCTGGCATCTTTGACCAGTTCATCGCGTGAGTGGTAGGCCACTTGTAGCACCAGGGTCAGCATCAATACCAGGCTGCCGATCATCCACGGCGTCGTTGAGGGACGCAGCCGTTCGGCTTTGGCGGCGTGCATTTCCTCCAGAATAAGGCTGGGCACATTGTGCTCTGGGGTCTCGGCTGCGGGGTCGATTTTCGTTTCCGCTGTTGGTTCGGGAGAGGGGGCTGCCGAGTTGTCGCCGTCGGTGCTGGTTGTCAGCTTGTCTGTGTAAGTCTCCGAGGTGATTGGCGCGAGGTCGGCTTCCTCGATGATGATGGCGTCACTTTCAGTATCGACTGCGGTATTAACAGCAGCATCGACAATAAATGTGGCGGGCTTGTCGGCAGGCTCGTGCGAGTATTGAGCGAATTCGGCAAACTCATCGTCGATATTAATATGCGGTTCTTTGTCATCCCGCTTGGCATCGGCTGCCATATGTAATTCGAAATCTAGCGCCGCCATGGCTGCTGCTGCATCACCGAAGCTGGGGTCGGTGTTTGAAAAATTGTCTGGAGAGTCGATTGGGCCATCCACAGCGCCCCTCTTTTCATCACTCAGCGAGGAGGAACTGTCGGTGGCTGTTTTCGCCTCGGCTTCGTTTGCGCCGGGTGGGAGCGTGTCTGCGGACAGGAATTCTTCGAAGAGATCGATTTCCTCGGAGGGCAAATTGTTTTGATGAGCCGCCGCGATGACGTCATTGAAGATGTCGGTATCCGGCGTAAGGCTGTTTGCTTCGGGTTCACGGCTGTTTGTTTCGGGCGCAAGGCTGTTTGCTTTGGGTTCATGGCTGTGTACTTCGGGCTCGTGGTCGTCAGCCACGGGTGTCGGGTCATCGATGGCGGACGCTGTGTCGCTGGGCGTTAGGTCTTGCGGCGCATTGGCAGATTCTGCCTGGGTGGGAATGACTTCACTCAAATGGCTAAGGGCGTTGAAAATGGTCAGACATTGCCCGCAGCGAACTTCACCATTGGCGGCCTTGAGTTGCGCGGTGGTGAGTTGGAAAATGGCATCACAATGGGGGCATTGGGTATACATGATGGGTAGCTTTGCGGTGTTTATTGGTCTGTTTGGATTGCACTGATCTTGGCTTGTTCCGCCGGGGGCACTTCGATGTGTTTGAGTTCAAACATCGAGAAGGAGCTCGTGGTTTCGGGCATCTGCGTCAGTCGCACATACTTTAACGTAGTTTGTCGGTTGAGTACCAATTGCGTGTCAATGTCGTAAATGCGGGCATTTTCATCGGAGCGGAAGGCGGCTACGACGTCGACCCGAGTTCGTGACTGAATATCAGACCGACGCCGTAACGTCATGGCCGTTCCGTGTTTGTTGCGTACGTGAATTTCAATGTCGTGAATGGCATCCCAGACATCGGTTTTCCCGCTGAAGTTGGATAGACGGGTGTTGTTCCGTCCTATCTGATGGCTGTTGTCGGGGGACTTCAGTTGCCACGCGCTACTGGCGGGGATCAGTCCAAGCTCGCGACCGGCCGGGTGTTGTTGATCCACTGGGGTGGGGCCGTATTGTGAATAGTATTCCAGTAGCGGCTGCCCCGGTTGGGCGATGGTCAACCGCAAGGCAACAATAAACAGATTAATGCTTATCTTGTAGCTTTCGTTATCAATCACCGAATCAGTCACTACTG
Source organism: uncultured Ectothiorhodospiraceae bacterium (assembly GCA_964401355.1). Taxonomy (GTDB): domain Bacteria; phylum Pseudomonadota; class Gammaproteobacteria; order SZUA-152; family SZUA-152; genus SZUA-152. The sequence goes on along the minus strand of CAYNYJ010000006.1, from coordinate 13,315 downwards.
TTTTGTAGGCAAAGGCTGTCTCCCGCAGAAAATGCGCCACTTTATTAGCTTGTGTGCGAGTACTCTTGCGCAGCGGCAGTGATTCATTTTGGTGGTAAACACGAAGTTGCTCGACGAGTTTATTGATCACCGGTTGCAAGCTGACCGCTGTTTTGAGACGCACTGCAGCGGGCATTTCGCAGCGGTTGTAATCCTGTAATAATTTGAGTATCAGAGCTGCAGTGGATGGCATATTGATGATCGGGTGTGCAGCAAGCCATGCGGCCAATTCGCTGGTCCGGAGTTGCCGTATATGGGTATCGGTTTGCGGCTGTTTTGGCAATCGATACTTGAGTGGGTCCACGTCGCGTTGATTTGTCCAGATTATTGCTTGAATCATCGGCAAGCGGGCTGAAAAATTTAGCGAAAAGCACAGGCGTGAAGAAATGAGGAGAGGCGCTTTGGGCTGTGTGGGTGTTTGAAGAAAAACGAGTGGTGGCGGCGAGTTTCATTGAAACGTCGGGCGGATGATGTTTTGCCCATCCGCCCGACGTGTCTTGCATAAAAAAGTGGCCTGCCTACAGTGATGGGGTTTAAAAGGATGTTGCTAAAGGGTTTCTTTATTTATCTTTTTGCGATAGAAACCCATGCCGAATAATCCCAAGCCCATGAGTGCGAGGGTAGCGGGAACTGGGACAGAGATGACGCCGGGTCCAATACTGCCTGGCAGTACTCTGATATTAATAACATCAAAGCCTGGCGAGCCTCCGAAGTTGTCATTGCCGACGATCTTAATGGCCTGTACGGCATCGGTAAATCCAATGTCGGCTAAATCCAAGGCCGTTGTAATGTTGTCGAATATGGTTCCAAGAAACACAAAATTAAAGAGGTCTGAACTGACAAAAACATCGGCACTCTCACCGCTCGCTCCCACTTCCGTAATAAAAATATCATCTCCCACGCCGTCTATGATGGTCTCATCAGTAAAGCCGACGGTTACAAAAGAGCCTGTTGCGAGGGATAAAAAATCGGCAAAATCGCCGGGATAACCTGGGTCGTCGCCAATTACGACATCGGTAGATACAGAGATTGGGAATGTTCCTGTACTGCCATTCCATGTTCCCCCATACGGCCCTGAGACCGGCCCAGCGCCACTGTCATAAAAATCAAGGACAACGTCCGCGTAGCCTATGATTGCATTTGCAGATTGAAACGGGATTAGCGAGCTGATGACTACGATGAGCGAATAAAATAACGAACGGGATTTGTTGCGTTTCATTTCATACCTCCATGTACGATAGAAAAATAAATGATTGATTGAATTGTTTTAGTTTGTCGAGCAAAAGTAGTAGAAGCAAAAAATATACCAAAGTATTAATTAAGTGTTAAATCAATGGGTTAAGTTTAGTTCGGCACCTCTCGTTTTTTGATTTGTAAAATATACCGACAGCGTAATATTGGGTAGGTTAGCGTCAAATTTGAGCACTAAATAGAGTAAACACTGTGACTAATTGCAGTGTTGGAGAATTGTTTTTTACTGATTGTCAGCAACGGTGTAAAAAAATCTGACAATGTGAAAAATTTATGGCGTCGTGAAATGTAATCTTTGGTTGGTGGGTGTCGTTGTTGGCTGATTCGGTAAGGGGGTTTGAGTCCAACGGTGGTAATGTTGTCGTTGACTGCGATGTTTTAGCTCAAACGCTGGCCGCTGAGTCGCACCCACTCGTTCTTGAATACCGCAGGTTCCATTGCAAACCAGGGGGTGTAACAGGCGGCGACTTGTTCGGCCTGCTCGATGAGAATGCCGGATAATACGATGTGTCCTCCGGGGGTGACGTGTGTGGCGAAGCGTTCGGCAAAGTCCATCAGTGGTTGCGCCAGGATATTGGCCAGCAGCAAAGGCGTTTGTAAAGGGGGTCGTTCGGGCAGGGCATCGGGCAACACCGCGCTGATTTTTTTATCCACACTGTTTTTTTTCGCATTGTCGCGCGTGGCAATGAGAGCTTGCGGATCATTGTCTACGGCCCACACATGGCCTGCCCCCAGTTTCGCCGCAGCCACGGCGAGGATGCCGGAACCGCAGCCGTAATCGATAACCTCATGGTGTTCGGCGCCGTGTGCATCCAGCCATTGCAGACACAGGTCGGTGGTGGGGTGGGTGCCGGTGCCAAAGGCCAGTCCCGGGTCTAACAGGATATTGATGGCCTCTGGTTGTGGTGGCTGAGTCCAGCTGGGGACGATCCACAAACGCTTGCCAAAGGGCATGGGTTTGAAATTGTCCATCCACTCGCGTTCCCAATCTTTATCTTGCAACGGGGAGATGCGGTGGTCGGGCAGACTATTGGGTGTTATGGCGGCGTTGATCTGTGCCAGTACGGCATCCATATCGGTAGCGGCATCGAATAGACCAATGATGCGGGTGCGCGACCATAGTGGCGTTTCTCCCACTGGCGGTTCGTACAACGGTTGATCGGCGCTGTCGAGAAAAGTGACGGCATTCGCGCCGGCTTCGCTAAGCAAGTCCGAGAACTGTTCAGCGTCTTCCGGAGTGGTTTCGAAGGTGAGTTGTAGCCAGGGCATTTTTAACAAAGTGCTAAGGACTGAGTGCTAAGTGTAAAAGAGCGAGGTTTTTCACTCAGCACTTAGTCCTTAGCACTCAGCACTTTTCTTTACAGTCCTAGTTTTTTTTCAAGGTAGTGGATATTAGTGCCGCCAGCGGCAAATGCGGCATCGTTAAAGATGTCGAGTTGCAGCGGGATGTTGGTTTTGATGCCTTCAATCACGCATTCAGCTAAGGCGGTGCGCATGCGTGCCATGGCGATTTCGCGAGTGTCGCCGTAGACGATAAGTTTGCCGATCATCGAATCGTAATGGGGTGGCACTTTGTAGCCGTTGTAAATGTGTGAGTCGACGCGCACACCCAAGCCGCCCGGAGCGTGGAATTCGGTAATGGTGCCGGGCGACGGCATGAAGGTTTTAGGATCTTCGGCATTGAGGCGACACTCAAAGGCGTGGCCACGAATTTTAATGTCATCTTGCTGATAACTCAGTGGCAGGTTGGCGGCGATGCGGATTTGTTCTTTGATTAAATCCACGCCGGTAACCATCTCCGTGACGGGATGCTCGACCTGAATACGGGTGTTCATTTCGATGAAATAAAATTCGCCATTTTCGTAAAGGAATTCGAAGGTGCCTGCGCCGCGGTAACCGATTTTTCGACAGGCCTCGGCGCAGCGGTCACCGATTTTGGCGCGCAGTTCTTCACTGATGCCGGGGGCCGGGGCCTCTTCACAGACCTTTTGGTGGCGACGTTGCATGGAACAGTCGCGCTCGCCCAGGTGGATAGCGTTACCGTGATTGTCCGAGAGTATCTGGATTTCTAGGTGGCGCGGATTTTCCAGATATTTTTCCATGTACACCACGCCACTGCCGAAAAATGATTGAGCTTCGGCGGTGGTGAGTGAAATGGCATTCGGCAATGCCGCTTCAGAATGCACCACACGCATGCCGCGACCACCCCCACCGGCGGCCGCTTTGATGATGATGGGGTAGCCGATCTCTTTGGCAATACGCATGTTGGTGACGGTATCATCGCCCAGTGGGCCGTCGGAGCCGGGTACGCAGGGCACGCCGGATTCACGCATGGCCTTGATGGCGGACACCTTGTCGCCCATCAGCCGGATGGTTTCGGATTTGGGGCCGATAAAGGTGAAGCCGCTTTGCTCGATGCGTTCGGCGAAATCAGCGTTCTCAGCGAGGAAACCGTAACCGGGGTGAATAGCCACCGCATCGGTGACTTCTGCGGCGCTGATCAGTGCCGGAATATTCAGGTAACTGTCGGTGGATGAGGCGGGGCCAATGCACACGGTTTCGTCAGCAAGACGCACGTGCTTCAAATCCTGGTCGGCCTCGGAATACACGGCAACGGTTTGAATGCCCATCTCTTTGCAGGTGCGTAAAATACGCAGGGCAATTTCCCCGCGGTTGGCAATCACAATTTTTTTAAACATGGTGTGGTTTCATCTGTTGATCATTGATGATTCGCGACGGCTTGCTTGCTGTTATTGGGTAACATGGCAAGCAGTCGCAAAAAAGTGTTTGTGTGTACATTGCGACTTTACTCGCGTTGTTAATTCGATTTTCTTTATTCGGCGTTTTTCATTCAATAATGAATAGCGTTTGCCCGTATTCTACCGGCTCGCCATTTTCAACCAGGATAGCTTTGATTTTACCCGCTTTGTCCGCCTCGATTTGATTCAGCAGTTTCATTGCCTCGATGATGCACAGGGTATCGCCGACGCTAACGCTTTGACCCACTTCCACAAAGGCGTTGGCACCCGGTGTCGGTGCGCGATAGAAGCTGCCGACCATGGGTGAGGTCACTTTGTGACCGCTGATTTCTACTTCGCTGTTGGCAGTTTCATCGGGAGTGACGACCGCTGCCGGTGCGGCGATGGGTGCTGCGGCCACTATGGGAACGGGAGCCGCGACAACGGGGTGGCTGCCGTAACGACTGATGCGCACGGATTCTTCGCCCTCGTGAATCTCCAGCTCAGCGATGTTGGATTCTTCCAGCAACTCAATGAGTTTTTTAACTTTGCGTATATCCATAATGGATGCCTATGATTTTTTAAGGAGCCTCTGATCTATTCTGGACGAAGTAGAGCGTTGCATAAGTGTCAGTAGGACTGACACTAATTGTGATCTGAATATTTCAGACGCAAGATACGAGTTCATGAATAGATCAGAGGTTCCTTGACTGTTAATAGAGTGTTTTTAGAAAAGTCAGGTCAGTCGAGCGATCGCCGCGTCTAATGCCAGTTGGTAGCCTTGAGAACCCAAGCCGCTGATCACGCCCACCGCTATATCGGAAAAAAAGGATTGTTGGCGAAATTCTTCGCGGGCCTGCACGTTGGATAGGTGTACTTCAATAAAAGGAATGGCGACCCCAGCAAGTGCGTCGCGCAGCGCCACGCTGGTGTGGGTGAAGGCGGCGGGATTGATGATGATAAATTTAACCTGCTCAGCTGTCGCTTGGTGTATGCGATCCACTAATTCATGTTCGGCATTGCTTTGAAAATGGCTCAGCGTGTGGCCAGCGCTCTTGGCCGCTTTGACCAGTGTTTTGTTGATGTCTTCGAGGGTGATCTTCCCATAGTGGTCGGGTTCGCGGCTGCCGAGCAGGTTGAGATTAGGACCGTTGAGAACCAGTATGTTGGCCATGAGAATTGTCTGTGGGTTATCCGTCTGCGTGTGGGTGCTTTATGGGTAGAGCTTGGCGTTATCTTGTCGCCAAATTGCGTGAAAACTTGGGTAACTTCCCGGTAATTGTTGTGAACGTGTTCCATTTCCAGCAATATTTCAGCAATTATGGTCCAATGGGGAAAAGATGTCCAGGTTTCTGCGGGTTTGGCGGGGATCGCCGAAATTTAGGGTAGTTTCGCTGCAAAGTAGGAAAATCCCCCGTTGATATACGTTGAGCTAAAACAGGCCTGTTAACGGGGAGGTTATTGCAGAGTAGGTCGTTACAACAGATGGCTAATAGCACCTTCCATCATTTTGCGTGTCATCTCGCCTCGCTGGATGAACTGGATCATGCCGTGACGATCGATCACCACGGTGTAGGGTAAAGCACCGTAGCGATTGCCGTAATCTTTGGCGACATTAATGGCATCGTCTTCACCAATCAACATGGGATAATTGATGCCATAGGTGTCCATGAATTCCTCCACCTTATCGTGTGCATCAATAGCAACCCCGACGAATTGCAGGCCAGTGGCGCCGTATTGCTCCTGCATCTCGACAAACATGGGGGTTTCGCTGCGGCAAGGCGGACACCAGGTCGCCCAGAAATTGAGAACGACCACCTTGCCATCCCATTCATGTGAATTTCGGGGGATGCCGCTGACGTCATTTAAACTAAACTCGGGCGCAGGTCGTTGCACCATCGCTTGTGCAGCTTCCCGACCTTGCGCGTTGCCAGTGAAGTAGTCGATAAACAGCTGGCCAGCCCACATGCTTATCAGGAAGGTTAATACATAAAAGATGGCGCGCAGGGGCTTTTTCATACGCGGATTCAACTCGCTAGTGCAACAGGTGGGTTGATTCCGAAAAATACCTGATTCGGGGTTTTAAAGCCAAGGGATTTTCTGGGTTGGTTATTGAATTTGTTCATGGCCTTTTTAATCTGTTGAGCAGTAATCGTTGTGAAATTATAGTTCTTTGGAAAATATTGTCGAATAAGTCCATCGGTATTTTCATTCAATACTTTTCCCATGAGGAAATAAGAGTGGGCAAAATAAAAATCTGCATTCAACGCGGTGGTCATTATTTCATGTTAAGCGAATTCTTTGCCGTTGTCCGACGTCATTGTGTGCATTCGGTTTGCCGCCAGCGCCAGCAAACGAATAATGGCCTTGATGACAAGATCAGTGGTTTTGCGCGGCACTTTGGCAATCAGGCTCAGTTTTGATTTGCGCTCCGTGAACGAGACGATAGCCTGCTTGTGGCCCTTGCCAATGATCGTTCCAATTCCCCGTCGCCGTAGCGAGAGCGACGGTCAACGATGCAAGGACGCTCATCAATGGAGGTGCGATTTGTTAGCTGACCGCGTGTGCTGTAATTACCATAGCATTTTTTACGCTGCCGCCTGCAACGCAAGTGACGGTATAAATTACCGTCCTGGGTCTTGTCTGCAAGCACGTACGGGTAGATCCGCTCGTGACTGACCGTATCCGGTTTCCGCCAAGAGCCAGCTGCTGAACTGTTCAGGGCTCTATTTTTTGCGCAGCAATCGCTTGATCCATCGCCAAGTGCTGTCGCCAATGCGTGGGCACGTTGCTTGCGCGACGGCCTAATGTCAGGGTGTGGGCCTGCTGGGAGCGATAGCCTCGGAGCCCGCTATTGCGTAAGCTCACTTCTGTCCTTTTATTGATGCTGATGATCACGGCAATCTCCGTTTGGTTAAGTCCTGCTTTCTTCAATGCATAAATCTAATAACGTTGTTCCTGGGTAAGCTGCGTATAGATTTTCATGTGTGCTTCTCTTACCTGCCGGTTCGAGCAAAGCCACGATGTTAATTTCTTAGGGCTTAATTCCCCGCAGCTCGCTGCGAATGTCGTCATTCTGGCCCCGGCCTTCGCCGGGACAGGCTGCGGCCAGAATCCAGAGGTCGCCTAAGAGCGTCTATTATTGGTGAAACTCCTGGACACCGGCTTGCGCCAGTGTGACGAAATGATGTTAATACCCCGCCCCTTGGGGCGGGGATGTTTATCGCAGCTTGCCCTTTCACCGACAGGCGGAGTTGCACTTACAAATTGAACTCACGATTATAGTTACTTTTGAAATACTGTTGAAAAAATAGAGAGCTGATTAATATTTGAGCATTGAAACTAGTGTGTAAATATTGCCAAAATTATATTGGTTTTCAAAATCAAAATTATTATAAACAAAAAGACATAAGTGTTTGAGTGGTGGGGTGAATTGATTGTTTTAGGCGCATTTTTTATTGAGTGATTGTAGTCCTTACCCTACAGTGAAATATAATTGGCGATCTTTACCCGCCATTGTGATTTAGCTATGCTCAGTCTCACTGCCATAATAAGGCAGAAAATTAAAAATAATAATAATTAAGACCACTAAAAAAATATAGATGTGTATCGAACTAATGGTTGCGAGGGGGGCAGCGGGCACACTGTGTTAGCGGCTAACTGATCGTTTGATTTCAAAGTTTGTAAATCCTCTATTATCAACTTCCATTTCTGGGTGTGAGTTTCGACGAGTTGTTGACGAAGATCGTTCTGTCGCCGACCTAACAAAATCTAGATTCTGATGATAATGAGCAAGAAAATTATCGGCCAATGATGTGATACAAACAAATAATACAGAACTTGCATTTAAGTTGTTGCGGAATAAAAAGAATAAAATGGAAAATGTAAAAATGAAAAAAAGCGCTTGGGGAAAGTTTTTGTGTAATGACCTTTGGAAATTATCCATCGGCTTGTATTTAAGTTTGGGTTTTTATGCAGCCAGTGTTCATGCTATGAGTGGGCTTGTTGGCTCAGTAGACGGTAGTTTTTCAGTAACCCCAGATGGTGCTGCCACATACTCAATTCCTATAAAAGTACCGGCTGGCACCGGTGGCATCAAGCCGGGTATTTCGCTGACTTATAGTAGCCAAGCTGGGAATGGTTTGCTTGGTGTAGGTTGGAATGTTTCTGGTCTTTCCACAATTACTCGTTGCCCACAAAACTTGGCGCAGGATGGCCAAATTCGTAATGTGAAATTGGATGCTAATGATAAATTTTGCCTAGATGGCCAGCGGCTTGTTGCCATTTCAGGTGCTTATGGACAGAACAATACCGAATACCGTACAGAGCAAGATATCTTTTCAAAAGTGGTTTCTAAAGGGTATTTAAACAACGGGCCAGAATCTTTTGAAATATCCACAAAAGATGGGTTGGTCATGCAATTTGGTGATATCGCAGTTGATGCAAATGGCCAATTTAATAGTCGCTTTGCACCGCATGGTGTGGATGTTGTCCACATTTGGGCTATAAGCAGCATTACAGACAATGTGGGCAATATTATTAACTTCAGTTATCAGTTTATTGGTGACGACTCCGCTGGAACATCCAGCGCTACCGGATATAACAGTGAATACTACCCCAGCGAAATATCTTATTCCGGTGGCGGGAAGCTTAGCTTTAATTATGGCGCAGCAGGAAATGAGACGCGCCCTGACCCCATTATTGGTTATCGGGCTGGTGGCAAAGTACAAACTACAAAGCGACTAGAAAATATTTCGGTAGAAATTGCGAGCGGATTGGTACGGAACTATATCGTAGCCTACAAGCCGACGGACGCTAGCTCAAATAAAAGTAAAGTCGCCACTATCACGGACTGTGGACATGATGGGCAGTGTTTGCCTGCAACAAAAATAGGATGGCAGCCGAACCCGAGTGGAACTGCAGCGTGGCAATCTTCTGAAATAACCGAATTGCCAATGTTACTTGCTCATATGGATGAAAAGGATAGAGGTATTAGATTTGTTGATCTTGATGGAGATGGCGATCAGGATATTGTTTTTCATCGCTGGATAAGCACAACTGTTTCACCGGAAGTTGGCGCATATCTTTATCAAAATGACGGTACTTGGCTTGATAGCCCCTCTTTTTACCCGCCGGAACCGCTGGTCAGAGATGACAACCGACATGCTGGGACACAAATTATAGATCTCAATAGTGATGGATTGATCGATTTCGTATATAGCCGACATTCAGATGCCACTGGTCTCGTTACAAAAATGTATTTTAATAATGGGAGTGGATGGATATTAGATGCAAAAGGAGCAACTAATATAAATCTACCGATTGGTAGGCACGATAATGCTGATTGGACGGCAAAGTTTGTCGATCTAAATGGCGATGGGTTAATTGATTATGTATATAGATATACAGCAACAGTACAATCGTGTGAAGAACTCTGTAATACGAGTGGCCCAGGAAGCGGCTTTATATGTGGACCATCAGGCTCAGCAGGCTCGCAAACATGTAGTACCTCAGAAAAACCAATACGAGGAGCCTTTCTTGGCTCACCATCAGGAAAGTGGATTTTTTCTTCATTACACATCCCGCCTATAAATTTATCTGCAACAACATCCTTTGGCGTTAAACAAGTTCTATCTGGCCGATATTGGCGGGATACTTACGAGCCAATAAAATTAACATCAACAGGTTGGTTGGACGTGAATGGTGACGGGTTAGACGACTTACTGCATGACACATCAGATATTAACGGCAATGTCGCTGTTTATTACAAAACCTCAAATGGATGGGAAACTAAACCAGACAAGTTTCCAATTCCATTTAAAGCAGATGTGGACGGAAGCAGAGGAGTAGAGTTTATAGATGTAAACGGAGATGGTCTGGTAGATATATTACAACACCGATCATACAGCGATGGAACTACGCCTGAACGAAAAGCTTACCTGAATACAGGTGCTGGCTGGATATTTGATAGTAATTACATACCACCTGTGCCAATAAAAATTGTTGGTGACGATGCCAATAACGTAAGGTTTGTTGATTTAAATGGCGATGGGTTGGTGGATATTCTTTACCAGCATTGGATAGATATAAAAACAAATACAATAGACCAAGGTGCTTATTTAAATACAGGTACTGGATGGATAAAAGATAGTGGGAGGATCAACAATAGTGATTTTAGTTCACCATATAATTTAATAACAGCTAACGGGAAGGATTCCGGCACACGTATTTTAGATATCGACTCGGATGGGAGGCTGGATATCGTAACAAAATATTACGGTGATACATATTCATATATATGCACTAAAAGTTTGCCGCCGACCTGTGAACTATCGTCTACAACCCAGAAAGTATCTTCTGGGCAGCTCACAAATGCAGTTAATCCACAAATAGTAGAATCCTTCATCACTGGCTTCGGCACCAAAACAGACGTCACCTACAAACCTCTAACTGACCCCAGTGTTTACACCAAAGGTGCTAACAACTGCGAATACCCAACACCCTGTATTATTTCTTCGCTGCAGGTTGTAAGTGAACACACCGTCTCTAACGGTATAGGTGGTATAGCTCAATATATTTACACATATACTGATGCGCGTATTCATAGCCTAAGCCAAGGCTGGTTGGGGTTCGCATCGCGCGCGATAACCGATGCGCAAACGCAACAAACCACCATCACGACATACGATAATTCCACCTTTGACACGACTTTTAATGTATTCCCTTTCTTAAACATGCCTAAAAAGGTCACTGTTAGTTATGCTGATCCCACGCTGGGCGACATTGTCACTAGTGAAACTATCAACAACTATGCCGTAAAGAGCGTCACTGAAAATTATTATTACTCTGTCTATCTCGCAAACAGCACCTCGGAAGAAAAAGAACTCGATGGTACGCCATTAAAATACACTACCACCACAACAGTGATGGATAATTACGGTAATGCAACGGATATCACCGTCGATACCAAACTGACTCCCTCTGATGCAACGTTCGCCTATCGCCAAACAACTTCCAATACTTATGATAACGATACTGCCAACTGGCATCTCGGCAGATTAACGACTTCCAGTGTCACCTCATACGAAGGCACGGATTCCCAAACCCGCAATACCGCTTTTGCGTATTATCCGGCCGGACATGCCAGTGCCGGCATGTTGCAATGGGCGGAAGACGAACCCACTGACCCCGACCTGTACCTGAAAACCGAATACACCTATGACAGCTATGGCAACAAAAACTCTGTTACGGTCAGTGGCTCGACGAGCGCAAGCTATCCCATTGCTGCACGCACAACCACCAGTAATTTTGATTATACAAACAACCAGCTCCCGGTAGTCGTCACAACCGTGCCCGTAGAAGGCGCAATTACCCAATCCGAAAGCAAAACTTACGATGCTCGCTGGGGAAAGCTTGTCAGTCAAACAGGGCCTAACGGTTTAACGTCATCGTGGACGTACGATTCCTTTGGACGCCGCAGTACCGAAACCCGGCCAGACGGCACTCAAACCACAGTGACCTATGGCTGGTGCGACGCAACAGACACTAGCTGTCCGACCAATGCCGTGTACAAAGTCACCACCGCAAGTAGTGCAGGCGCAACATCCACGGCCTACATGGATGAATTCTCTCGACAGCTGCGCGTGGAAACTTTGGGTCTCGATGGCGTTGTCGTTCATCAGGATAAAGAGTTCGACGGAGCGGGACGTTTGTGGCGAAGCTCCCGGCCATTTTTCAAAGGTGCTTCCACTAAATACTGGATCTCTAATACCTTTGATGCCCTGAGTCGTATCAAAACCCGAACCAATCCCGATGGTTCCGTTATTACGAATACCTACGAAGGTCTACAAACAACCGTGGAAACAGAACGTCGTTCAGATGGTGTTACCACCAGCCTGTCCGTACGGCAAATCAAAAACCTCGCAGGCAAAGTAGAGTGGGTGTATGACGCGGATAACAATAGTACGCAATACGCTTATTTACCCTTTGGTGAACTGGATACTGTCACCGATCCTGATGGCAATGTTATCGACATGGATTACGACAATCGTGGTCGAAAAATAAAATTGATCGACCCGGATATGGGTACCTGGGAATACGCCACCGATGCCCTGGGTAACCTGCGTTGGCAAAAAGATGCCAAAGGCCAGGAAACCACCATGAATTACGACCTGCTGAATCGTATGCAGGCACGGGTTGATGAGCGTAATTTGGCCGACCCAACGAGTATCGAAAAAACCAGCCAGTGGGATTACTTCACAGAAGCAGACCCTGCAGGTAGTTGTCGCAGTATTGGTAAATTGAAATCCAGCACCGATAGCGCCATTAGCAAAACCTTTTGTTACGACGGCCTTGGCCGTATCGAAACGGCGACATCGAATTTTGATGGTGCCAGTTATTCGGTAGCAACTGCGTACGATCTATACAGTCGTGTCGATACAATCACTTACCCTGCACAGGATGCTGGCAATCAGGCCGCTTTCATCAAGCGTAATGTCTACGATGCTTACGGTCATCTTAAAGCCGTACAAAACGGTGCAAGCAACGACACACTGTGGACAGCAGACTCGGTCAATGCCAGCGGGCAAATTACGTCTGAGTCGTTAGGTAACGGCCTCACCACCTTGCGTGGTTACGATGCACAAATGGGTTTTATAAACTCGATCAGCACCGGCGCGGGTTTAAGTAGTGGCGTGCAAAGTCTGGCATTTGGTTTTGATAATCTTGGCAACCTGACCAGCCGCACTGATAACAACCGGGTTATCACACTGGCGAGCGGCACAACACAAAACGGCACAATTGAAAGCTTTACCTACGATAGCCTCAATCGAGTTTCATACGTGTTCCGGGATGGTCAGCAAACGGCAAACTACCTATACGACGCACTCGGCAATATCACCTACAACAGTCAAGTAGGTACCTATAAATATACCGGCACTGGCCCCCATGCGGTTGCTCAAATACTGCGTAATACATCGCTAACAGGCGTCATTGCAGGTGATGTTAATGGCGACGGCAACATTACCAGTCTGGACACTACGTTATTGGCCAGAAATTTGGTGGGACTGGACACAACGCCACTCACAAGTGCAGCCGATTGTAATACGGACTCAGCAACCGACATCCATGATACCGCCTGCATTTCCGCAAACATTGGTCAGACCGCTGTAGAAAACCTCACCTACGATGCCAATGGCAACATGGAAACCGGTATTGGTGGGAAGATCATCACTTACACCGCTTTTAACAAACCTGAAACCATCACCAAGAGTGCAAGCTCCACGCGT
>CAYNYJ010000005.1:574-69399 GCA_964401355.1 uncultured Ectothiorhodospiraceae bacterium | reverse complement strand
ATCAAATCATGGGTGAATCAGGCCTCTTTACTTACTTGTTAACGGGACAGCAGTGTTATCAAGTATAAAGTTATTCTGTTCATTTCTGCCTCCATGGTTGATTGATCAACTTAGCTAGAGGGAGGCATATTTGGTGCCAGTACGTATATTTTTTCTGAGTTGTTGTTATTGTTCGATTTTTATTTTTCCATTATTTTCTTAGCATGAACAAATAAGAATTGTGTAAAAAAATCCGACAATTTTGTCGTCCCGTTTTTGCCCCATTAAGGCTCTAAATCCTTTAATTGCGGTGTTTTTGGCTGAGAGACGAAGCAATGGCTATTGGAAGGAGATTGTGGTGTTTATTGAAGTTTACTGTTGTTGAGTGCAGCTTCGAGCGCTGATCGTTAAGGTGGTTGTTGATCAGGCTTGTGCTAATTTAACTTTTTTCGGCGAGGGCTTTTTGTTGCGATCTGCCAGCGGTTTAGACTGCAGCGTGGAGGGTTGATGATTGAAGTTAGGCGGTACTAGGATAGTGTTTTCCGGTGCGCGGGTTTCATCGGTATCAGGGTAGTCTAAGGTATAGTGGAGCCCCCGGCTTTCCTGGCGCAGAATGGCGCTGCGAATAATCAGGGTGGCAGCTTGTACCAGGTTGCGCAGTTCAATGAGGTCGCTGTTAATACGGAAGTGACTGTAGTATTCCTCAATTTCACGCACCAGTAAGTCGGTGCGGCGCAGGGCGCGTTGCAGGCGTTTGTCGCTGCGCACGATGCCAACGTAGTCCCACATGAAACGTCGTAGCTCGTCCCAGTTGTGGGAAACCACCACTTCTTCGTCGGAGTCAGTGACGCGGCTTTCGTCCCAATCGGGGATGTGCTCGGTGAGCTGTCGGTCTTTACCCGTCTGGTTGATATCTTTTGCGGCGGCTTCGCCGAATACCAAACATTCTAACAGTGAGTTGCTGGCCAGGCGGTTGGCGCCGTGCAGACCAGTGAAGGCGGTTTCTCCGATGGCATAGAGTCCGTCGATATCGGCGCGCCCGTAGCGGTCGGTCATCACTCCACCGCAGGTGTAGTGGGCGGCGGGCACCACGGGCAGTGGTTGCTGGGTCATGTCGAAGCCGAACTCAAGGCAGCGCTGATAAATAGTGGGGAAGTGGCGGGTGATGAAGTCGGCACCTTTGAAACTGATGTCGATGTACAGGCAGTCAGCACCGAGGCGTTTCATTTCGTGATCCATGGCGCGGGCGACGATGTCTCGCGGAGCGAGTTCTTCGCGGGAGTCAAATTTGTGCATAAAGCGGCTGCCGTCGGGCAACAATAAATGAGCACCTTCGCCGCGCAGGGCTTCGGAGACCAGGAAAGATTTGGCCTTCGGATGATAGAGGCAAGTGGGATGGAACTGGATGAATTCCATGTTGGCGACCCGGCAACCGGCGCGCCAGGCCATGGCGATGCCGTCGCCGGTGGAAACGTCCGGATTGGTGGTGTACAAATAGACTTTGCTGGCACCGCCGGTGGCGAGCACCACACAGCGTGCGTGAAAGACTTCGATGTGCTCGCTGTTGCGATTCAGTACGTAGGCGCCTAGTACCCGTTGCGGCTCGTGACCGAGCTTATTGGCGGTGATCAGATCGACTGCGATGTGATGTTCGAACAGTTCGACATTGGGGCGGTCTTTTAGTGCTCCGATCATGGAGCAGACCATGGCACGGCCGGTGGCATCGGCAGCGTGCGCGACCCGGCGCTGACTGTGGCCCCCTTCGCGGGTGAGATGCAGATCAGCGTTGTCGCTGGTGGCGGGGTTGGCTGTCGAAAAACGCGTGCCGAGTTCGCTGAGCCAGCGAATCTGCTTGGCACCGTGCTCTGCAGTAAATTGCGCGATACTGGGGTCGCACAAGCCGGCACCGGCGGTGAGGGTGTCTTGCACGTGGGATTCGACGGTGTCGGCGGGATCAAGCACAGCAGAAATGCCTCCCTGGGCATATTTGCTGCTGCCTTCGTCCACGGGCCCTTTGGCGATGACGGCGACTCGCAGGCTGGAGTCAAGCCGTAGAATCAGGCTTAGACCGGCCGCGCCGCTACCGATGACCAGGACGTCATGACTGAAATGTTCACTCATGCGCAAAGTTTACTTGATTCCGGGCGCAGAACCCATATCTCAGGGGTTGTGTGTATTGAGTGTTGCGTGTTGGGCGTGAACCGCGTCAGAATGTGCCAGAAACTGGGGTTGGCTAACAGAACTATCTGTTGCGGATATTGTCCACTCACGGGTAGCTTGTTGGGGAACGCTTCACTCGCTTGAAAAATAACAAAGGGCTTGCCCGCAGTGTGGGCTAATCGTTAAGCAAAAATGAGTGAACAAAAGGTAGACCAGCTGCTGGTAGAAAGAGTGCAGCGCGGTGATAAAACCGCATTTGATACTCTGGTGCTGAAGTATCAGCTCAAGATCATGAAGTTGATCTCGCGCTATATTCGTGACCACAGTGAAGTGCAGGATGTGGCCCAAGAGGCCTTCATCAAGGCGTATAGGGCCTTGCCCCGGTTTCGCGGTGACAGTGCATTTTACACCTGGCTGTATCGCATCGCGATCAATACGGCTAAGAATCATCTGGTGGCGCGTGGACGTCGTATGCCGAATGTGGATATTGATGCACAAGAGGCTGAACAATTTGACGGTGCCGAGGGTCTCAAGGAATATGCAACGCCGGAGCAGCTGGCGTTAAGGGATGAAGTTGAATCGACGATATTTCTGGCAATGGAACAACTTCCGAATGATTTGCGTACGGCGATTATCCTGCGGGAAATTGAAGGTTTGAGTTACGAGGAAATTGCGGAAACGATGGAATGCCCCATTGGCACGGTGCGTTCGCGAATATTTCGGGCGCGAGAAGCGGTTGATCATAAACTCCGGCCGCTTATTGAACGCGAGTGACGGGGGTTGCCGGTTATGGCTGGCCTCGGTGAAAGCAGGATTAAATCAACTCATTGGCTAGCGGTAGGTAGTAGTTCAGTAATAAGGCTGTAGTTGAAAATAGAAACAACAATGACAGGTGATAGGTATGACAAATTCATCGGATGAACGAATTTCGGCGCTGATGGATGGCGAACTGGATAAGCGGGCGCATCATGATGCGGTGGATGAACTGTTGAAAAATGATGAGTCGCGAGATACCTGGTTTCGCTACCATCTGATAAGCGATACTTTGCGACAACATTTGCCTGCGGGCATGGATGCCCAATTTTCGTCCCGGGTTATGAAGGCATTGCAAGACGAGCCCACGGTGCTGGCGCCCCGACCACCTAGGAGGGCATTTCAGGGAACGGCATTGGGGCGGCGTCTGGCTGGGCTGGCGGTTGCTGCCTCCGTTGCCGCGGTTGCGGTGCTGGGAGTGCAGTTTATGTATCAGCAAGACGATCGTAGCCTGGCTGGACAAATGGCACAAACGCCGACCACTCTTTCTCCAACCCTCTCGCCAATTCTTTCTTCAAATAGGCCCTCCGTCAGTCAATCAATTGCCCGTGCGGTGGTTCGGCCCAATATTCAAATCGTGACCCAAGCTGCGAATCCTGTCGTGGCAACGCCACCTTTGGCGAAACGTTATCATCCCAATTTGAATAAATATCTGGTTGACCACAATCAGCAAGCGCCGCGAGCGGCGTTACAGGGGGTCGTGCCGTACGCGAGAATCGTGGCTTATCCCAATTCTCGTTACATCATTATCCAAGCGCAAAAATAATGCGGTCTGGCCTTTTTTCGGTGCGACGATTATCCGGTAAATTCTGGCTGGTGTTGGTTTTGACCTGTGGTTTTGCGGGCACGGGCTATGCGGCTGATCAGGCGGTACTTGATGTGCTGATGCGGATGCAAACGGCGACGCAGCAACTCAATTATCATGGCACCCTGGTATATTTGCAGGATGGTCAGGTGCAGTCTATGCGAGTGGTGCACCGAGTTGATCAGCGGGGCGAATTTGAACGACTGATTAATCTCAACGGTGTGGCAAGGGAGGTTGTGCGTAAAAATGATGTAGTGACAAGTTACATGCCAAATAGCAAGGTGGTGATGGTTTGCAAGCAACAGTTTAAAGGTAATTTATTGGCGCAGATGGCTGAAAATGATTTTAGCCAGCTACAAGATTATTATTCGTTCTCATTTGAAGCCATGGATCGTGTTGCAGGGCAGAGTGTGCAGGCTATTTTAATTGAGCCAAAAGATACTTCCCGTTATGGTTACCGTCTTTGGATCGATGAGGTTAACGCTATTCTCTTAAAATCTGATTTGATCAATGGCCAGGGCGAGGTGCTGGAACAGACCATGTTTGCCAATATTACCATTGGTGGGGATATTCCGGACGTGATGCTGGAGGCAGAGACTCGCAGTGATGATTTTACCTGGACTATGCACGACGATAACCCAACGGCGGAAAGCCTCGTTGATAGTCGCTGGGATATTGTGAACTTGCCACAAGGTTTTTCAATCATTACACGTTTTCATCATCAGATGCCCAATTCCCCCGGACTTGTGGAACACTGGGTTATTTCAGACGGTCTGGCCAGTATTTCGGTGTATATGGAAAAAATCTCCGACGCTCACACAATATTTGAAGGCGCATCGCTGATGGGGGCCACTAATGCGTTTGGCGTATTGCGTCAGGGGTATCAGATTACGGTGATCGGCGAGGTTCCCGCGCACACGGTTGAAAGTGTGGCTCATGCGGTCATGTATGACCCAGAGGAAAATGAATGATCGAAGAACATGCGCGGGTCGTTGCGTTAAATGCCGACGATGTTTGGGTTGAAACGCAACGTCGCTCGGCCTGCGGGACATGCGCAGTGAACAAGGGTTGCGGCACCGCAACGTTGGCGAAAGTGCTGGGCAACAAGCGCAGCCAAGTGCGGGCGCTCAATCCTAAGGCCACGGTGGTGACGGTGGGTGATGAAGTGATCATCGGTATTGATGAGCGGGCCTTGGTGCGTGGTTCATTGGCAGTGTATATCGTGCCATTATTAGCATTGTTTATGTTTGCTGGGTTGGGGCAAGTGTTAGGTACCCAGTTATTATTTGAAAATCCTGAGCTTGCCTCTATTGTGTTTGGATTGCTGGGTTTGGCGCTGGGTTTTGTCTGGGTATGGCGATTTACTCGCCACATTGGTAACGATCAACGTTATCAGCCAGTGCTGTTGCGACGTGTGTTACCGGTTAGGTAATAGTTTTTGGGTAACGATAAATCGGTTTCACGATTTACTTGAAATGGATTGATTCGATACATTAGCTTGATACATCGATTTGTGAAATGTTAGGAGTAAACATGAATTTTCAGAATGGTCATCCTCGTTTTCCTATGAAAGAAAGAGCGATGAAGGGCTATGGCGCATACGGTGTGGATGACTGGCGCACAATGGTGAATCGCAGGCTGTTAGTGCTGGTCTCTCTTCTGTTTATATGGATGATGGTGCCCACCACAGTGCAGGCACGGTCTTTGCCTGACTTTACCGAGCTGGTGGAACAGTACAGTGCCGCAGTGGTCAACATCAGTACCACGCAAAAAATGAAACATCCGAAAGTGCGGCGTATGCCACGTGGCATGCCAGAGAATATTCCTGAAGGGCCGTTTGGTGACTTGTTTCGACATTTCTTTGGTGATCCGGGGCGTGGTTTTGGTGGGCCAGAAGGTCATGGCGACTTCAATGGCGGATCGATTGAGGCCAAGTCGCTGGGTTCAGGTTTTATTATTTCCAAAGATGGCTACGTGTTGACCAATCATCACGTGGTGAAGGATGCCACGGAAATTCTGGTGCGCTTGTCGGACCGTCGAGAACTGGTCGCCGAGGTGATTGGCAGTGACGAACGCAGCGACATTGCGTTGTTGAAGGTGGATGCCGACAATTTGCCGGTGGTGAACATTGGAGATTCGGCAAATCTTAAAGTCGGTGCCTGGGTGCTGGCGATTGGCTCACCTTTTGGGTTTGATCATTCTGTCACTGCCGGTATTGTCAGCGCCAAGGGGCGCTCCTTGCCGCGCGAAAATTATGTGCCTTTTATTCAAACCGATGTGGCGATTAATCCAGGTAACTCGGGTGGACCCCTGTTTGACCTGGAAGGCAGGGTGGTCGGTATCAACTCACAAATTTACAGTCGCACCGGTGGATTTATGGGTCTGTCTTTTGCGATCCCCATCGATATGGCTATGAATGTAGTCAAACAACTAAAAGACAGTGGCCACGTTGTGCGCGGTTGGCTGGGAGTGTTGATTCAGGACGTGACCCGCGAATTGGCCGAGTCCTTCGGTATGGATAAACCCAGTGGTGCTTTGGTGGCCAAGGTGCTGAAAGACAGTCCCGCCAAAGCGGCTGGCCTGGAAGTGGGTGATATTGTGATGCGCTTTAATGGCACCGTGGTGATGCGTTCCTCGGATTTACCGCCGCTGGTGGGTATTAGTCCGGTGGGCGACAAGGTCAGAGTGGAAATTCTTCGCAAGGGCAAGCTCAAGGTATTGTCTGTGAAACTGGGTGAGTTACCGGAAAACGTGGTTGTTGCGGGTGCTAACTCGCTTTCTGCGAATGAGGCACGATTGAATGTGACGGTGATGGATTTGACCCCAGAGCAGCGTGAAAAACTGGAAATCAAAGGCGGCGGTGTGATTGTCAAGCGGGTGCAGGCCGGTGCGGCACGCAAGGCCGGTGTGCGGCGAGGTGATGTAATCCTGACGCTCAACAATGTCGAGGTGAAAGATGCCAAGCATTTTGCCGAGGTTTCAGCGGATCTACCCACCGGGAAATCAGTGCCGCTGTTAGTGCAGCGCCGAGGTGGCCCAGTATTTCTGGCATTGAAGATCAAAGACGAATAATCTGGCATTAGCGGACAAATACCCGTCGATGCCCGCTCCGCGTATGTGCGGGGCGGGTGTTTTTGGTCGTTGGGAAGTCGGGGTGTTGAAGAAAGACTCGGGTTTCTGCGCGAGTCCTACAAGAGTTCCAGCAACGTGCCAGATAGATTACAATGCCCGCCGGTTGTTCACCCTGAACGCCTCAATTCATTTGTCTGTTAGCAGACACTAATTTTCCGGGCAGCCTGCTTGTCCCGGCACTAGGCGGTATCAAGACATGTCCAAGATGGAAAACATTCGCAATTTTTCCATTATTGCCCACATCGATCACGGAAAATCCACGCTTGCAGATCGTTTTATCCAGATGTGCGGAGGCCTGTCTGATCGGGAAATGTCGGCGCAAGTGCTCGATTCCATGGATCTTGAAAAGGAACGGGGCATCACCATCAAAGCGCAGAGCGTGACGCTCAATTACACCGCGAAAAATGGTGAAGTTTATCAACTGAATTTTATCGACACCCCCGGCCACGTGGATTTTTCCTATGAAGTGTCGCGCTCGCTGGCGGCCTGTGAAGGGGCGCTGTTGGTGGTGGATGCCTCACAGGGCGTCGAAGCGCAGAGTGTGGCCAATTGTTACACCGCTATCGAGCAGGATGTGGAAGTGGTGCCGGTGCTCAACAAAATCGATCTACCCGCTGCCGATCCCGATCGTGTGATTCACGAGATTGAAGATATTATTGGTGTCGAGGCCAGTGATGCCGTGCGTATCAGCGCCAAAACGGGACAGGGTGTGGATGAGCTGCTGGAAGATCTAGTGAAAAAGATTCCGCCCCCCGAAGGTGATCGGGATGCACCGCTGCAAGCGTTGATTATTGATTCCTGGTTCGACAATTATTTGGGCGTGGTGTCGCTGGTTCGCATTAAACACGGCACCCTCAAAAAGCGCCAAAAAATTCTGGTGATGAGCACCGGCCGTAGCCATATTGTGGATCACGTCGGCATTTTCAATCCTAAACGGCAGGACACCGATCAGCTGCAGGCCGGTGAAGTGGGCTATGTGATTGCAGGTATTAAGGAAATTGAAGGTGCACCGGTCGGTGACACCCTCACCCTGGCCGACAATCCAGCCACGGGATCTTTGCCGGGGTTTAAGACTGTACAGCCACAGGTGTATGCCGGTATTTTTCCGATCAGTGCTGAAGATTACGAAGATCTGCGTGATGCGCTGGCGAAACTGAACCTCAATGACGCGGCACTGTTTTACGAGCCGGAGACCTCGCAAGCTTTGGGGCTGGGGTTTCGTTGCGGCTTCCTCGGCATGTTGCACATGGAAATCGTGCAGGAACGGTTGGAACGCGAATATGACCTGGATCTGATCAGCACCGCGCCAACGGTGGTGTATGAAGTGCGGGCGACGAATGGTGAGGTGACGCACGTCGATAGTCCTTCCAAATTGCCGGAGCTGGGTAAGATCGAAGAAATTCGCGAGCCGATTATCATCGCCAATATTTTGGTGCCGCAGGACTACATTGGTAACGTGATCGGTCTGTGCGTGGAAAAACGCGGTGTGCAACGCAAAATGCTCTACATCGGGAATCAGGTGTCGCTGGAGTACGAAATGCCGATGAACGAAGTGGTGATGGACTTTTTTGATCGTCTGAAATCGGTGAGTCGGGGTTATGCCTCACTGGACTACCATTTTGTGCGATTTCAGGTTGCGGATCTGGTGCGTTTGGATTTGCTCATCAATGGTGAGGGTGTCGATGCGCTGTCGTGCATCGTGCATCGAGAGCAGGCACAGTATCGTGGCCGTCAACTAGTGGAAAAAATGCGCGAACTTATTCCACGACAAATGTTTGATGTGGCGATTCAAGCAGCCATTGGCGCGAATGTGGTGGCGCGCTCGAATGTCAAAGCGCTGCGCAAAAATGTGACGGCCAAATGTTATGGTGGTGATATCTCCCGTAAGCGTAAATTGCTGGAAAAACAAAAAGCCGGTAAAAAGCGCATGAAACAGGTGGGCTCGGTGGAAATTCCACAAGAGGCCTTTATGGCGATCTTGCAAGTGGGAAGAGATAAATGACCACTCAATACACTAAGGAACCTCTGATCTATTCATGAACTCGTATCTTGCGCCTAAAATATCCAGCTTCATCGTTACGCTTATTTTTATTGAGAAAGTTCGCAATAGCCAGCTATTACGTGCGATTCGCGTTTCGAATCTGGATATTTTAGATCGCAGTCTACTTCGTCCAGAATAAATCAGGGGCTCCCTAACGGATAAATAAACTGATGGATTTTAATTTTCCGGCCATTATGGTCAGCGCAGTATTTTTAACGGGTATTATCTGGTTGCTTGATAGCATGCTTTGGGCGCCGAAACGACGTGCGGCGGCCCATGCGCTGGAGGCACAAGGCAAAAATACTGCTGAATTGTCCGAGGCCAGGGAAGGTCTGCTCAAAGAACCTGTGTTGGTGGAATATGCGCGTTCGCTATTTCCAGTGATTTTGGCCGTTTTAGTACTGCGCTCATTTTTGATGGAGCCTTTTCGGATTCCATCAGGCTCAATGATGCCGACTTTGTTGGTTGGCGACTTCATTCTGGTGAATAAATTTTCCTACGGCATACGCTTGCCAGTGCTCAATCGTAAAATTATCGATGTCGGTGAGCCCGAGCGCGGTGATGTCATGGTTTTTCGCTATCCCAAAAACCCCTCCATTGATTACATTAAGCGGGTGGTTGGGTTACCCGGTGATAAGGTGGCTTATTACAACAAACAGTTGTTTATTAACGGTGAACCCGCCAAGCAGGAAGGCCAGACACGCTATACGGGCGTGGGTGCCGGGGTGTCAATGTCAGGGGCTAAATTGCTGCAAGAAAATTTGTTGGGCGTGGCTCACGGTATTTTGATCGATGAAGGCAGCGGATCCATGGAAGGTGAATTCACCGTGCCAGATGGTCATTATTTTGTGATGGGTGATAACCGTGACAACAGTAATGACAGTCGCTATTGGGGTTTTGTGCCGGAAGAAAACCTCGTCGGCAAAGCCTTTATGGTGTGGATGAACTGGGATCCTCAGGCCGATGGTATCGCCTGGGAACGCTTGGGTAGCAGCATTAAATAGCCTTTTGGGTTGTTTGCCGAGATGATCCCACATATTTTCAATGTCCAGGTACATTATTTATGGCGAGAAAAAGGCTCGAATGTGTGGAATTCAGAGGACATGGCGCATATTCTTGAGCGGACTAGTGACCGTCACCGGATGGGTGACGCAATAATTAGCGGTGGAGAAAAAATGAGAAAAATAATTCGACAGCCTAAGCGATTCTCTCAAAAAGGGTTTCGAAAAATGTTTCAACAAAAGGCTCAGCACTCTCAACACAGCCGTCGTCACCAAAAGGGTGTGACGGGCATTACCATGGTCATGATCCTGCTATTAATCGCCCTTTTTACCCTGATTCTTTTGCGCTTGTTCCCGATTTACATGGAATATTTTAGCGTGACCTCGCATTTGAACAGTCTTGCGACAGAGAGTGGCAGCGCGGCCAAGACGAATGCAGAAATTATATCGACGTTGCAAAAACGTTTTTCTATCGATGATGTTAAAAATGTTACTAGTGAGCATATTTTTATCGAACGTGGAAAGGATGGGCTGGTCACTGTTGCGATAGAATATGAAGTGCGTACAACGGCCTTGGCAAATATCGATATGGTGGTCACTTTTGTGGATGAGGTGGATTTGAAGTGAGTGGTGGAAGGTGTTTGTCCAGTGAACATGTTTGATGAACGCACGTGATGAACAATGCTAATGAACAACTCGATAAACTGCAACGGACGTTAGCTTATCAATTTAAAGACATTTCTCTTCTGAGGCAGGCCTTGACGCACCGCAGTAAAGCCGCAGAAAACAATGAACGGCTGGAATTTCTGGGTGATGCGATTTTAGGTTTTATCGCCGCCGATTTGCTTTATTCCCAGTTTCAACAGGCACCCGAAGGACACCTGAGTCGGTTTCGGGCTTCCCTTGTTAAAAAAGAAACTCTGGCGGCGCTGGCGCGTGAATTTTCGCTGGGTGATTATTTGCGTTTGGGGTCGGGCGAATTAAAAAGTGGTGGTTTTCGTCGGGATTCGATTTTAGCCGATGGCATGGAAGCCATTTTTGGTGCGATGTATCTGGATGGTGGTCTGCAACCAGCACGCAAACTGATCGAACGTTGTTTGTCTTCGCGACTTGAAAATCTTTCTGCTGAATCGGATATGAAGGATCCTAAGACTCGGTTACAAGAATATCTTCAGGCGCGGCGTCTGGATTTGCCAGAATACACGGTAACAGAAACCCTCGGCGACGCGCATGAGCAAGAATTTACGGTGCAGTGTAATGTCACAGGGCTGAATGAAATTGTTACGGGTATAGGTAGCAGTCGTCGCAAGGCGGAACAGTCCGCGGCCCAACAAGTGTTGAACCATTTGTTAAAAAATGCTGAATCGAGTCGTTGGTAAATACACCCATTAATGAAATGATAGATGCAGTAAAAAGCTAATGATAGAAGAACAGGTCTTTCACTGCGGTTATGTGGCGATTGTGGGACGTCCCAATGTGGGCAAGTCGACGTTGCTGAATCGTATTCTAGGTCAAAAAATCAGTATCACTGCAGACCGTCCCCAAACCACACGTCATCGTATTTTGGGTGTAAAAACCACGAACCAAAGCCAGGTGATTTATGTTGATACACCCGGTTTACACCTGGGTGGCAAACGTGCGATTAACCGTTACATGAACCGCGCGGCTTCCGGTGCCATCACCGATGTGGATGCGATTATTTTTATGCTGGATCGTACTCGCTGGACAGATGAAGATGAGCTTGTATTGGGAAAGCTCAAACAAGTCTCGGTGCCGGTATTTCTCGTGATCAATAAAATTGATCACGTTAAAGAAAAAGATATTTTGTTACCGCATTTAACCATGTTGTCCGAGAAACATCATTTCCATCAAATGATTCCTATCTCGGCGCGTTTGGGTGATGGTGTGCAGCAGCTGGAAGTTGAGATCGAAAAGGTGTTGCCGGTATCGTCTCCTTTCTTTCCGGAAGATCAGGTCACGGATCGCAGTGAACGGTTTATGGCTTCGGAGCTGGTGCGTGAAAAACTGATGCGTTCCCTGTCACAGGAGCTGCCGTATTCCACCACGGTAGAAATTGAAAAATTCAGCATGGAAGACAATGTGCGACATATTCACGCCATCATCTGGGTGGAGCGTGACGGACAGAAAGGCATTATCATCGGTAAAAAAGGCGCACAGTTAAAACGTATTGGTGAACTCGCGCGCAAGGATATGGAACGTGCGTTTGATGGTAAAGTTTTTTTGCAACTGTGGGTGAAGGTGCGCAGTGGCTGGGCGGATGACGAACGTGCGTTGCGCAGTCTTGGTTATCAGGATGATTAGGTCAGGATAAAACATGTCAGCAACGCAACGGGTTGTGTTGCAGCCCGCCTATATTTTACATCAGCATGCCTATCGGGACAGCAGCGCTATTATTGAATTATTGACTCCGGAACAGGGACGTGTGGGTGTTGTTGCCAAAGGGGTGCGCGGTAAGAAACCGCGTTGGCCTGGATTGCTGCAAAGTTTTCAACCGTTGCTGGTGTCGTTTAATCTGCGCGCTGAACTGGGTTTGTTGACGGCGGCAGAAGCCCAAGGAGCCGCGTTGACGATTAGCCCGGGGATTATCGCCAGCGGTTTTTATCTCAATGAGATTTTAATGCGACTGTTACAGCGCCACGATGCACAGTTGGAATTATTTGGTTGCTACGATGCGGCGTTGCGGTCGCTGTCGGCGTTGAGTGCGGGGGGCGATGAGCGTCAGACCTTGGAAATCACACTGCGTCGTTTTGAAATGCGCCTGTTGAGCGCCTTGGGCTATGGGCTGGTGCTTGATCATGAGGTACACAGCGCGGCATCCGTGCAAGCAGAGCGGCAGTATATTTATCATATGGAACAGGGCCCGGTGTTGGACGATGGGCGTAATGAAGAACCGTCTGGCGTGCAAATTTCTGGGCAGACATTGTTAGCCATGCAGGCCGATGATTTGTCGACGGACATGGCACGTCGGGAAGCAAAGCGCCTGTTGCGTGCGGTGCTGGGTCAATATCTGGGCCCCAAACCGCTGGCAAGCCGCCAGTTGATGCAACAAAGTGCCCAGCTTGCACAACGTGCTCATGCGCATATTGTGTAACACCCGTATTTCTCTCTGACGTACGACACAGACACAAGGTAGCCACTTAATGACAGCCCTATCCCTTTCTGCAACAGCCATTTCGACCACTACGATGTTGCTCGGTGTGAATATCGACCACGTTGCCACCCTGCGTCAGGCGCGGGGAACTCGCTATCCCGATCCCATTCAGGCGGCCATCGAGGCGGAGCAGGCGGGGGCGGATGCGATTACTCTGCATTTGCGCGAGGATCGTCGTCATATTCAGGATCGTGATGTGGAAATGCTTCGCGATATCTTGCAAACCCGTATGAATCTGGAAATGGCCGTTACGGATGAAATGCTGGCGGTTGCAGCGCGTGTTCAACCGGCGGAATGCTGCCTAGTGCCTGAACGCCGCGAAGAATTGACCACGGAGGGCGGGTTGGACGTATCCGGTCAGCGCGAGCGTCTGCGTGATGCCTGTGCGCAACTGGCCGAGGTGCAAGTGCGTGTATCTTTGTTCATTGATGCCGATCCCGCACAAATTGATGCGGCTGCCGAGGTGGGCGCCCCCGTGATCGAGATTCACACCGGGCATTTTGCAGATGCGCAAACGCCTGAGCAACGTGAACTCGAGTTGGCTAAAGTGGTGCAGGCCGTGGAACACGGCCTCGGACTGGGTCTACATGTGAACGCTGGCCACGGTCTGCATTATCACAATGTGCAGGCTATCGCCTCGATACCGGGCATACGTGAGCTGAATATTGGTCATGCCATCATTGCGCGAGCCATTTTTAGCGGCCTGCAGCCGGCCGTGCGCGAGATGAAACAGCTCATGCGCGAGGCCCAGCTCGCGTGATATTTGGCATTGGTACGGACATTGTGCGTATTCCGCGTATGGCCGATAACCTGGCCCGCTACGGTGAACGATTTGCCGCGCGCATCCTCACTGAGGCTGAAATGGCGGTTTTTCGGGATTCGCTGCACCCGGCAAAACAGGCCCAGTTTCTGGCCAAGCGCTTTGCTGCCAAAGAGGCGACCGCCAAGGCCTTGGGTACCGGTTTTCGGGATGGGCTTAGTCTGCGGGATATTGGGGTGAATAACGACGTGCTGGGCAAACCGGTGCTGATATTCTCCGAGCGGGCGAAACAGATCTTGCGAAATGAGGGTATTGGTGGTTTCCACCTCAGTCTGTCGGACGAATCGGAGTACGCGATTGCTTACGTGGTACTGGAGAGAATTAATAGCGAAAAACGGTAATTATTTGTCGGTCTGGGCTTGTATTTTGAGCGGATTTGGGTAGAATTCCCCACCTCGGATGCGGGGTGGAGCAGTCCGGTAGCTCGTCGGGCTCATAACCCGAAGGTCACAGGTTCAAATCCTGTCCCCGCTACCAACCGAATACTGGTTTTGTAGAGAAATGGTATGTGTGGAGCGCCCGAGGGTCGGGCTCGGCTTTTACCGGCGCAGCCGCTGAAGGTCACAGGTTCAAATCCTGTCCCCGCTACCAACCGAATACTGGTTTTGTAGAGAATGGTATGTGTGGAGTGTCTGAGGTTCAGGCTTGGCTTTTTAGGCGTAACCGCTGTAAGGTCACAGGTTTAAACCCTGTTCCTGCGACGAATGTCGTGTTGGGTATCAAAGAAAGTTGAACGGTTCCGCAGGGAACCAGCAATTCTGGATCAAATATGTTGATTGAGTCTTGCCAAGGCCACGACTTTCGTGGTTTTTTTTTAGCTTTATTTTGATCAACACGCGAACGAGCGGGATTCTTGCTGTAGCGAATTTGGGAATCGTATAAGCTGCTGACATGCCTTGGTGTGTAGGTCGTCCGGCGCTATAATTAATTGGCGTGTAAAAGTCGTTGATGTGACGGGTGGGCCTTGGGCCCTTTTTTTGGTTTTAAAGAAAGCGGTTTTATGAAAAGTCATTTTTGAAAAAGCGAGGTTACGCTTTTTTCGTGGGGTTATAGAGTTTGCGACAAGTACCGGACCACATATTGTCTGTTATCGCACCGGTGGTTGAATCATTGGGGTGCGAGTTGGTTGGTATTGAATATGCCCGACAGGGTAAACGCAGCTTGCTGCGTATTTACATTGATAAAGAGGACGGCATCGATGTGAAAGATTGTCAGCGTGTCAGTCACCAGTTGAGCGGTGTGCTGGATGTAGAAGATGTTATTAAGGAGCAGTATCAACTGGAAGTATCATCTCCAGGCCTTGATCGGCCGTTGTACACGTTGGCGCATTTTGAGCGCTTTATCGGTCATAAGGCTAAACTGACATTGATGTCGCCGATTGAAGGACGGCGTAAATTTAAGGGTGTTTTGCAAGGCGTCGAAGACGGCCAGGTGATTGTAAACATCGGTGAGAGCGAATTGGTGTTGAGCTTGAACGCCATTGATAAAGCGAATTTGATATCAGAATTTTGATGCTTGGGTTTTGATGCCTGAGCGCGAGGTTTAGTTTTTGCGAGCTGAATCTGGTGCGTTGCCGTTCAAATAAGTGGCAGCGTTATAGCAACAAGTTTGAGTAACGATAGATTAATATAGTATTTAAAACGCCCAGGGATAAACCAAGGGCATGCCAAGGGTATGGTGAGGCCGATAGCTATGAACAACAAAGAAATATTGATGGTTGTGGATGCCGTGTCGAATGAAAAAGGACTCGACAGGGAAACAATATTTGGTGCCATTGAAGCTGCGTTGGCCACCGCCAGTAAAAAATTAAGCAGTGCCGATATCAGTGTGCGCGTCACTATCGACCGTGATACGGGGGAGTACGAGACCTTCCGTACCTGGGAAGTGTTTGAAGATGATTCTGAAGATTTCGAAGATCCCGATACTCAGATCAAACTGACTTATGCGCTGAAAAAGAACCCCGACATCAAAGCGGGTGAGTTCATCGAAGAGCCTATGACGTGCGCTAAATTTGGTCGTATTGCCGCACAGGCTGCGAAACAGGTCATCGTGCAAAAAGTGCGTGACGCAGAGCGTGCGCGTGTGGTTGAGACGTTCCAGGGTCGCATTGGCGAGTTGGTCATGGGCGTAGTGAAGCGTCTTGACAAGGGCAATCTGATTCTTGATTTAGGCGAAAATGTTGAAGCACTGGTGACTCGCGATTCGATGATCCCTCGCGAAGCGGTGCGCCCGGGAGATCGTTTACGGGGTTATTTACAAGATGTTCGTTCCGAAATGCGCGGTCCGCAATTGTTTGTCAGTCGTACTGCACCGGAATTGCTGATCGAATTATTCAAGTTGGAAATTCCCGAAGTGGGCGAGGGCTTGATTGATATTTTGGGCGCGGCGCGTGACCCCGGTTCGCGGGCGAAGATCGCGGTGAAATCCAATGATCCGCGTATCGATCCTGTGGGTGCCTGCGTGGGTATGCGCGGTTCACGAGTGCGTGCGGTATCCAACGAACTTGCCGACGAACGTGTCGATATTATCCTTTGGGATGAGAATCCCGCGCAGTTTGTGATTAACTCTATGTCCCCTGCGGAAGTGGTGTCGATTGTGGTGGACGAAGAAAAACACAGCATGGATATTGCTGTGGAGGAAGAGCAGTTGTCACAGGCGATTGGTCGCGGTGGGCAAAATGTACGCCTGGCCAGTGAGTTGACCGGCTGGACGATTAACGTGATGTCGGACGTGCAATTGGCCGAAAAAGGTGACCAGGAAAGTCAGGTTGCCCAGCAATTGTTTATGGCGCAACTGGACGTAGACGAAGAATTTGCCAATATTCTGGTGCAGGAAGGTTTCACCAGCATCGAAGAAATCGCCTATGTGCCGTTGGAAGAAATGATGGCTATTGAAGAATTTGATGAAGACATCGTGATGGAATTACGGAATCGCTCCAAGGATGTGTTGTTAACCAAGGCCTTGGTGCAGGAAGAAGTGCTGGAAGAGAAGAAACCAGCAGAAGACTTGTTGACGATGGAAGGTATGGATCAGCATCTGGCCTATGTATTGGCCAGTCGCGATGTGATTACCATGGAAGACCTGGCTGAACAGTCGGTCGATGAGTTGATGGATATTGAAGAGATGGATGAAGAACGGGCAGGTAAGCTGATCATGACCGCGCGAGCGCCTTGGTTTGCTGATGAGACCACTGGCGAGCAACAGGGTTAAGGTATTGGGGGAAGTTATGTCAGGCGTAAGCGTAAAACAATTAGCCGAGGTTCTGAGTGTCACGGTGGATCGGTTGCTGGGTCAGTTGGATAAGGCGGGCATGTCTTTTAAAGACGGCGAGCAGACTGTTAGCGATGAAGAAAAAATGAAATTGCTGGATTTTCTTCGAGACACGCACGGTGGCGAAGTAAAGGCTAATGAACCAAAAAAGATCACTCTGCGCCGTAAGATGGTGACTGAATTGAAACAGCCTGGCGGCTCAGGGCGTACCGCGACTCGTGGAAAAACGGTCAATGTGGAAGTGCGTAAAAAACGTACTTACGTGAAACGTAGTGAGGTTGTTTCGGAAGAAGCGGATCGCTTGAAAGCTGAAACCGACAAAATTGCCCAGACTCGTATAGATGAAGAAAAACTGGCGGAAGTCGAACGTCAACGGCGAACGGAAGTTATAGAGGCGAAAGAGAAAGAAGATCTTGATCGCAAGGCTGCAGTAGAAGCTAAAAAACTGGAAGAAGAAGTACGCTTGAAAGAGGCGACGATTGCCGCAGCACAGACGGCAACAACGCCCACGAAACCGAGTGAGGAAAAAGCCTCGGATAAACGTGGCGTTAAGCGTGAGCGCACAGACAAAAAAGAGAAATCGTCGACAAAATATGGCCGCAAAGAATTGCATGTTACGGCAGGCAAATCTGGGCGCCGCAAGAAAAAACCTCGCGGTGGCCGTGGCGCGGTTTCTTCAGCACCGACCGAGCATGGGTTTGAAAAACCAGTGGTGCCGGTGGTGCGTGACGTTTCTATTCCGGAAACCATCACGGTCGGTGAATTGGCGCAAAAAATGGCCGTCAAGGCCGCCGAAGTGATTAAAGTGATGATGGGCATGGGCAGTATGGTGACCATCAACCAGGTGCTGGATCAAGAGACGGCGAGCATCATTGTGGAAGAAATGGGACATAAGGTGGTATTGGTCAGCGATGATGCCATCGAGCAAAGCCTTGTTGAAACCACGCAGGATGAAGGCGAGCAGCTTACGCGCGCACCGGCTGTGACCATTATGGGTCACGTTGACCACGGTAAAACCTCGCTGCTGGATTACATTCGCAAGGCCAAAGTGGCTGCGGGTGAGGCCGGTGGCATTACCCAACACATCGGTGCCTACCATGTGAAAACGGCTGCCGGTCCGATTACTTTCCTCGATACGCCGGGACATGCGGCATTTACCGCGATGCGTGCGCGTGGTGCCAAGGCGACCGATATCGTGGTGTTGGTCGTTGCCGCCGACGATGGCGTTATGCCACAAACACAGGAAGCGATTCAGCACGCCAAGGCCGCTGACGTTCCGATGATTGTTGCGGTCAATAAAATTGATAAAGAAGATGCTCAGCCGGATCGCGTCAAACAGGAATTAGTGGCTGCGGAAGTGGTGCCGGATGACTGGGGTGGTGATACTCAGTTCATCCACGTCTCTGCCCACACTGGTGAAGGTATCGATCAGCTGCTGGAAGCTATTTCCTTGCAGGCAGAACTGCTCGAGCTTAAGGCCGTTAAAGATGGGCCTGCGAAGGGCGTCGTGATCGAGTCTCGTCTTGATAAGGGGCGTGGCGTGGTGGCGACGGTGTTGGTGCAGAGTGGTACTTTGCGCAAGGGCGATATTGTTCTTGCAGGTCAGGAATACGGACGTGTGCGTGCCTTGCTGGATGAGGATGGAAAAAACACCGCCGAGGCGGGCCCGTCTATTCCGGTGGAAGTGTTAGGTTTATCAGGTGCGCCCAGTGCCGGTGATGATGTGCTGGTGGTGTCCGATGAACGCAAGGCGCGTGAAGTGGCATTGTTCCGTCAGGGCAAGTTCCGCGATGTGAAAATGGCGCGTCAGCAAAAAGCCAAATTGGAAAACATGTTCTCGCAAATGGAAGAGGGTGAGGTCAGTACCCTTAATGTGGTTCTGAAGGCAGACGTGCAAGGTTCGGTTGAGGCTTTGGGCGATTCCCTGACGAATTTGTCAACCGACGAAGTTCGTGTGAAAGTTGTCGCCAGCGGCGTAGGTGGTATCAACGAGTCGGACGTCAACCTTGCGGTGGCCTCCTCTGCGGTGATGATCGGTTTTAATGTGCGGGCAGATGCCTCTTCTAAACGTCTTATCGAAGAAGAAGGTATTGATCTGCATTATTACAGCGTAATTTATGATGCCATCGACGAAGTGAAAAATTCACTCAGTGGCATGTTGGCCCCCGAGTTCAAGGAACAGATTGTGGGTCTGGCCGAAGTGCGTGATGTGTTCCGCTCACCCAAGTTGGGCGCTATCGCCGGTTGCATGGTGATCGAGGGCACGGTGAAACGCAGCAATCCGATTCGTGTGTTGCGTGACAATGTGGTGATTTACGAAGGCGAGCTGGAATCACTGCGCCGCTTTAAAGACGATGTGCCGGAAGTGCGTTCGGGCACAGAATGCGGTATCGGCGTGAAGAACTACAATGATATTCAAGCGGGCGATCAGATTGAAGTCTTTGAGCAAGTGGAAGTCAAACGCTCGCTGTAACGTGGCGGATCGCGGTGAGTATGGAAAACGGTTGGCAGGCACGATGAGCAGGAGTGACGAATATGGCGAAAGAATTTAGTCGTACGCGCAGAGTCGCGGATCAAATTCAGCGTCATATGGCCGAGCTCATCCAAATGGAATTGGGTGATCCGCGAGTGGGCATGGTGACGATCACTGGTGTGAACGTGACTCATGAATTTGAACGCGCGCGAATTTATTTTACGGTTCTGGGTGATTCTTTGGGGAAGAAAGCTCATCCCGATCAGGAGCCGGTCGAAAATGAACAGGCCAAGATTACCGCCAAAGTGCTGAATAAGGCCGCAGGTTATCTGCGCACTGCGCTGTCGCGTCGCCTCAAAATACGCACCACCCCCCAGCTGATTTTTATTTATGATTCGTCGATGGAACATGGCAATCGTCTGACGGATTTAATCAATAGCGCAACATCCAGTGATGCTAAAAGCCGCGATACCGACGATAGCGAACCCAAACCGCAGTAAACTTCGTACACTATTTTTTACTAACGCATTCTTAACAACGCATTCTTACAACGATTGGAGTATTAACGTGGCGCGAAGACGTAACCGTGGCCGACAGGTGAATGGTGTCTTGTTGTTGGACAAACCCGTTGGTATTACCTCCAACGCTGCTTTGCAAAGGGTCAAGCGACTCTTTAACGCCAACAAGGCCGGGCACACCGGTAGTCTGGATCCATTGGCGACCGGGATGCTGCCCATTTGTCTGGGCGAAGCCACTAAAATTTCCGGTTTTTTGTTGTCGGCAGATAAGGAATATCAGGCGACCCTGAAACTGGGACAGACCACCAACAGCGGCGATGCGGATGGTAATGTGATGCGCACCCGGCCGGTGATTGCGGTGACAGAATCGCGAGTCCGTGAGGTGCTGGAGAGTTTTCTGGGGAAAATCTTGCAAACCCCGCCAATGCATTCGGCGATTAAACAAAATGGCCAACCGCTCTACAAACTTGCCCATCAAGGTATCGAAGTCGAACGCAAACCACGCGAGATAACGATACATTCCCTAGAATTGTTGCAGCTGACAGGTGATGAACTGGAGATCGCGGTGCGATCCTCCAAGGGTACGTATATTCGCGTTCTGGCCGAGGAAATCGGCGAGGCACTGAGTTGTGGCGCACATATTATTACGCTGCGCCGTACCGGTGTGGGTGCTTTGGACAACCATGTCATGCACAGTCTTGAGTCACTCGAGGCCATTGTCGAGCAGTCCGGCCCTTCGGCGTTAGATGAGCTACTTTTGCCTATGGAGTCGGCCCTGCCAGATTGGCCGGAAGTTTGCCTGTCAGAAGATGCCAGCTTTTATCTGTGTCAGGGGCAGCCAGTATTTGTGCCTCAACTTAAGGATCGTGGATGGGTGCGTCTGTATGCAGGCGACAAGCGTTTTCTGGGGTTGGGCACGGTGCTGGATGACGGCAGAGTGGCGCCCAAACGGCTGCTGAGTAGTTCATGAAGCAACACCCATCAAATCAAGTAAATACCTCAGAAAAGACCATTAACATGGTGAATTTACGAGGAATGGGGTAGAATCGCGCACGCTCATTGTGCTGGACCTAGTAGCCGGCCTGTGAACGACAATTTATTTTATACATTTACTATTTATTTTATACATTTACTAGGAGGCACTCATGTCTTTAGATGCTGCACAGAAACAAGAAATTGTTAAAAGTCATGCCCGTGATGAAACCGATACGGGTTCCCCGGAAGTTCAAGTCGCCCTGTTAACGGCGCGAATCAATGATCTGTCGGGTCATTTCAAATCTCATATTCATGATCATCATTCGCGCCAGGGTTTGCTGCGCATGGTGAGTCGTCGTCGTAAATTGCTGGACTACCTCAAGAAAAAGAATTCGGCGCGTTATCGCGAGCTGATTTCTAGCCTTGGTCTGCGCCGTTAATCGATTCAATGCTTGCAGAATTCACACATGTGTACTTTCAAATGAACGTCATATGCGTGGGTTCCGGCTTTGGTATCGACTGCACGCACTGTTTTGTGGGTAGTGATAAAGGCTGCTCATAAATTCCTGATAAAAAACGCAATAACTCTTAAGGAACCCACTCGACCATGGCTACTAAAAACATGGCTATTAAAAAAGTCGTACAATTTGGCGATCATACCTTAACCCTTGAAACGGGCGAAATCGCACGTCAAGCCGGTGGAGCAGTAATGGTGAGCATGGGTGATACCTCCGTGTTTGTGACCTGTGTTGCACGAAAAAAGGCTGAACCCGGTCGGGACTTTTTTCCGCTGACGGTCAATTATCAGGAACGGACTTATGCGGCGGGTAAAATTCCGGGCGGTTTTTTCAAGCGTGAAGGACGCCCCAGCGAAAAAGAAACGCTGACCAGCCGCTTGATCGATCGTCCATTGCGACCGTTGTTCCCCAAGGGTTTTGTGAATGAAGTACAGGTCATTGCGACGGTGATGTCACTGGATCCGGAAATTGATCCGGATATCGCGGCGATGATTGGAGCCTCTGCCGCGGTCAGCTTATCGGGTGTTCCTTTTGCCGGCCCGATAGGTTGTGCTCGCGTGGGTTATGCCGATGGCCAGTACCTCTTGAATCCTCCCAAAGCTGCACTGGAAACTTCGCAACTGGACTTAGTGGTTGCTGGTACTGCCGATGCCGTGTTGATGGTGGAGTCCGAAGCGCAAGAGTTATCCGAAGAAGTGATGCTGGGTGCGGTGGCTTACGGTCACGAACAACTACAAACGGTGATTACTACAATTAATGAATTGGTTGCCGAGGCGGGTACGGTGGCTTGGGACTGGACGGCACCTGAAAGCGATGAGGCGTTGGTTGCTGCGGTGAAAACTGCGGGCGAAACCACATTGACTACGGCTTATCAGATCAGTGATAAACAAGCGCGCTATGATGAATTGGGCGGCATTCGCTCCAGCATCGTTGCTCAGCTTTGTCCGGAAGGCGATGAATCCACGTATGCCATTGCCGATGTGAAAGAAGCGATTGGTAAGCTGGAAAAATCCATTGTGCGTGGCCGTGTATTGGCCGGTGAGCGTCGTATTGATGGCCGTGATACACGTACCGTGCGTCCCATCGAGGTGAAAGTGGGCATTCTGCCACGGACACACGGTTCCGCACTGTTTACCCGTGGCGAGACTCAAGCCATCGTGGTGACGACGCTGGGCACCGCTCGTGATGCGCAGTTGATCGACGCTATCGAAGGTGAACGTAAAGAACACTTCATGTTGCATTACAACTTCCCCCCATACTGCGTGGGTGAGACCGGTTTTGTCGGCAGCCCCAAGCGTCGTGAAATTGGCCACGGTCGATTGGCGAAACGTGGCGTGGCAGCGGTAATGCCGAGCACCGAAGATTTCCCCTATTCGATTCGCGTGGTGTCTGAAATCACGGAATCCAACGGTTCCAGTTCCATGGCGTCAGTATGTGGATCCAGTCTGTCAATGATGGATGCTGGTGTGCCTTTGAAGGCGCCGGTGGCCGGTATCGCCATGGGTCTGATCAAAGATGATGATCGCTATGCGGTGTTGTCTGACATTCTCGGTGACGAAGATCATTTGGGCGACATGGATTTCAAAGTGGCCGGTACAGCGGCGGGTGTTACCGCTTTGCAAATGGATATCAAGATCACCGGCATCACGCACGAGATTATGAAACAGGCGTTAAGCCAGGCCACCGAGGGACGCATGTTCATCCTCGGTGAAATGAATAAAGTCCTCGCGGAAACACGCAGTGAAATGTCTGAATTTGCACCGCGTTATCTCACCATCAAAATTCATCCGGATAAAATTCGTGACGTTATCGGTAAAGGTGGTGCGACGATTCGTTCCATTACCGAACAGACGGGAGCCGGTATCGACATTGAAGATGATGGCACTATCAAGATTTCTTCAGTTGACAGCGCGGCGGGTGAGCAGGCCTTGAAACTGATCGAACAGATTACCGCCGATGTTGAAGTGGGTGTGATCTATGAAGGCAAGGTTGCCAAGCTAATGGATTTCGGTGCCTTTGTGACGATCTTGCCAGGCAAAGATGGCCTAGTGCATATCTCCCAAATTTCGGAAGAGCGTGTGGAAAATGTCAGTGACAAATTGACCGAAGGTGACATCATCAAGGTCAAGGTGCTGGAAATTGACAAGCAGGGCCGTATTCGTCTTAGCATGAAAGCGGTGGATGCGGAATAAACCGGATAGTGGTATGTTGTCCGACAATAAAAAAGGGGCTATTGGCCCCTTTTTTATTGATTATTTTATGGTAGATGTTGTGCGCACAGTTAACCTAGGATCGCGGTACGCGGGTATATTGAAAATTACATCAAAAGGATAGTACTTCGTTATGACGCAGACAATTAAGACCGCTGTTTTTCCGGTAGCCGGCCTCGGGACACGTTTTCTTCCGGCGACTAAAGCAAATCCCAAAGAGATGTTACCGATCGTCGATAAACCACTGATCCAGTATGCAGCAGAGGAAGCGATTGCCGCTGGTATCACTGAACTTGTTTTTGTCACGAGCAGTAGTAAGCGTGCCATTGAAGATCATTTCGACCGCAACTTTGAGCTTGAAAGCGTGTTAGCAGCCCGTGGCAAAGATGAGTTGTTGGCTATCGTCAAGGACATTCTGCCAAAAGGAGTGAGTTGTGTTTATATTAGGCAACCGGAAGCACTGGGGCTGGGCCATGCGGTGTTATGCGCAAAGAATGTGGTGGGTGACAATCCTTTTGCTGTAATTTTGGCCGATGACTTGATTGACGATGGTAACGCAGGTTGTTTGTCTCAAATGATAGCCTTGCATCGTGACCATCAATGCAGTCTTTTGGGTGTCGAAAAAATTAATAAAGAAGATACCGAGAAATACGGTGTAGTAAAAGCAGATATGCTCACAGGGCATATTGGAAAAATTCAACAGATAGTTGAAAAACCGAAACCAGAAGTGGCACCCTCTAATCTGGCTGTGGTGGGTCGTTATATTTTATCTCCACGGATATTTGAAATACTGGAAAACACGGGTACAGGTGCGGGCGGGGAAATTCAATTGACAGATGCGATCGCACAGTTGCTGCATGAAGAAGACGTGCTGGCTTATGAGTTTGAAGGAAAGCGTTATGACTGTGGTAGCAAATTAGGTTATTTGACAGCGACAGTTGAATACGCGCTCAAACATCCCGCATTGAAAAAAGAGTTTATGCAGTATTTACGCGGCGTATGTTTACCGACGGAGTAAAAATTACGTTTTTGTAGTGATAATAAGAAGGTCTATTTCATTGACCATTGCTTCAAAATTTTGGCTCATGTATACATCTTGTGACTTAAGACTCTGTTGAAATACAGTGGTTAAATCATGTAATTGTGGCACATTACAGTAGCTTAAACCGCCCAAAAAACGATGTATTTCATTCCTAAGATGTGCCCAGTCGTTTTTCGCATAGGCCGCAGAGAGTATTTTTCGGGTATTGGGTAATTCTGCCAGAAGCATGTCGTACATTGTGGTAGACAGGTTTTCGTCAATTCCCAGTTGATTGAGACTGGTCTTGTTTGATAATGGGTTTATCTTTATAGCGGCTACTTTATGCGAGTTACTTTTGGTGGCTATGTGTATGCTTGGTTGCGTCTTTTTAGCATGAACCCAGTATGCAATTTCATGCAATAACTCATCAACGGCTATTGGCTTTTCGAGGACGTCATCAAGGCCGGCATCTTTGTATGCAGTCTGTTCATCTACGTAGCTGACTGCGGTTAATCCCAGTATCGGGATATGGCTGGTTGCCTCTTCCAGCGTGCGAATATGTTTTGTTGCCTCAATGCCATTCATTATCGGCATATTGATATCCATCAAGATAATATCGAATTTACCGTTGGAATATGCATCAACAACTGACGTTCCGTCGCTAACAATAAGTGTGTTGGCACCAGATTTTTGGAGAATGGTGCTAACGAACTTGGCATTAATTGGGTTGTCTTCAGCGATAAGAATAGAAATCCCATCAAGTCTACGGTGTGTTGGTTGTTTTAGTGACTCATTTTTATTACTGATTTCTATTTTATCGGCATCACCATTTGGTTGCATGATGTTGGACAGGACGGTCATTAAGTCTGCGGTACGAAAGGGACGTATCAGCCACGAATAAGCACCTTGTTGATGAAAATTATTTAGGGTTCTTGAGTTGGCATTGTTGACGATGATGATTGATTTTTGAGAAGCGGAGTGATCGATATCCGAAAATACAGAGGGAATATTATTTGATTCATGGTCAGCGAGATTTAGGACAAAGAGATCAAAATCAGTTGTTTGTCTATATTGATGGCAAAATTCATCAATGCTGGTGTGTTCGTGTACAGTAAATCCCAGTTTTCGAAAAGTATGGGCATTGCAAAGGAGAGTAAGTTCGTTTCCATCATAGAGGCTGATGGATTTTTCTGTAAAGGGTAAGGGGAGGGCTTCAGTTAGGCTCTTGTATGGGAGTAATTTGCAGCTAAAAGTGAACCAGAATATGGAACCTTCATCCGGTCTGCTTTCAACACCGATCTCGCCATTCATTGCGGTGGCTAGAGATTTTGATATAGATAGTCCTAAGCCTACACCTTCAAATTCCCGCGTGTCACTTTCATCCAGCTGTGTAAAAGAATTGAACAGTGTTTTTTGATTTTTTTCTGTTATTCCCGGTCCTTGATCACTCACGGACAGTTTGATGATAGCGCCGTCATTGTTACGAGATTCAATCATTGCACGGACAATAATGGTTCCGCGATCAGAAAATTTGATCGCATTTCCGATTAAATTTATTAGTACTTGTCTGATGCGATCATGTGGCCCAATAATGACTTCAGGTGTGTCGTCATAAAAAAGCGCGCCCAGTTCCAAGTTTTTGTCCTTGGCAGAAGGTGACATCAGTATTTCAACATCTTCGATACACTCGCGTAAATTGAACTCTACACTTTTTATTTTTAGTTTTCCGGCTTCTATTTTTGAAAGGTCAAGAACATCATTGATAATCCGTAATAAATTGTGGGCCGACTGTTCGATAGTTTGTAAGTATTCGCGTTGCTCTTTTGATAGTGGAGAATTATTTAGCAGTCTTACAAAACCTAGAATCCCATTCATTGGTGTTCTGATTTCGTGGCTAATATTTGCCAGAAAAAGTGACTTTGCCTGGCTGGCAGAAAGTGCTTCTTGGCGAGTAGCATCGAGGTCCATATTTTTTCGTTCAAGCAATTCCAGGGAATCGCGCAACTCAATGGTTGCGCGTTCTATTTTCTGTTGGGCATCCTGCTGCGAAGATTTTATAGAGCGAAGCATGCCTCGAATTCCTTGCTCGAGAGTCAGTAACTCACCGGTTGAATGTGTGTTGATTGATACCTCAAGGTTTCCGAATTCAATTTCTTTGACGGCATTGGTAATTATGGTGATGGGTGTGGTGATATGACGGCTGATTCGTGTGGCAAGGAATATACTACTGATGAGAATGAAAAGGGTGATAAGTAAAGTTTCAATGGTGGCTTCCCGTTTACGTTTTTCTGCCAAATCGTTGGATATTTCAACGATAACCCAGCCAATGATGGACGGCAGAGGTTTTTCTGTTTCATCGAAATCATTAATCGCTAGGGAATTTTGTATTATTGGCTTGCTGAAAATCCGATGGTTGTTATTGTACGTGTTTTTTAGGGATCCTCCGCGTATTGTTGAACGGTCATCAGAGCGCTGTATGAGTGGATTTCCACGGCTGTCAGTGATGGTAATGGAGACGACGTTGCTTTCTTTGTAAACAGAATCAACCAGTGGTGATAGTAAAATTAGATTGCCAGAAAAGATTCCGTATTCGCTAGCAGAGGCAAGGTGGCTGGCTACGTCGTTTCCTTTGGCGGTCAAAGCAGTTTCGATGTCATTGATTTGTTTGGTTACAAAATAACTAAAAAATATCAAGGAAGCCGCAGTTGTCGGGATTATGGCCAGGGAAAATACGCGTGCTCTTATGCTAGGAAATATCATTTTTTTCCTCGCAATATTTTAAGTAGTTTATTTTTAATTTCTGTTTCATCATGAGGGGGTATGCCTAGTGATTTTGCGACGTTTTTATTAATCGCAACCTCAAACTTTTCTGGATATGAATTCGTGAGTGGGAAGGATAACTTCGAGCGTAAAATACTAAGCAAGAGATTTCCGATTTGTTCGGAAAGTTGTTGAGGTGTTGAGTATATAGCTGCCAGAGCCCCAGCTTTTACATATGATGCTGAATAAGCAATGACCGGTGTTCGTTGTCGGTAGGTGGTCAGTAGAATATTTTTCGCATTTCTACGGTTGAATATTTGCGCATCAGGAAGAGCCAGGAAGGCGTCGCTATTACTAAGCATGCGTGATAATTTTCTGATGAGGTTGTCATTTTCTCTGACGGTTTCAATGTGTGAGTGAATACCTAATGACTGGATAGTGTCTCTGATTTTGCCATAGGGTGGATTTTCACCAACCAGGACTCCCAGTCTCTGCACATCACCCAATATCAGTTTTGCCAGTAAGATTTGTCGCTCGGGTGGGTTGTCGATAAACGTTGCGGTGGTTTTATTGTTTGCTTTGCGTAAGGTCGAACGATATTTATCGTAAGACTGTTTGGGGATGAGCGTGGCAATGATGGGGGGGGAGTTGCTGATTTTGGTGACGGCTATCATGGCTCGCTGGCCGATAGTTAATATTAAATCCTGGCCGCTGGCCCTATTTTGGAGCAGTGCGGTTGTGGATGTGTTTTTTAAATATAGGATGCTAAATATTGCAGTGGTATTTTCGCTTGTTGAAACAGTGGTCTGAATGGTGTTTATAATTCGGGTGTAGACCGGGCTGTTATCGCTGCTTACGATGAAAATGTTATATGTCTTCGCCCATACAGGGTTCGCCGTTAGCAGGAATAGCAGGAATAGCATTGTAACGGCGCCCGTAAATCTCGGTGTCTGTTTCTTCGTTCCTTGAATATGTGGCGCGGCCTTTTGCATCACGTGTACCTAGAATTTTCCCTTATTATTGTGTGTCGAAAATGCCTGAAATGGTTTAATCCCATTGTGCCGATACCGTAATATATTTTTGGGTTTCTGCGATGTTATCTCGCCGCCAGTCGACATAGTTCCCTGTTGCATTTTGTACAACGAAAGCAAGTTCACCGTGAATTCCTGGCCATTTGAACGGGAATGCCAAGCGGAGATTGACGTGCGCGTATCCTTCTATAGGTTTTCCTGAGCCGAGACCATTGCTATCGCTAACGCGGTAATACAGTGCGCTGCCTGTGACTCCGCCAGGGAAACGGTTAATGGCGAGGATGGAGGTGATATGCTTGGGTGCAGATTCCGCCAGGTCTTTAGATGAGACATTGGGATTCTGGCTTTTGATTCGGGTGTATGAACGCGAGATAACCACGCGGGTGTCGCGTAGCGGAAAGAATTCAAGGTTGGCCTCGGCACCCTTGACGTGTGCATCAGTGGCGTTCTCGTAGATTTCATATTCTCCCAATAGTAGGTCGTCAGGGTTGGGGATGCTGGTTTCATCCAGAGTGATGAGGCCGTGTAAATCTTCGCGGAAAAGTTTCAGATCGAAGGATAGTTTTTCGTGTATCAAATTGGCGTGATAGGCTATTTCATAGGCGCTGATCTTTTCCGGTTTAATGTTTTTATTCCCCACCCATATGGTTGAAATGAAGTTGAAGGGAGAGAGCGGGTAATTCTCAACCGGGAAACGAAAATTGGATCGGGCCTCATTGAGGCTGGGAGTACGGGTGGCGCGGCTGGCGATAATGCGAATGGATTGTTCTGGAGTGATGGAATAATTTAGGCCGGCACGGGGTGAAAATTCTTGTTTGGCCAAGTCGGATTTTTCCCACATGGCACCCAGGTTAAGGGTGAGATTATTTTTTATACGCCATTCAATATTGCTGAAAACCCGTGCGACTCGATTATAAAAATATTTTTTGTTGCCGGTGTACCCTGTTGCAGGGTCGGTGCCGAAAATATGTGGACCCTTGGCGGAATCCTGACGTAGGCCCAACCCCCAAACCATGCGTGTATTTTCCTGTAACTGTTTGGTGTGTTGTAACTCGAAATCAAATCGCTCTGATTGTGTTGAGGAGTCAACGACGATATGTACGCCTGACGGTAAAATGACGTCGAAGATTTGGTCATTATTTTCCAGAGTATGAAAGAATTGCAGGCTTAAGGCTTCGCTATTGTTGATTTGCCGCTGCCAGCGAAGGTGTTCAAAATTGAGTTTAACCCTGCGGTCTGTCACGGCCTGCAATCTCTTGGAGTCGATCTCCCGGATGCCTCGGGTGATGCCTGTTTGAAACATCAGGTTATCTTCCGCATTGATTTGATAGTCACCGCGGAAGCGCACGGTCTTCATGCGTCGGTCGTCTGCGCGCGCCTCAAAGCCATTGTCGTTGGCGATGCTGGCGGTGACGCGATAATCGAAATTCTCGGTACTTTCGCCAATGCGGACAATCACATCTTTGACGCCATTGCTGCCGCGCGTTCCGCGAACAAACGTACCGGTGGTTTCTGCGGCATGTTGGGTGATGATGTTAATGACGCTAAGGAAGGAGTTGCTGCCAAAACTTGCCGAATTGGGGCCACGAATGATCTCAATGCGTTTGATGTCATCCATCGCCAGCGGTAGATTGGCCCAGTCCAC
Source organism: uncultured Ectothiorhodospiraceae bacterium (assembly GCA_964401355.1). Taxonomy (GTDB): domain Bacteria; phylum Pseudomonadota; class Gammaproteobacteria; order SZUA-152; family SZUA-152; genus SZUA-152. The sequence continues at coordinate 39,055 of CAYNYJ010000005.1, read as the reverse complement.
GCCGCCGAATACCGGCGAGTAAACCGAGCGTCCATCAATGAGTACCTGCATGCGCACCGCGTATTCATCGGTGAGGCCGTGGTAGGAGACAATGGGCTGGTGTCCACTATCATGACTCACCACGAAACCGGGTACCATGCGGAACAGGTCGGTAATTTCGCGTGCGCCGGAGGCGCGAATCATCTCGCGGTCGATAATGGTAATCGCCGCAGGTGCTTCGGTGATGGGCTGGGCCAGGCGGGTGGCAGTGAGCACCACGGGGATGTCGGCGAGAAAGTCGTCTTCCGACAAGACGGCAACGTTGATGGGTTCCATTGTACCTTCCGTCGCGTAGAGGGGTGAGAATGCTGCGATAGCAATGGTGAATACGAGTAGGATTTGCTGTTGGACTGACTGATTTATTATTTTCATGTAACGCTTCACTCGATGTACTGCCCTCTCGTTATATCCATCATGCCTGGGGGAGTATCAAAATGGGGTTGCCCCTCCTGCAACCTGAATTTTATTGTATCAGGCGTAGCCAGCGGGTTCTTCCCCTAAGTCGTTAAGGATTTTGCGTATGAGCACGAATCCTCTTGATAAAATAAGTGAAATCGGTACATTAGTCGTCTCTTTTATTCTGTTGGTAGTCAGCCATGACCTTTCCCACCATTGAGACTTTCGTTGGCAATACGCCCTTGGTGCGCTTGCAGCGCCTCCCGGGGGACACTCGTAATATCATCATGGTGAAACTGGAGGGTAATAACCCTGCCGGTTCGGTGAAGGATCGGCCCGCGTTGAGCATGATTCAGGGTGCCGAGGCACGGGGGGAGATTACACCCGGCGACATTCTCATCGAGGCTACCAGTGGCAATACCGGCATCGCCTTGGCCATGGCGGCGGCCATTAAGGGTTACCGCATGGTGTTGATTATGCCGGATCACATGAGCGTGGAGCGACGTGGGGTGATGAAGGCCTTTGGCGCAGAGATCGTGTTGGTCACCAAAGAACAAAGCATGGAGGGCGCGCGTGATCTGGCGCTGCAAATGCAGGCTGAGGGCAAGGGTACAGTGCTGGATCAGTTCGCCAATCCGGACAACCCCCTGTCACACTATGAAGGCACGGCCCCGGAAATCTGGCGTGACACCGAGGGTCGTATCACCCACTTTGTGAGTTCCATGGGCACCACGGGCACCATTATGGGATGCTCGCGTTACTTTAAGGAAGTGAAGCCGGAGATTGAAATTGTCGGTGTGCAGCCCACGGAAGGGGCATCGATTCCTGGTATTCGCCGTTGGCCCAAGGAGTACCTGCCGACGATTTATGATGAGACGCGAGTTGACCGTATTCTCGATATCTCTCAGCAAGCTGCGGAAGACACCACGCGTGCGCTGGCCGCACAGGAAGGCATCTTTGCTGGCATCTCCTCCGGCGGTGCGGTAGCAGCTGCGCTTGCGTTATCCCAGCAGGTCGAGGATGCCGTGATCGTGGTGATTATTTGTGATCGCGGTGATCGTTATTTATCGACGGATGTTTTTCCGACGTAAAAGTATCGAGCGGCGAGTATCGAGTGGCTGGGAAAAAACAATCTGTCTTTTTCCAGGCCCTGGTCATTCGTCTCTCGATACTGCTTCCTAAAACCATTAGGTATGACACTTCGTCACACTAGGCCCTATCAACTTTACTTTCAGTAGAAACTAAAATCATGTCCCGACGTCGTCGTAAAAAACTCCCCACTGAACCCGTTCGCGCCAGTATCGAAAGCCTGTCTCACGATGGGCGCGGTATCAGTCACATCGATGGCAAAGTCACCTTTATTTCGCGCGCCTTGCCGGGGGAGGAGGTGATGTTTCGTTACACCTCGAAACGCGGCAAGTTTGACGAGGGCGATGCCATCGAAATACTGACGGCCTCCCCGCAGCGCCTTGAACCGCGTTGCCCCCATTTTGGTGTTTGCGGGGGGTGCAGCTTGCAACATTTAAGTCCCGAAGATCAGATTACTGCCAAGCAGAATCGACTGCTGGAAAATCTCAAACACCTGGGCAAGGTCACTCCCAATGAGGTGCTGCCAGCGCTTACCGCCGCGCCTTGGGGTTACCGCCGCAAGGCGCGTTTGGGAGTGAAGTTCATGCGGCGCGAAGAAGTGGTGCGGGTCGGCTTTCGGGAAAAACACAGCGCCTTTCTGACCGATGCCAAACAGTGTGATGTGTTGCATGAGGCCATTGGCAGCCGCTTAACTGAATTTGGTGAATTGGTGAATGGCCTGTCGGTGCGCGATAAAATTCCGCAAATCGAGGTTGCGGTGGGGGATGAGCACAGCGCCTTGGTGTTTCGTCATTTGGAGCCCTTGAGCGAGGATGACGAGCAGCAACTGCGGGCCTACGGTGAAGACAGCGGTTTGGGTATTTTCGTGCAATCCAAGGGCCCGAAAACAGTTCGGCGCCTATGGCCCGAGTCAGACAATGATTTTTCGCTCAATTATCGCTTGCCCGCCTACGATGTGCAGATTCAATTTCAGCCCACGGATTTTACCCAGGTCAACGCTGAACTGAATATCAAAATGATTGATCGCACCGTGGCGATGCTGGAGCTGGGTCCGCAGGACCGGGTGTTGGATTTATTCTGTGGACTGGGCAATTTTTCGCTACCGATGGCGAGAAAGGCGGGACAGGTGGTGGGTGTTGAAGGTGAGGCCAGCCTAGTGGACAGGGCGCGCGAAAATGCGCAACGCAACGGGATTGGAAATGTCGAGTTTCATGTTGCCGACCTGAATGCTGATTTTGCTACTGAGCCCTGGTACGGGGAAGGTTTTAACAAACTGTTGCTGGATCCGCCGCGCAGTGGTGCTCCGGGCATTATGGAAAGGCTCCCGCAACCGTTGCCAGAACGCATCGTTTATGTTGCCTGCGATCCCGCCACCTTGGCGCGCGATGCCGGGGTGTTGGTTAATCAACACGGCTACACCCTGGTAAGTGCCGGAGTGATGGACATGTTTCCGCACACTGCGCACGTTGAATCGATTGCCTTGTTTACAAGGTGATCGAGAAGCCACGTTGAGTAATGCGTAGTATTCGTTTTTTTGAAGGGTTTTCGCACAAGACAAATACAAATTAGCTGCTATCTTGTAGGGAACCCGAGATGCCGTCATCCAATTTTCGGGCAAACGGAAAGGAAACTGGAGGAGGGCGTATGGCCATTGGAGTCGGCCCGGCAGTGGGGAATTGGTACCAAAGTCCGGATCAAACAAAGTTTGAAGTCATTGCCTTGGATGAAGAAGACGGTGTTATCGAAATCCAATATTTTGACGGCGAACTGGATGAAGTGGAATTTGAAGCCTGGTCGCAGATGGGGCTGGAAACGATTCCACCCCCAGAGGATTGGACGGGTGCCTTTGATGGCCTTGAGCGAGATGATCTGGGTTACACCGATCTCAACGCTCGCCCCGATAATTACCAGTTTTTCATTGAAGACGTTGAGCGTGACGAATAACTTTGACTGCGCTGCTAGGTGAGTTTTATATCTAGCGCTTGTGCAATGCCGATTGTTCAAAGCGGATGCCGCACCAACCGTGGCGCATGAAGGCGCGGATGTTGGCGTGGTCGGTGCCCGTCGGCTGCAGTAACACATCCTGCCGATAATACTGGCCAAAGCAGGCGAGCGTCTCTACTTCACTAAAACCTTCCAGTGTTGCGAAAGAAAATATCTTGCATGAGCCTTCATTGCTACCCGCTTGATTCATCACGACATCGTGTCCTTGGCCATTGGTGAAATGAACAGGTGTGTAGTCAAAATATTTATCAATGCAATCAATCACGTCCTGAAAGTTGACGTTGCCAGCTTGAGTTTTTATTTGGGTAATGATGTCATCAATGGTCATTGCGAGTGCCCTTGGTTTGTTACTTCTGATTCTATTATTTTTAACCACTGCTGTCCCGTTAACTTTATATCCGTCATACCGGCGCAGACCGGTATTCAGGAGGTCGTTGAACCACCACCAAAAGTAGGCGCTCTTAGGCGAAAGTAGGCGCTCTGAGGCGACCACTGGATTCCGGCATTTCGCCGGAATACCCAAAACGCTACGCAGGGCAGGCTGTGATGGGAGAGGTTGCTGGTTATTCATGTCTTAATTCCACAAATCACGTTGTAGGCCACGCAAAACAACGAATTACAACATAGCAAGCATTTGTTAATGGGACGGCAGTGAAAATATTTACATTCAATCGGATGGCCCGTAGGTAGGGATGTTTTTTTGAATCGGGATATCAGTGGGTGCCGTATATTGAATGTGGAATTACCCCAACGTGGGGTAGAACCCTGCACTGAAATACCGTGAATGTTCATCGGCGCTTATCGGTCCCGTTGAATCTTCCGGTAAACACACGCGACAATCCATAACTATTAATTGTTGCATAAATATTGACATGTGTTTTATTCCCTCACCCCAACCCTTTTATGCCCTCTGGGTGTTTATGCCCTCGGGTGCTCCCAAAGGGAGAGGGGGCTATGTGCAAATACTTACTAACAAGTCACTAATAATGAATACTACTCATGTTACTTAAATCCACCGTCATACCGGGATTTTAAAAAGAAGCAGTATCCTTTTCAGGCGACTGGGTAGTATGTAACGATTAATATCTGCCGGGAAGGAAGGAATGCATTCGCTTGGGAGGTTTTTTAGGGTAGGTACGAAAAACGTGCCTATCCTACGCGGTTCGGAAAGGGTTCAGGGGCACTCGGAAATCGTTCTGTGTGGTTGGGAAATGACCCAGGGGCATTAAGAAATTGTTCCAGGTCACTAAAAAATGACCTAAGGGCACTAAGAAATCATTCCAGGTCACTAAAAAATGATCTAAGGACACTAAGAAATCGTTCCAGGTGACTAAGAAATGACCTAAGGGCACTAAGAAATGGCTCAAGGTGACTAAGAAATGACCTAAGGGCACTAAGAAATCGTTCCGGGGCACTAAGAAATGACTCAAGGGCACTTGGGAATCACTCCAGGGCAATCAGGGGAGTGGTGTACTGCGCAGAATGACGGTAATAAACAAGGAGTCTTGTTGATCAATAACCCATTCAGCCTTCTGACCGAGGGTGTTGTTCACTGCTTGTGCGTTATTCACGTCCGGGGGCGGGTCAATGGCTGCTCTTGTCGATGCGTCAAATGATGTTGTGCGTTATTAAAACACCGGGTAGATATCGTAGCGCGTATTCTTTGATTGCACGTTGCCGCTGGGCTTGCTGTCATCAATCAATGGTGCCCCTTTGGGCCGTTTTACCACCACCCGTTTCAGGGCACAGTGTCGTGCCGCTTGCAATAGCAGGGCGGAATCCTCGTCGTCACCCACCAAGGCGCGCAGGGCTCGCATTTCTTTTTTGACCAGGGCGCTTTTGCTGCGGTGGGGGTACATGGGGTCGAGGTACACCACTTCCGGTCTGTTGTTGTCCTTTGCCTGTCGCGGTAACCAGTCGATGGCGTTGGCCTGGATCAGTTGCAATTGAATCGTGTCGCTGCCCGGTGGTTCGGTGTTGATGGCCAGGCGCTGCAATCCGTCATTGAGCAGGGCGGCCAATATGGGCGAGCGTTCGATCATGGTGACGTGTGCGCCGAGGTGGGCGAGCACGAAGGCATCGCGGCCCAGCCCGGCGGTGGCGTCGATGACGCTGGGGTTGGCGCCGTGTTTCAGGCCGATGGCTTTGGCCAGGGCTTGTCCGCGTCCGCCGCCGAATTCGCGTCGGTGGGCGAGTTTGCCGTGCAGGAAGTCGATGTGTACGCTGCTCTTGAATTCATTCTGCATGCTGGAGAGCGCGAGCATTTTTGTCGCGTTGTTTGTCAGACGGTCAGAATGATCAGCCTGCGATTCACCGCTAATAAATGACAGGGTAAAGCGAAAAGACTGACAGGTTTTATATTTAGACTGGGGTTTGGATTCAAGCCCCGACAAATCACATATTGGCAGATTCAGTTGCCGCACGAGCGCGTGCAACTGTGTCAGTTCCGCGGCACTTTCCTGGCCCGCGATTGCGATGGCCAGGGGCATGTCATTGGCGCTGGTATTGACGCGGGTATTGGAGATGCTCAGGTAGGAAACCCCCGGCCTTGCACTTCCTGTTTTGCCTGCAGGGCGAGCAGGGCCATTTGCAGATCTTTTTCCCAGTCATAACCTTGAACCGGTTCCAGGTTTTGGGCAGTTTGCAGCTCGCTCAGCGAGTGGTGTGCGTAAATGTGCACGTGGCGGGTTTCGGCGATGGAAGGTGTCATGTCAGGCCAGATATCGTGCAGGATATCTTTGGGGCGGGTCACGTCCCAGCTGTCGATGAGGCGATAATTTTCCGCCAGTGTTGTCAGCATTTCTTCGCTGCCGGTTTGTCGCTGCTGAGTGGACTCGTCGAGATGTTGGGTGAAAATATAAATGAGCAGTTTGGTTTGTCGTAGCACCCGTTCGGTGCTCGGGTTACTGTTGGCGGGTGGCCAGGAAATCAGCGCGGCATCGAAATCTAATTCGTTGCAGGGTTCACTGCGATAGGCAAAATGTTCGGGGTCGATGAACGATTCGATCTGATAAGGCTTGTTATCCGCGACATTGTTTTGCAGGCCGATGACGGCTGTTTTATCAGAAGGGTTTGCTGCGCCTGCTTCAGCGGCAATGGCGCGCCCCAACAAGCTGCCGATGAATCCATTACCGGGATAAATGTCGCAGACCACGGGATTGTCGCCCAGCTGGCGCACGTAAAATGCGATCTTCTGCATCTCTTCGCGCAACGGGTAATAGGGAGCAACGGTGGTGCTATATTTTGCAGGGTCACGATCCGGGTTGCTGAAAATGAGATTGTGCAGTGGCAGCCCCTTGATGCGCGCATCAAAAGAGAGATTGGCATTCCAGGCATGATGCTCTTTTTCCTGGAACTCGATGACCCGGTTGAACATGTCCTTGGTGAAGGACTCCATGTTGCGCAGCGGCTCGAAGTCGATCGTTTTGTTCTTGGAGGTGCTCAGTGATGTGCTCATTAAAAGGGTGCTCATTTCAGTGCTTATGATTGAAAATATGGGACGCCGGAAACCTGTAAAAAATGATGAGAAATATAGCGGTACAGTCACAGCAGATAAATTTCGACGGTCAGTGTAATGGGCCTGTTTGATCCTGGCAACTCCCGCTAACGGCACTTTTCAACCCTGTTTTTTTTGGGGTTTAGAATGGGATGTTTAGCGGGGGTTATCGTTGATTTTCGAACGGGAATGAGTGGGCAGGGTGTTCGGCACAGAGGGATATGAAATGCGCATGAATACGGGACGATGGATGAAAAATGCTGGGGTGTTGCTGGCTTGCCTGTGCAGTAGCGGGCTGCTTTATGCGGGGCCGACGCTAGTCCTGAAGCCGGTGTTCGAGACGATTGTCATGAACAAGCCCCTGGCATTACTTGAGGCGCCGCGAACGTTCATGGCTGATGCGACACCGCGCAGCTGGTATCTGGTGGAACAGGCCGGACGGGTGCTGCGGATTCAGCAGTTGGGTTTGACGCTGAAGCGCACGGTGTTTATCGACCTGCGGCGCGCTGTCGAGTCCGGGCCCAATGAGGCCGGACTGCTGGGCATGGCGCTTGACCCTCAATTTGCTCAAAACGGCCGGGTGTACCTTTCATATACCCGATCAGGTAAAAAATCCGGCTCACCACTGACGTCGGTATTATCGCGCTGGCAGAGTCGTGATGGCGGTCGGACGCTGGATAAAAGTAGTGAGCAAATCTTGCTTGAGGTGTCGCAACCCTTCACCAATCACAACGGCGGCAATGTGCAGTTCGGGCCGGACGGTTATCTCTATTTTGGTTTGGGGGATGGCGGCTCGGCGGGAGACCCGAAGGGCAACGGACAAAATACCCAGACCTTATTGGGTTCGCTGTTACGGCTGGATGTGAGTGACTTCGATGTTAAAGGCTTAGGTTTCAACGGGAAAATGGGTTACCAAATTCCGCCGGACAATCCCTTTGTCAACGCCGGTGGCCGACCGGAAATTTTTGCCTATGGGCTGCGTAATCCCTGGCGTTGGAGTTTTGATCGCAACACCGGTGAATTGTGGTTAGCCGATGTTGGCCAGAATACCTGGGAAGAAATCAATATTGTCACACCCGGCGGCAATTATGGATGGAGCCTGCGCGAAGGCGCGCATTGTTATTCGGGTGACTGTCGTGTATCGGGATTGATAGAGCCGGTCGCGGAATATTCTCACGCGGAAGGCTGCTCAGTGACGGGCGGTTATGTGTACCGAGGTGCCGCGATTCCGGCCCTGCAGGGCGTGTATCTTTTTGCAGATTATTGCAGCGGAAAAATGTGGGGCCTGTTTGCCGCGCGCGATGGACGCTATCAACGCCAATTATTAATGGAGAGCGGTCTCAATATTGCCTCGTTTGCGGAAGACCGGGCGGGTGAAATTTATCTGCTGGACTTGGGCGGAAAGATTTTTAAAATAACGGGCGGTCAGTGACACATTCTTTGTGATATTAGATGGTGCTATTGGGTGGTGCTATTGGGTGGTGAAATTTAATGTGGCGAGCAATTTTTTGAGATCAATTGCAGCGGCGGTTTGAATCGTGTGTGTATAGCGTTGTTCATCGGTGTTCAACATTTCGTGGTGTTGCATCTGTTTTTCCAGCACCGCTGGGTTGGCTTCCGATGCATCGTTAGCTTGCGTCAGACGTTGTTGCACCCGTTGTCGCAGCGTTTCAGGCTTCGCTGTGCAATGCAGGATGGTGAAGGGAATCTGTAGTTCGTCCGCCAATGATGTAAACCTGTCCCGGTATTGACGCTGTAAAAAAGTGGCATCCACTAATACCGTGAAGCCGGCGGCGAGAATATTTCGAGTTAATTGTAAAAGATGCTGGTAGGTTTTTTCTGTGGCCTCGGGAGAATAAATGCCAGCATGGGTTTTGGCCTGTGCGTCAAAACCAAAACAACGCTTGCGTTCCACGTCGGAGCGTAAATGAATGATGTCTGCGGCAAGTACGAGTTGTTTTGAAAGATAAGATTTACCCGACCCCGACAGCCCGTGGGTGATGATGAGTTGAGGGGCGTGAGTTTGAGTGTAACGCTTCGCCAGTTGAAGGTAGTTGTTAATTTCCGGTAATAATTGAGGTGCTTTGTTCTCATTCTGATCCAGTCTCAAACCCGCCACCTTGGCACGCACCATGGCGCGATAAACCTGGTAATAACGCAGTACCCGCAATCCTGCATAGTCACCGGTTAACGATAAATAGGTGTTGAGTAATTGCCGGGCGAGAACGGCTTGCTGGTGGTCATCCAGATCCATCAACAAAAAAGCCAGTTCGCTGATGACATCAATCCAGCGCAGGTTGTCGCTGAATTCAATGCCGTCGAAGGGCGTGACGCGGCCTTGCCAAATAACGATGTTGCGCAAATGCAGGTCGCCGTGACATTCACGAATAAAACCGGCGTTTTTTCGCTGTTCAAAAATACCGATTAATTTCGCGTGTTGATTCGTAGTCCATCGGTGTAACTGTTGTTGTGACTGTTGTTGTAACTGTTGTTGTGAAGGATGGGCGGCATTATCGGTGAATATAGTGTTTGTCGATAATGCCAATTGATCAAAATTTTCCATGGCCGGTTGTCGGATAGCCTCTGCTGTACCGTAAGAGGATGTTTTATCGGCAATGGCAATGCCTGAATGAAATCGCGCCAACACCTGTGCGCTCTCATCGATGTGCGATGGCGTAAGTTTGCTCTCTGCCAGCAAGGCATCAAAGCTGTTTTGGGTATCGAATTGGCGCATTTTTACCGCGTACTCGATCACCTCACCTGTGCCGTTAATCGTGGCCTTTTGGAATGAACCGCAAATGGGAACGACACCCAGATAGAGTGCGGGCGCAAGGCGACGGTTCAGACGAAGTTCTTCTTCACAAAATCTGCGGCGCCTCGCCAGGGTGGAAAAATCCAGAAAACCGAAGTTGACGTTTTTCTTTATTTTGTAGGCGTAATGGCCGGTCAGAAAAACCCACGAAATATGGGTTTCGATCAATTGAATATTCTCAACGCTGTGCGGGTAGGCCTCGGCGCGGGAGAGGGCAGGAATTATTGTGTGCTGTTGTTCTTCGAAGGCGTCGTTAACGCTGTCGTCCTCGCTATTGTTAACAGGAACGTGGGTATTGCTGCGGGACATATTTTTATCTCCGAGCGCGAAAAGTTCATTTGCTGTGACAAGTTTAGCAAAAATACCGGCGTTACCCTTCATCGGGGAAGTTTGTTGGCAGGGGCATGGGGTACAATGCGTCCTCATGTTTGATTTTCTGAAAAGATTTATTTTTCGTCTTAAGCCCCGAGGCAAGCGTAGGCGGCGCACGGGTCGGCGCGGGTATCGACAAAGCCGTCGGCGTGCTTCCCAGCAGAGAAAAAAGTGGTTGATGCGCTTGCGTTTATTCAGTTGGGCTTCTCTGGGTGTCTTGCTGCTTCTTTCGGCTTATGTGTTGTATCTCGATAACGAAGTAAGAACCCAGTTCGAAGGTAAGCGCTGGGCCTTGCCTGCGCATGTGTACGCGCGCGCGCTGGAACTGTACCCGGACCAGGGGGTGAGCGCCAAACAGTTTGTCGCCGAATTAAAACGCCTGGGTTATCGCTTGACATCTAATCCGACATTACCGGGCACTTATGTGCGTACCGGCAATGCGTTTTTAGTGACCACACGGTCGTTTCATTTTTGGGATGGCGATGAAAAGAGTCAGTCGTTGCGGTTGGAGTTTTCGGCTGGGCGTTTGCTGGGTATTTGGCAGGCCAGTACCGGTGATACCGTTGATCTGTTGCGATTGGATCCACCGTTAATCGGCAACATTTATCCCTCCCATCGGGAAGACCGCATTCTAGTGCAGCTGGATGAAGTGCCGCCGTTATTGATCGACGCCTTGTTGGCGGTGGAAGACCGTGAGTTCTTTTCGCATTACGGTGTTTCGCCATCATCTATTCTGCGTGCCTTGTGGGTCAACCTGCGGGCGGGCAAGACGGTGCAGGGTGGGAGTACGCTTACCCAGCAACTGGTGAAGAATTTTTTCCTCAGCAATGAACGCACCCTGTGGCGAAAATTCAACGAGGCCATTATGGCCCTGTTGCTGGAATTTCATTTTGACAAAAACGACATTCTCGAAGCCTACGTGAATGAAATTTATTTGGGTCAGGATGGTCGTCGCGCGATTCACGGCTTCGGTCTCGCCAGCCAATTTTATTTTGCTCAGCCGCTGAAAAAGCTGTCGCTGCCGCAAGTGGCCTTGTTGGTGGCGTTGGTGAAGGGGCCGTCGTATTACGATCCCCGGCGTCACCGTTTGCGTGCCGCTGAACGGCGCAATCTGGTTTTAAGATTATTGGTGGAACAGGGGAAACTGTCCCCGGCTGCCGGGCAGCGGGCCAGTGCTGAAGCGCCCCGAGTGTTGCCGCAAAACTCCACGCGCGTGTCTCGGGTGCCGGCGTTTACGGATTTGGTGCGTCGTCAGTTGCGGCGCGATTACAGCGAATCCGATCTCAATTCCGAAGGTCTGCGGATTTTTACCACCCTCGATCCCGAGGTGCAGCGTGCTGCGGAACAGGCCGTCAGTTTACAGTTAGAGCGATTGCAACGCCGGGGTGCGGATAGTGAATTACAAGGCGCGGCGGTGGTGGTGAATGTCAACGACGGCGAAGTGCAGGCGCTGGTGGGCGGGCGTGATCCACGTTTTGCCGGGTTTAATCGCGCCCTGGATGCGCTGCGCCCCATCGGCTCGCTGATTAAACCCGCGGTGTATCTCACTGCCTTGTTGCGGCCCGAAAAATACAGCCTCGCCAGCCTGCTGGATGACAGTCCATTGGATGTGGACATGGGTGGCGGCGAGCATTGGCGGCCGCAAAACTTTGATCACCAAAATCACGGTTTCCGCGTTGGGCCTGAAAGTGATGACGAGGAAGGCAAGGGCAAGAATTATCAGGTTTTGCTGCACGATGCCCTGATTCATTCCTATAATATTTCTACCGCACGTTTGGGCATGGAGTTGGGGGTGCCAGCGGTGATCGACACCTTGCGCGATTTGGGGGCGGAGCGTCCGCTCACCGAATACCCGGCGCTGTTGCTGGGGGCGGCCAATTTTTCCCCGTTGGAGGTGACGCAGATGTATCACACCCTGGCGGCCGGAGGGTTTCGTACCCCGTTACGCGCGATTCGGGCGGTGTTGACGGCGGACGGTCGTCCTTTGCAACGCTATCCCTTGTCGGTGACGCGCGCTTTTGACAGCCAGTCAATATTTCTGATCAACAGCGCCTTGCGAGCGGTGACCCGCGAAGGCACCGGGCGTGGCCTGCAAGGTCGATTGCCGGAGGGGCTGGTTGTGGCGGGCAAAACCGGCACCAGTGACGAACTGCGTGACAGCTGGTTTGCCGGTTTCAGTGACAACCACGTCGTCACCGTGTGGCTGGGGCTGGATGATAATCGGCCCGCCGGGTTCACCGGTGCCAGTGGGGCTTTGCGGGTGTGGGGTGATATCCTGTCCCGATTGAACGCTCGATCTGAGGTGCAGAACGTTTTCGTCGAGCCCCCCGCCGGGATCGAATTCACGGGCATCGACCGGCGCAGCGGCCTGTTGATTGATGCCGATTGCCCGCATGCGGTCTCGTTGCCTTTTGTGGTTGGCACCCAGCCTGAGGGCCAAAGTCTCTGTGATTGGGAGGGGCTGGATGAGTGACACTTTTTTTGAGGGCTATTTTTTTGAGTACCCGTTCTCCCAGTAAAAAGTTTTTGAGTTGTAAGAAATGATAAATGCAGAGACTGTTGTCCCGTTAACTTTTTATTCGTCATACCGGCGCAGGCCGGTATCCAGAACGTCGTTGAAATCACTGGATTCCGGTCTTCGTCGGAATACCCAAAACGCTACGCGGGGTAGGCTCTGACGGGATAGGTTGCTGAGAATGCGTCCCTCAATTTTTCAAATCACACGACAGGTCACGCAAAACAATTTATTACAACATGACATGTATTGGTTAACAGAACAGCAGTGAAATGCAGAATATGAAAATAATGCGATACCAACGAATCGGTGAATTAGTCGGTGCGCTGATGATACTCATCGCCAGTCTTTCGATGATTGGCTGTGCCACCGATTCAGCCGTTACGGATCCACCTTCGGCGATGGGTGTCACGCCCGATGTCGGTCGTGCTGTGGCCACCTTGTTAGCCAAGGCCGAGCAGCAGGAATATCAGGCCCACTGGGAGCGGGCCGCGGCTCTGCTGGAACGGGCGCTGCGCATCGAGCCCCGTAATGCACGGCTCTGGCATCGGCTGGCGAAGATTCGTTTGCAGCAGGGGCAGTACGGCATGGCGGAGAGTCTGGCGCAAAAATCCAATGCCCTGGCGAAGCACGATGAAGTGCTTAGGCGGAGTAATGCCGAACTCATCGAGGCTGCGCGGGGTTTGGCGGCAAGCGAGGCGGCGGCAGGCTAATTCGAGTGATTTTTCAGGTGTTTAGTTTGGCGGCCGGTTGCGCTGCGGCTTCCAAAATGGCGACAAATAGGGTTAGATATGCACAATCTTTTTTCTTGGTGGATATCGCTTCGTAATTCAGAAAATCATGGCCGTATACGATGTAGACAAACTGATGCACGAGGCTCGCAAGTTAGCGGCGACCTATCGTCGGGCCACGGGCCAGACGCTGGGTATTAGTAATGAAATCGCCACTCATGACGTGATTCGTCTGATGAAACTGGTGCCAGCAGAACCGGGCGCGGGCGGTTACGATGCCATCGGCACTGGTGCTCGCGAAGGCAAGTACATTCAGATCAAGGGTCGCACCATCTTCAACGAAAAGAAGAGCGGCCAACGTGTCGGCCAGATTAAACTGGAGCAGGACTGGGACAGCGTGATGCTGATCCTCATGAATGAAGATTACGAGGCGCAGGCCATTTTTGAGGCGGATCGTGAGGCTATCGTTGCCGCCAGCACGGAAGGTTCGGAAAAACGCGCCAAACGTGGCGCCATGTCGGTGGCGAAATTCAAGGCCATCAGCATCCGGGTGTGGTCGGTGGATGATGTCAGCAAAGAAGATGCGCTCGACGAGCAGGCCTCGTAAACGACCCCCTCACCCCAGCCCTCTCCCAAAGGGAGAGGGAGTAAAAACGACGGCAATACAACCCTCATGCAAACCATCACCGATATTCTGGGTCCCAGTGGGCCTCTCGCCAGGCACGTGCCTGGTTTTGCGGCGCGCAGTCAGCAGCAAGACATGGCTGAGGCGGTGATCCGTGCCTTGGAAAATAATGAGATGCTGATCGCCGAGGCGGGCACCGGCACTGGCAAAACCTACGCTTATCTGGCGCCTGCACTGTTGTACAGCCAGAAACACGGCAAGAAGGTGATGATCTCCACCGGCACCAAAAATCTGCAGGATCAACTGTTTCATCGTGATTTGCCCACAGTGCGCAAGGCACTGGGAGTGTCCACCTCGGTGGCGTTGCTCAAAGGGCGAGCCAATTACCTGTGCTATCACCGGCTGGAAATGTCGGAGGGTCGGCGTCTGCGTCCCGAGCAGCAAGATCAAATGGCGCGTATCCGTACCTGGCTGGGACGCACTGAGCGTGGCGATATTGCCGAGCTGAGCGAGGTGCCGGAAGACGCAGCGATCTGGCCGCAGGTCACTTCCACTCCCGATAACTGCCTGGGCGGTGACTGCCCGGCGTACAGCGAATGTTTCGTGGTGAAGGCGCGCAAAGATGCCCAGGCCGCCGATGTGCTGGTGGTGAATCATCACCTGTTTTTTGCCGATCTGGCTTTGCGTGATGAGGGTTTCGGCGAGGTGCTGCCGGGCGTCGATGCCTTTATTTTCGATGAGGCTCACCAGTTGCCGGATATCGCCAGCCGCTTTTTTGGCATCAGCTTCAGTGCTCGCCAGTTGACGGAGCTGGGCCGCGACGTGCTGATCGAGGTGCATGCCGAGGCGCCGGACGTGGACACGGTGGAGGCCAGCATCACCAAGCTGGACAAGGCGGGGCGCGACTTCCGGCTGGCACTGGGCAACGACGTGCGTCGTGCGCCCTGGGCCTCACAAGACGAGAACATGGCCTTGCGCGCGGCCACCGAGGATCTGGCCGAATCACTGGCGCGGCTGGAGTCGGATCTGGAGCCTTTGGCCACGCGTGGTAAAGGCCTGGAACGCAACTGGCGTCGCTGCCTGGAATTGAAAAACCGGCTGGATCAGTTTGTCGATGGCGGCAGTGAGGAGCAGGGAGTGATCCAGTGGTTCGAGACCCACGCGCGCGGTTTTGTGCTGCACATGACGCCGCTGGAGGTCAGCGAGACCTTCCGCAGTTATGTCGATAAACATAAAAGTGCCTGGATTTTCACCTCGGCGACTCTGGCGGTGGGCGAGGATTTCACCCATTTTTCCCGTCAACTGGGCATCGAAGATGTTCACGCCCGACGCTGGGACAGTCCCTTTGATTTTGCCAAACAGGCGCTGTTGTACGTGCCCACGGCGTTGCCCGCGCCCAACAGCCCGGATTACACGGCGTTGGTGGTGGAGGCGGCGCGGCCGGTGATCGAGGCCAGCGGTGGCCGCACCTTTTTTCTGCTCACCAGCTACCGGGCGCTGAATATCGTCGCCCGTGCGCTAGAGGGCACTATCGACTACCCGCTGCTGGTGCAGGGCAGCCTGCCGCGCGGCGAACTGCTGGAGCGGTTCCGCGCGCTGGGCAACGCGGTACTGGTGGGCACCAGCAGTTTTTGGGAGGGCGTGGATGTGCGCGGCGAGGCGCTGTCTTGCGTGATCATCGACAAGCTGCCGTTCAGTTCGCCGGGTGATCCGGTGATGCAGGCGCGGCTCGAAGCCATGCGTGAGCGCGGCCTGAATCCGTTTTTTGATTATCAGGTGCCGCAGGCGGCCATCACCCTCAAGCAAGGCGTGGGGCGCTTGATCCGTGATGTCAGCGACCGTGGGGTGCTGATGATTTGCGATCCTCGGTTGTTCGGCAAGGGCTACGGGCGCATCTTTCGCAACAGTCTGCCGCCGATGCCGGTGAGTCGGGAGGTCGCCGATGTACAGGCTTTTTTTAATAAAAATGCGGCACAACAGACGAATGGGCAAACAACTGAGGTGAAAACCACATGAAACTGCTGGCTATTGAAACCGCCACGGATGCCTGTTCGGCCGCGCTGTCTATCGACGGCGAAATACGGGAGCGTTACGCGCTGGCACCCCGTGCCCATACGGAACTTATTCTGCCGATGGTTGACGAACTCATGGTGGAGGCGGGTATTGTTGTTTCGCAGTTGGACGCCATGGCCTTTGGTCGCGGCCCCGGCGCCTTCACCGGAGTGCGTATCGCGGTGGGTGTGACTCAGGGCATCGCCTTTGCGGCAGATTTGCCGGTGCTGCCGGTATCGACGCTGGCGGCCCTGGCGCAGGGTGCTGATGGGGATCGAGTGTTGACCGCACTGGATGCGCGCATGGACGAGGTTTACTGGGGCGCTTATCAGCGTAATGCCGCCGGGTTAATGGAGTTGCTTGGCGAGGAATGTGTTTCGGCCCCCGCCGAGGTGCCGTTGCCGTCGGGCTTTCCGCCACAAGACTCGCCACGAGAAAATAGCTGGCAGGGCGTGGGCGCAGGCTGGGCGGCTTACGAAGCTGTTTTAACGGAGCGCTGCGGCGGTTTGCTTGCAACATGGGATGGCACGCGTTTCCCCCGTGCCCGTGATGTCGCGCAGCTCGGTGTGGCGGGGTTTGAGGGTGGACAGGCAGTGAGTGCGGAACAGGCCTTGCCGGTGTACTTGCGGGATAAAGTGACCTGGAAGAAGATCCGCTAGCGCCAGCCGGGGATGCCGACTGGGATGATGACACTGCCTGGGCAGTGTTTGCCGTTGACGGTGGTTTGCGGCAAAAGCAGTGGTAAATAATTGTTAGAGCACAGGTAATGAATAAACCAGGGGGGTTCAATACAGGTTGTTCATAGCCATGCAATAGATCGTTTAACGGGTCGTTTAATAGGGTGTTTAATGGGTATACTGAAGTCTCGAAACATACGAACCCTTGTCATCTTGTCCTTGGCAATGTGGGTGGCGATGGTGATGTCGAGTTGCAGCAGTAACCCCAAATCGCAAAATACCGCCCAGTTTGAAAAGCCCATGTCGCGCCTGGAGTTGGTGCGGATACTTGCGGGCCGGGGCAAAAGCAATGTTGTCAGTTTTGCTAAAAAGAACTTGTCGGACCTCGAATTACGCAAGTTCAATTTCCAGCGCAGCATCTTCACCCGCGCTTATCTTGTCAATGTGGATTTTCAACAGGCCAATCTGCGCCTGGCGCGTTTCGATTATGCCAATCTGGCCGGTGCTCTGATGATGGACACGGATTTACGCGAGGTGAATTTTATCGGTGCCAATCTGACCGGTGTGGATTTTACCGGGGCCAACCTCAATGGTGCAGATTTGTCCGGGGCCAATTTACAGGGGGCGATTTTCAATCGTTCACGGGTGCAGAGAATTAAACTGACGGGCGCCATTCTGTACGATGCGCAGTTTGTGAATGTGTATCTGGGGGCCACTGATCTTAGTGGGCTGGACCTGCGCGAAGTGAACTTTCAGGGTGCTGATTTGAGCAACGGGATTTTGCGGGGCGCCAATCTGGAAGGGACAGATTTGAGCGGGGTCAATTTTCGTTCGGCGGATCTGGCCAAGGCCAATTTGATGCGGGCAAACCTGGATGGGGCGATTCTCAGTGAGGCCTTGTTGCACAGTGTGCAGTTGAATGAGGCCAGTCTGGTGGAATGCGATTTGCGTGGCGCGAATCTGTTTCATGCCCGTCTGCAAGGTGCGAATCTGAAAAGGGCCTTGTTGCAGGGTGCCAATATGAGTGAAGTGAATCTGACTGGAGCCAATTTGCGCGCTGCCAATTTGTTTCAAGTGACCGCGGTGAATGCTTCTTTTATTTGGGCAGATCTGCGTGATGCTGTGCTTGCCCGGGGTGATTTCACGGGTACGAATTTCAGCGATGCCAAACTGGATGGCGCGAACCTGTTGAACAGTATCATGGTCAGAACCCGTCTGGTGGCGGCAAACCTCAAAGCGGCAAACCTCAAGGGCGTTGATTTTATGGGTTCGGACATTCGCGGAGCCAATTTCCGGGATGCTGATCTGCGAGGCGCGGAAAATTTGTCGAGCGTTAGGGGATTAAAACAGGCACGGCATCTTGAGGATGCCATTTTCTGAATATTCTTTGTTACGAATGCGAATTGTTACGAATGTGAATGGCCTCGGTGACAAAAAAACAATGGCTAATCTGTCGTCCCCGAATTCAATGTGTGTTATTTGAGTTGTGCGCTGGGTAACGATACCCCGCTGAGAATAAGTTTCGTTTCTCGATGTCTTTTGAAACAGCTGTTACCGTTTGTTGGCTACCCATTTTCCATTATAGACATGACATCAAAAGACATCTT
Source organism: uncultured Ectothiorhodospiraceae bacterium (assembly GCA_964401355.1). Lineage (GTDB taxonomy): Bacteria > Pseudomonadota > Gammaproteobacteria > SZUA-152 > SZUA-152 > SZUA-152. Next base: position 20,640 of record CAYNYJ010000005.1, on the reverse strand, counting down.
TGTTTGAAGTTGTTGAAAGGGTTGTGATGGATTGTTTTTGACTGCTGACGTTGACTGCTGACATTGAGTACAGGCGTTTTTTAATCGCATACCCGTTACAAGGTGAGTGATTAGATGGGTTGAAGCTTTATGTTAAGAAGCCTCCGATTAAGTCATGGGCGAAAATCCTGAGTTTGACTATCTTGAAACTCACTCTTTTCGCTCAGACTTAATCAAAGGCCCTCAACGGTGGTGACAGTTTCTCTTTAGATCAGATCTGAAGAAAAGTTGTACTTGAAGCCCACGGCAATCGCATTGCTGTCGTCACCTGTGTTGGCAACCAAGCCGTGGCTGGAGGTGTGTGGTGCAGAAACAAAGCCGTAATTACCCATGGCATCATTGCTGATGGATGTATAGATCGCATACCACATGGCGTTCTTTGACAGATCGGCAAAGTAACCGAGGGATACCTGGCTGGCACCGGTATTGGATGTGCCTTTCAGGTCGTCGGCACTGGTATAGGCTGCCCGAATGCTGCCATCGCCCAAATCAACGGTTGCCGCCAGCCAGTAGGCATCGCGGTCAGCACCGTCGGCAAAACCAGAGCTGTTAATTGTTTCAAAAGCAGCGGTAAGGGTGATCGTGTCCATACTGTAACTGCCGACAATCTTGATGGCGGTTTCGTCATCGGTCGTGGCCAAATTGGCGGTATCTTCATTGACATCGTAAGAGGCACCGACAAACAGCGGGCCAGCACTGTAATTAACTTGTGCACCAGTATTGCTAGCGCCATTGGCAACATCTTCTGCTCCGTACTGGAGATGCCAGCTCAGACCATTGATGTTCGGGCCAAACCAGATAATGGCATTACCAATGCCACCATCAAAGTAGGAAGCACCACCGGTGGTACCTAATACCGAGCTATAATCTGCGATGGTGCCTTGAAAAGGATCCAGTCCATGAGACAATGTTTTCCAGGGACGTCCCTGAAAGCCCAGTGCCACGGTACCAAACTCGCCGCGTAGGCCAGCCCAGCCATCACGACCGCCATTGATTAAATTGCCTCCGGCGTTACCACCGCCGGCATCAATATCTACAAAGACATCCCAATGAAATACTGCGGCAAGATCAGAGTTGATATCGGTACTACCTTCAAAACCGAGGGCTGAGTGGTTGTTGTTAACCGCAAGGGCATCACCTCCGGTGTCGACATCAATAGACTCGACGGCAACACCGACGCTTCCGTAAATTTTCAGATCGGTCGCGGCATGGGCGGTTAGTGGTGCTGCGATAGCAGAAGCTATGGCAATCACAAGAAGCTTTTTGTTCATAAATTTTCTCTCCTGGAGTGGGTGGTTCTTATTTTAAATAACATTTTAGCTAAAAATTAATATTCGATTAAACTTTTTAAAAAGTACGTGCAATTGATTGATTATAAGGGGTATAAATCCTCACATTGCATCCTGTCCTATTTTCGAACAGGATGAAACTATCAACATCGTCACAAACTGTATAATGGATTTTTTAGAAAGCGTTGATCGATTTTTACGATGATCGCGCAGCTAACACTCAAGATGATCGCACAGCCAACACTCAAACAACTCAAGTATCTTTGCGCTATCGCGAAAACGCAGCATTTCGGCCAAGCGGCCAGAGATTGTTATATCTCACAATCGGCGTTGAGTGCCGGGATGCATGAGCTGGAAGAACATCTCGGTGTTTCACTGCTGGAACGCACGAATAAACGCGTGTATCTGACACGTCTTGGCAAAGAAGTTGTTAGCTGTAGCCAGGATATCCTGACCCAGGTCGCTGACCTGGTTTCATTGTGCAAGGTCTCTGAAGAGCCCTTCAGTCATGAATTGCGCCTCGGCGTCATCCCAACCATTGCTCCTTATTTGCTGCCCAGTCTGATGGGCAAAATGCGTAATGCATATCCGGGTTTCAAGTTGTCCCTCCGGGAGGACCTTAGCAGGGTACTGATTGAATGTCTCAATAATGGTGAGCTGGATGTATTGTTGTTGGCGTTGCCGTATCCGTCTCAAGGTGCAGACACTCTCCATTTGTTTTATGATGATTTTTTGCTGGTGTGCCCTAATAATCATCCGCTGACTGAAACGCATCCTCTTCGGCTTGACGATTTGAATAACCAGGATTTATTGTTGCTGAAAGATGATCATTGCCTGCGTGATCACGCTTTGGAGGCTTGCAAACTCGATGTCAACGAACTGTCCGTTTCTTATCAGGCGACCAGTTTAAACACCTTGGTGCAGATGGTCGCTAACGGCATGGGAATCACATTGTTACCCAAAATGGCCATTGATAGTCATATCCTGGTTAATGTATCGGTCACAGTCAGACCCTTTCTTGAAAAAAAGGTGTGGCGTTCAATCGGTCTGCTCTGGCGTAAAACCTCGCCACGTACGTATGAATTTGAACTGTTGGGGAGTCAGCTGCAGGAACTTTGGGGAAATAGCCCATAGAATACGTGGCCGTGTCATAACGTGATCAAGGGCTGCGGATAACGCTTCAGAGGCCAACTGGAATCTGGAGTTTATTTTTTTAACACGGATAACAGTGCTGTCCCGTTAACTTGAATCTTGCTCTGCTGCGACTGGCAGCACACTTGGTGTATAGCGCATTCAGTAGTATTGGAGACATGAACCTAGACAACCCCCTCCTGTCATTCCGGCGTAGGCCGGAATCCAGTGGTCGCCTGGGAGTGCCTACTTTCGCCTAAGAGCGCCTACTTTTGGTGGTGCGACGACTTTCTGGATGCCGGCCTTCGCCAGCATGACGAACAAAGAGTTAACGGGACAGCACTGCACTGCACGGATAAAACTCTGAATACTGGATTTTTAAAAAACTGACGATGTTGGTTGTGGTTAATCGGGTGTTACTGAGGTGATTTTTTTGACGGTATTTAACTTATGACGAAGCCTGGTCGAAATGACCCCTGTCCTTGTGGCAGTGGTAGAAAATTTAAAAAATGCCATGGTGCTGTGACAAATAGTGCCGTGGAAAATAATGCCACGGCCACTGCCTCACAGCAGGCCAGTTATTCTCTCCGGCCCGCGCGCCAGCCCAAGCCTTCATCGACTCAGCCGGCTCGCCCCTGTGGCGACTGCTCACTCTGTTGCGACGGTTGGGTCAAGACACGCGTTCTGGATCATGACATCGACCTGAATAAGCCCTGTCCCTTTAGTTCCGGGCAGAATTGCACCATTCACGAGACTCGTCCGGAGGATCCTTGCCGGATATTCTTTTGTGGCTGGGCAGAACCCGAAAGTGATTTGCCTGACTGGATGAAGCCGAGTCAGAGCGGCATTATTGTTTTATCGGGGCGTGTCAGTTGGGCAGGCCGCCCGGTGGATGTGCTGGTGTCTGCGGGTAAGGACCCGAGCAAAAAGTTGCTGGACTGGTATCATGAATATTCCACTAAAAACATGCGTCCATTTATCTATGAGCGTCAGCAACAGTGGTTTGCTTTTGGGCCCAAAGAGTTTCAGTACGTCGTGTCCCAACGTCTTGCCAGTGGTGAATCATTGTTTCTTTAAGTCGGCGATCTGTTTTATGTTGATAATGGGTGGAAAGACTAATAGGGCACCTCTAATAATTCGTGAATGCGCATCTTGAGCCAAAAATCCGCCGCTTCTGCGTTGTGAAACTTGCCAATAGCTCGCTATTGCCTGCGTTTCACGCCTTGAATCGACGAATTTTGAATCCCAAGCTGACACATCCAGAATTATTAGAGGTGCCCTATAGAAAATGATATTTGTGTCGCAATACTATATTTATCGCCGTTGTCTCGGCAAGATGCTTAATTGTCGCAAGATGTATGTCGAATAGAGTCAGCATAAATTGATGTGTGCATAGCGGCTCAATGTAAAGCCCTGTCAGGATTTGGCGAGCCTGAAATGATGTGTTGCAGTCTCCATTTCTGATTATCAGAGGACGAAATCAGTTACATGTATATTGCTTCTTCCACTGTGCGGCCCTATCCCGTAACGGTTCCCGTGACCCAGGCACCGCTGATTTCTTCAGGCGCGGCGGCAGATGTGGTCGCGGGGCAGAATGCCCAGCCGCAAGCTCCAAACGCTATTCCCAATCTAAGCGACAGATCAAGCAATGACACGTCACGTACTTTGTTGTTGGCGCGTCGAGGCGCGGGTGAAGTCACCTTTGCGGGAAGGTCTGCAACAGATGTCGTGCGCGCTAGTTTGGCGGCTGAGGGGCTTGTGGGGCGGGACAGTCAGCGTTCGGCATTGAATACGGTATTGACTCCGGCGCAGCGGGCGGTGGCAGAATACACCAGCGTGGCGACACAGCAACACCGCGAGGAGTTGGTTGCAGTATTCGGGCTTGATGAGTTTGCGTAGTTTCTTTCGCTTGGGGTTGTTTGTTAGCGATTAACAACAGTTTTTAACGATAGCGATTAAAAGCGGACGCCGATTTTGGCGCTGGTCGAGGTGTTATCGCCGGTCTGTTCCGTTTCTGCGGCAAAATTAATCAAACCTAGATTGAAGTTAATCCCGAGAAAATATTTGCTTTTGGTGAGGCTCTCGTCTTCCAGCCCGGTATTGGTGTCACTGTCGATCCACACTTGGCCGATGCCGGCGTAGGGTGTGAAAAAGGCAAAACCTTTGGAAATAGAGAGTTCCAGTCCCTTGGTGGTCAAGTTCAGCTGATCCACGCCAGTGAGCCGCGAAAAGGTGCCGCGAATGGACACGGCGGGGCTGAAGGTGCCGCCCTCGTAGAGGGCATAACTGAGTTCACCGCCGATCAGGCCAATGTTGCTGGAAGGCACGGAAGTGTAAAACGCACCGATATCGAAACCAAACGGCAGGCCTTTGCTGATGTGCAACTTGGGAACCAGCAGCTGGCTGGGGGCATTGCCCGAGGTGGCCAGTTCCAGCGCGTTGCTTTCCATTTTGGTGCTGGTGATTTCGAAGCCGATGTCGAAGCCCAAGCTGCCCATGGGTTCGGCAGGGCGAATCGCCTTGTAGCTGAGTGCTGCGCCCAGATCGGCGGTGAGGTCTTTAAATTCAGGCTGTAACAGGCTGCCGACGTTGTCGATGTTGGCCGCGAAGGCACAAGGCAGCAGCGTGAAGCTGACGGCCAATGCGACAATAATGTTTTTTCCCTGATGTTTGATCATCGGCATCTTCACAGTTTCCCAGTGGCTATTTTCGTGTGTATATCCCATTTTACAGTGCTGTCCCGTTAACTTGGATCTTGTTCTGCTGCAACTGGCAGCACACTTGGTGTATAGCGCATTCAGTAGTATTGGAGACATGAACCTAGACAACCCCTTCCCGTCATTCCGGCGTAGGTCGGAATTCAGTGGTCGCCTAAGAGCGCTTACTTTCGCCTAAGAGCGCCTACTTTTGGTGGTGCAACGACTTTCTGGATGCCGGCCTTCGCCAGCATGACGAACAAAGAGTTAACGGGGCAGCACTGATCATTTTACTAAAATCCATTTCAGTGCCGCGTGATGCACATCACAAGTATCGTGGTGTCTCAATGCCGCTTGGGTACAGGATACGCGCTATTTCTTTTGTTTGTTGCGTGTATCCACTAAATCTTCGGTGGTGGTAATGATGCGTTGGTAGCTCTCAAAGCGGTCGGTGGATATTTCTCCATCGGCCACGGCGGCCAACAATGCACAGTCGGGTTCTACGGTGTGCCGGCAATTACTGAAGCGACATTGCCCAATATAGGGGTGAAATTCTCGAAAGCCTTCAGTGATTTGCCGGATGCTGGCATGTCCCAGACGGAAGGCGCGAATGCCGGGTGAATCGACCAGTTCGCCCCCGGCAGGGAAATGATAAAGCTGGGTGGTGGTGGTGGTGTGTCGCCCTTCTTTGCTTCTTTCTGAGAGCGTGTTGACGCGTAATTCGAGATCGGGCAACAAGACCTGAATCAACGAGGATTTTCCCACCCCGGATTGGCCGACGAAGATGCTGGTTTTATCGACCAGGTGTTCCAATAAGTCGTCCAATCCGCCGCTGTGTTTGGTGGTGGCGTAGATGACGGGGTAGCCGATATCTCGATACGCCTGAAAACGACGTTGAAGTTTGGCAAAAGCCTTTTCGCTGAGCAGGTCGATTTTGTTGATGATCAGCACCGGCTGGATCTCGGTCATTTCTGCCGCGACAAAATAGCGGTTGATGAGATCGATATCCAGCACGGGTTCTGGCGCGGCGACCACCAGAATCTGATTGATATTGGCGGCCACCGGTTTCAGCTGATTGTCGGCATCAGGACGTTCCAGCAGGCTGTCGCGAGGCTCCATGGCCACCACCACGCCGGTATTGTCCGGTCCGGCCTGCCACACTACCCGGTCACCACAGACCAGGGCGGGAAGGTTGCGGCGCATCAGGCAGCGATAGCGGCGGTGTTGTGCATCTTCGAGTTCAACCTGCGCCCCGTAGCGAGTGATGACACGGCCCGCCCGCTCGGGGCCGAGTTCACTGCCTTCGAGTGCGGACTCGACCACAGCAACTTTCCTTTGAGCGCGCGCCAGGCGTTCGGCCTGGATCTTTTCTGCACGCCACGCCTGTTGGCGAGTCAGCTTACGTTTTGCCATGGTGGCTTTGGGACGGACGCTTGAAGTGAAAATCAGTGATGCGGAAAATACGGGTGCCGAAAAAATAACGGCAAGTCGGAAAATACGGATTCATAATGCCTGCTTGGTGAGGAGAAGTGTGGTGAAGAGGATGTTGCGAAAGGGATGAGAAACGCGTGATGCCATTTTAGGCATCGGATTTCAACAGGGCATCAATCTTGGCGGCACAAATGAAATCATTTTCCGAAAGCCCGCCGATGGCGTGAGTGCTGAAGTTAATCAGACAGCGGTTATAACTCACTTCCATGTCGGGATGGTGGTCATCCTGATGCGCGATCCAGGCCACGGCATTCACAAAGGCCATGGTTTGGTAATAATTTTTGAAGCGAAACGTTTGATGGATAAGCTTGCTGTCGGCGTTGAGCTCCCAGCCGTTCAGTTGCGCCAACATCGATTGTGCCTCATCGGCACTGAGGGGCTTGACCCCACCTTCGCAGGGTTTGCAGGATTTTTCGGTGAGCTTTGACATGCGTATTGCCTTTAGAAAATTTCGTTTAGATTTACTTTATAAATTTATAAAAATTGACGTTGAGGTATTCCACCACGTCATCAATGTCATTAAAGGAAAAGCCGGCATTTGAGGCAGTGTCGCAAAACTCCACCCGGGCATGCAGATCCTCAAAGGTATGGATGATGCGATTGGGCCGCGTGTACTGGCGATTGTCGTGGCATTCCATACAATTCTTCTCGTGTAACACCTTGCCCTGTTCAGCATCGGGGACGCGGTCGGCGGCCAATATGGGGGTCGTTAAGCCGGTCATGAATAAAACCGCAGCTATTAACAAGTTTTTAACAATGGTGGTCTTAAAAATGGTGGTCTTAAAAATGTTTTTCACAAAAATCGTCATAAAGTGTTTCCATTCAGCGACTGCTCAGTGCGGCCTGTCTCCAGAGTTTAGTTGACATGGCCGGTTAACAAAAGGCCCGTCAACAAGTATGCGCCGTGGCGCGGGCGCTCAGTATATTTTATTGACTGCTCTGTTAGTATCGGCAGGTATTGTTTGTAGCGTACCCCAATAATCCTGTGTGAGAGATTTTTATGTCCGCGAATCCGGAACCCAATGAAAAAAACCTGATCTGGATTGATCTGGAAATGACCGGTCTGGATACCCAAAATGACGTCATTATAGAAATTGCCACCATCATCACCGACAGTGAGCTGAATATCCTCGTCGAAGGGCCGATGCTGGCCATTCATCAAAGCGATGACATCATGTCGGGCATGGACGAGTGGAACACCAAACAACACGGTGGTTCCGGCCTCACCAAACGGGTGAAAGAGAGCACCATCACCGAGGCCGAGGCCGAGCAACAGACCCTCGCCTTTTTACAACAATACGTACCCAAGGGTAAATCACCCATGTGCGGTAACAGCATCTGTCAGGATCGCCGTTTTCTCGCACGTTGCATGCCCGAACTGGAAGACTTCTTTATGTACCGCAACCTCGACGTCAGCACCCTCAAAGAACTGGCCATGCGTTGGGCGCCCGATGTCGCCAAAGGCTTTAAAAAGGACTCCAGCCATCTGGCGCTGGATGATACTCGTGATTCCATAAATGAGCTGAAATATTATCGTGAGCATTTTATAAAGGGTTAAGCGCGAAGCGCCCGTCGATGTGTGTTGGAAATCAAAGCTCACAGCAAACAGTCCAGGTTAGAGGCTGCATTGATCTGAAATATATCGCCCGTAAAAACCCGAGTGCAGTCCTCGACGACTATAAATAGATTCCGTTTGTTTTGACTGAACTGGAATGTTAAAACAAAGGAATATGGACGTTCCCGCAAATACAGCTACCGACAAAAAGGCCCGTTATTTTCGTTATTGGGGCAAGGCCCGGAAGACGGATGAAGACGGTGCCCCTTATCATCTGTTGCCGTTTCACTGCTTGGATGTGGCGGCGGTTGGGGTCGTGTTGTTGAGAAGGCACCACCACTTGCGCGAGTCCTTGGTGCGATTGACAGGGCTGGAGGCGGTGGAGCTTTTAGACTGGTTGCCCTTTTTCTTAACTTTACATGACATTGGAAAATTTTCTGCCAGTTTTCAAAACCTTCGGCCTGATCTGTTTGGGGCGTTGCAACAACGAGACCGGGCATGCAGTGATTCTCCGCGACATGACAATCTGGGATTCATGCTTTGGCAAGATCATCTACGTAAGCGCTTTCGTCAGCTGGGTTTATTGTCAAAACAAAGGTCGGGTGGTTTGCTTACCGGCAATCTGCCCACAGGCCTGGAATACTGGATGCAGGCCATGATTGGTCATCACGGTGTGCCACCCAAACCGGAAGGAATGTGCCGTGATTATTTCGAGCCCCAGGATGTTGACGCTGCTCGTGAATTTGTTGCCGATGTTGCGAGCTTGCTTTTGCCGCCCGCAACGCCATTTCCACAACCCGCTCTTGAGATAAGCCAGACGGCGTCTTGGTGGCTGGCCGGATTTGCAGTGTTGTGTGATTGGCTGGGTTCCAATACCGATTATTTTCCCTTTACAGACAGTACACAATCGCTTCCTGATTATTGGCAAATAGCCCTTTCACGCGCAGAGACTGCTATTTCCGCCACAGAGCTTTTGCCATCACAAGTTGCCGGTAGCATGAGTTTTCAAGACCTATTTTCACCAACAGCAACTTCAATATTCACGCCGACACCTTTGCAAGCCTATTGTGAACAGCTACCTCTGCCAGCAGGCCCGCAGTTATTTATCCTCGAAGACGTGACCGGCGCAGGAAAGACCGAGGCGGCGCTGATGCTGGTGCATCGCATGATGGCGGCCGGGAATTCACAGGGCTTCTATTTTGGGTTGCCCACCATGGCCACTGCCAATGCCATGTATGACCGCATGGCCAAAGTTTATCAACGTTTATTTCAGGGAGACATTAAACCTTCGTTGGTACTGGCTCACGGAGCACGCGATCTTTCGGCAAATTTCCGACAAGCGATTATGTCGTCGGTAACCGCCATCACAACAACTGAGAAATCAGACTATGGCGACAACACCGAAACCGCAGGCAGTCATTGCGGTGCTTGGCTGGCGGATAACCGAAAGAAGGCACTGCTGGCGGAAGTCGGTGTGGGCACTATTGATCAGGCGTTGATGGCCATATTGCCGTCGCGCCATCAGTCTCTTCGCTTGTTGGGTTTGCTCGGTAAGTTATTGGTGGTGGATGAAGTCCATGCCTGTGATGACTACATGAATCGCCTGTTGCGCGATCTGTTGCAAGCCCATGCCGCCAGTGGCGGCAGTGCCATTCTACTTTCCGCAACCTTGCCCACCAAACAACGCCAACAGCTGGTCAATGCCTTTGCCAAGGGAGCAGGCTGGGCTAATCGAGAATTGAACAAAACGGGTGAAGATGACTATCCACTGTTCACCCGTGTGCATTCAGAAAATCTTGATGAAACAACAGTGGCCACCCGTGACAGTGTGCGTCGTAAAGTCAGAGTGGAAATGGTGCATGGGCTTGCGGATGTCGAAAATCGGTTGGTAGCTGCTGTTAATACCGGGCAGTGCGCCTGCTGGATACGCAATACTGTTGGCGATGCCCGTGAATCCTTCGACCATTTGCGCGCCCAGCACCCGGATTGGCCTATTGATTTGTTCCATGCCCGCTACGCCATGCAGGATCGGCTGGATATTGAAAATCGCATCGTCAAACGTTTCGGCCCGAAAAGTACCGCTGACGAGCGCCGGGGACAGGTACTCATCGCCACCCAGGTCGTAGAGCAATCCCTGGATCTCGATTTTGATTTGCTGATCACCGACCTCGCACCCGTCGACCTTATCATCCAGCGTGCCGGGCGTTTGCACCGTCATCAGCGTGGTGAGCGCGGCGAGCCCGTGCTGGTCGTCAATGGCCCCGACCCGGGCGGTGATGTCAGCGCCAATTGGTTCAAGGATTATTTAAAGGGCACCAGTTATGTTTACCCCCATCATGGGCAAATTTGGCGCACTGCCCATCTGCTTAAAAAACGCGGCGGTTTCCGCATGCCCGACGATGCCCGTCGCTTGATCGAAGGCGTCTACGCCTGCACAGAATATCCACCGGCCCTGGATGCAGCCTCAATGGAAGCAGAAGGACGCGCCAGTGCCAGTGGCAGTTTGGGCGCACTCAACACGCTGAATATTGCAGACGGCTATAACGGCGAAGATGAAAACCGCTGGTGGGATGAGACAAAGACACCGACCCGACTCGCCGAAGTGGAAACCACCACCGTCTATCTTGCCCGCTGGAATGGAAAAAACCTGGAACCCTGGATCAACGAAATTGATCACGCCTGGCCACGTAGCGCCGTGCAAATGCGGTGCGACCTGATCGCCAGTGAGGCAGCCACTGAAAATATCACTGCCGAGATAATCGAAACCTGCCGCGAACGGCTACCCGCCAAAGGCAAGTGGGGAGTGTTGTTGCCATTGGTGGCCGTTGACGATGGTTTGTGGAAAGGAATGGCGCTCAGCAAGGACGGTGCAACGATGGCATTTTATTACAGCCCGGAAATAGGTTTGATGAAGGAAGAAGAAGAAGTACAGGGGCGTTAGCCCCTGTACAAACCCCACGGGTGTGGGGAACGGGTTCCAAATACTTCCATATATATGGTTCATCCCCTTCTCGAAGGGGAAGTTAAAATTTTAACATGAAATAAACACAACACGCTTCAAAAATATTTCCATATATACTTGCAATTATTGTTTCACCCCTGTGGCGGCATCTGGATGATCGTGGAATTAGGAGGCGGTAATGTTAGAAATATTGGCAACCCATTTTTTATCACGCCCTGAGCAGCTGATTTTAGAAATGCGGCGCAGGGGAAGTTTGGGGCGGGTCGAATTAGATGACGGTACTTTTATTGTGCTTGAATGGCAGGCTACGGAGGCAGTTAACGATCCCATATATCAAGCGCAGGGAGAAAAGACAGATGGATCTAATCACAGTTAATTGGTTGTCAGTCCGTCGCGCCAGCGGGACGAAGGAAATGATCGCCCCCTGGCAGATAACCGATGGCCACGAAGATAACCCCATCGTTGCGCTGAATGCACCGCGAGCGGATTTCAATGGCGCGCTGATGCAATTCCTCATTGGTCTGTTGCAGACGGCCATGCCGCCGGAAGACGCAAGAAATGAAGACTGGTTAACCTGGCTGGAAACGGCACCGTCCCCCAATATCCTGAAAGAAAAATTTATGCCCTTGCAACATGCCTTTAATTTGGACAATGACGGCCCGCGCTTTATGCAGGATTTTGATGAACTGCAAGGCGATACCAAGCCTATCGATGCTCTGTTAATTGAATCCCCGGGTGCCAACACTCTGCGTAATAATGCGGATCATTTTATCAAGCGTGGCGGCGTGGAAGTGTTGTGTCCGGTTTGCGCTGCCAGCGCATTGTTCACGTTGCAGACCAACGCCCCCAGTGGCGGGGCAGGGCATCGTACTTCGTTGCGGGGCGGTGGGCCGTTGACGACTTTGGCTATCGTGGACTCACAGGATAGTGCTGGCTTGCCCGAAACCCTGTGGCGCAATGTCTGGCTGAACGTGCTGCGCCGCCGCGATTTCGAGTCGTTGACTGATGGTGCGGACAAACAAACCGACGAAGATATTTTTCCGTGGATGGCGGCGACTCGTAGCAGTGATTCCAAACACGGTGGACGAGATACCTACCCTGCTGACGTGAACCCGCTGCAAATGTACTGGGCCATGCCGCGCCGGATTCGGCTGGACTGGGAAAATGCCCGCGAGGGTGAATGCGATATTTGCGGCGTGGAAAGCGACCGACTGGTGTCGCAATACGTCACCCAAAACTACGGTGTCAATTACAACGGCCCGTGGAAGCATCCGCTGAGTCCGCATAGTTTTGATAAAAAAGACAACACGCCTATTCCCCGGCATCCGCAACCGGGCGGCATGAGTTACCGTCACTGGTTACGTTTTCTTGCTGATGAGGAGTTAGGTGATGCAGCTCGGGTGATCACCGCTTTCAATAAACGTAACCCAGAGAAAATACTGCAACTGCGACTGTGGGCCTTTGGTTATGACATGGACAACATGAAAGCTCGTTGCTGGTACGAAACTACCTATCCCCTTTATTTCTTGGACGAAAATATTCGAACCATTTTTATCGAGCGTGCGCAGTCGCTGGTAACTGCGGCGATAGAGGTTTCGGGGTTTGTGCGCAGCACAGTGAAAGATGCCTGGTTCAAGCGACCGGGTGATGCCAAAGGCGATACCTCATTTATTATCGAGGCCTTTTTTCAGCATACAGAAAACAGTTTCTTTCATGCTTCGCAGCAGTTGCGCGATGAACTTGAATCCGGAGGAGATGGCATTGCCGTGTTGAATTCCTGGCATAGCGAGTTAGTGAAAGCAGCGATGGCATTGTTCGACTACTGGGCGGCGCGTGGGGATGTGTCAGTAACAAATCCGCGCCGCATTGCTATGGCTCATCGCAAATTGCGCAATTTGTTGTATTCGAAAAAAATGAAAAAGTTATTGCAGTTACCCGACAAAAAGGAGAAAACGGCATGAGCAAGAAATTTGATTCTGATTCCCCTCTAGGTAAGGAACTCAGTAAATTCTGGCAAAACCTTGAGCAAGACAAGGGCGGACGTGCGCAGTTACGCCGCTGTAAATCACCGGATGAAGTGGTGATGGTGTCGGCCTTTCATCGCCTGTGTAATAGTGTTCGGCCATTGATGAAAGATGAGCGGGACGGCTGGGAAATGCGCATCGCCGCGATTGCCGGATTGCTGGCTCATGTTCGTACACTTGATTCACGCAAGACACTGGCAGGGCAAATGGCAGGCGATCCGCCTGTTGTAAGCGAGCTACGTTTTCGCCGTTTATTGCAACGCGATCGCCGGGATTTATATGGTGCATTGATTCGTGTATTGGGTTTGATGGATAAAAAAGCGAACCCATTTGATTTGGCTCAGTCGGTTTATTACTGGGGCGATGGTGAACGAAAACGCTGGGCCTTCGATTACTTTCCAAATGTGCCTGAAAAGAAATCTGCTTAACAAAGTATTAACTGATTATTTTTTCGTCACTCCGGCGTAGGCCGGAGTCCAGGGGGGATTGGCTGGCTACTGGGTTCTGGCCTACGCCAGAATGACGATAATGTGTTTTTTAAAGTCTCTAAATAAAATAACTTTCTGACAAGGAGAAATACCCATGAGTCGTTTCATTCAACTGCATTTGTTGACCTCGTATCCGCCCGCTAATCTTAATCGTGATGATCTGGGTCGGCCTAAAACCGCGATGATGGGTGGCGTGCCACGCCTGCGTGTTTCCTCTCAAAGTCTTAAACGCGCCTGGCGAAAATCTGAAGTTTTCGAAAATGCACTTAAAGGCCACGTGGGTACACGCACTAAATCAATGGGGCAGAAAATTTTTAAATCACTGGTCGAAAAAGGCGTTGCAGAAAAAAAGGCCACCGACTGGGCCAAGTCCATTGCCGCTGTGTTTGGCAAGCTAAAAAAAGATTCGGTGGATATTGAACAGTTAGCCCATTTCAGCCCGGAAGAAGAAACCGCCATTAATGAATTGATCACGATACTGGCCGAACGCGGTAGTGAACCGGAAGCCGATGAATTGAAACTTCTGCGCAAGCAACATAGCGCGGCGGATATTGCCTTGTTCGGTCGCATGTTGGCTTCCAGCCCTGCTTTTAATACCGAAGCCGCCTGTCAGGTTGCCCATGCGATCAGCGTTCACAAAGTCACGGTGGAAGATGATTTTTTTACTGCGGTGGATGACCTGAACACGGGTGAAGAAGATCTGGGTGCGGGACACATGGGCGAAACGGAATTTGCTGCGGGTCTGTTTTACCAGTACATCTGTATTGATCGTGCGCTGTTAAAAGAAAACCTGGGTGATGATGCTGAGCTGACCAATAAAACCCTTGCTGCATTGATTGAAGCGGCGACGACGGTTGCACCCACGGGCAAACAAAACAGTTTTGCCTCACGTGCGCGTGCCTCGTATGTATTGTGTGAAACTGGCAACCAGCAACCTCGTTCGTTGGCGGCTGCTTTTTTGAAACCGATTGCAGGCACGGACATGTTAAGCAGTGCGACCGCCAGTCTCGAAGATGCCGTGGAAAAAATGGATAACGCTTACGGTCCCTGTGCGGACGCGCGAATCACGATGGACGTGCAAGGTGGTCAAGGTAGTCTGGCAAATATCATCAATGCCGCGACAGCGGAATAGGGCCATGAGGCAATTTCTATTATTTCAACTCTACGGGCCGATGGCCTCTTGGGGAAATGTGGCCGTGGGTGAACAGCGCCCGACCGCGAATCATCCCTCCAAGTCTGCGATTCTAGGTTTGCTGGCGGCGGCCAAAGGCATTCGCCGTGATGAAGAAGCTGTGCATCGCGATATAACTGCCGGGTATGGGTTCGGTGTGCGTGTCGATGCCCCGGGCGAATTGCTGCGCGACTACCACACCACGCAAGTTCCTCCAGCCAAGGGCAAGGCGGTGTTCTTTACTCGTCGTGATGAATTGCGAAACCCCGAACTCAACACCATTCTTTCGTCACGTGATTACCGCATGGATGCACGTTATGTGGTTGCGCTGTGGATTGGAAATGATGTGGCACCTTATTCGTTAACAGATATAAAAGCGGCATTGCTGCATCCGCAATTGCAATTATATCTTGGGCGCAAAGCCTGCCCGCTGGCATTGCCGCTGTGTCCGCAGTTGTTAGATGCGACGAGTCTTAAGTCGGCGTTTGATGACGTTAGTTTTCCCGAGGACGAACTGCTGTTACCGATCAAGCCAACCGCACAACGCGGTTACTACTGGGAACAACTGACGGATGACAGTGCAGGTATGTCGGCCAGCATGGTGTATCCGCGCCGCGACCAGTCATTGAGCCGGGCGCGGTGGCAGTTTGCGGAACGGGATGAATTCTATTTTTCGGAAACCGTGACGGAGGCGCAGGGATGAATTATTTCAGTCGTGTATCCATTGATCCAAATAGCGTCAATGCCAATCGACTGGCGCAGGAAATGTGCGCCAACGGTTATCGTGAACATCAACATTTGTGGCGCTTGTTTGAAACTGATCCCGATGCCAAACGTGACTTTCTGTTTCGGCGTGAAAAGTCCAATGGTGGTTTTCCACGTTTTTACCTGTTGTCCGACCGGTTGCCGCAACACGACGATGGAGTCTGGCAGATTGAAACCAAAGAGTATCGACCGGTTATTCTCAGGGGTCAGCGTTTGGCATTCACCTTGCGGGCTAACCCCGTAGTCACGCGCCGGGATGAAAGCGGCCGACAGCATCGACACGATGTGGTGATGGACCTCAAACATCGCACGGGGTATAAAAAATTGTCGATATCTGAACGGACACCACTGACAAATATCATCGAAGAAGCGGGGCTGGCATGGTTACAATCACGTGCCGAAAAAAACGGTTTTTCCTTTCGGAAGGGAGACGTTGGTGTTGAAGGTTACGACCAGCATCGGGCTGTTAAAAATACACGAGGAACCCCCATTCGTTACAGCACGCTGGACTATGCTGGGTTGCTCACTGTGGAAGATGCCGATTTATTCCAACAGGCATTGATGAATGGTATAGGTCGCTCCAAGGCCTTCGGCTGCGGTTTGTTGCTGGTGCGGCGTGTGCTTGACAGCATGTCATGATGCGCCTATCGTCTTACTTGCATCTTACATTTGAGGTTGGGGTTATGAGTACCACAAAATTGTCCAGCAAGGGTCAGGTTATTATTCCGGCTCCAGTCCGGGCTTCTCATCATTGGGAAGCGGGGCAAGAATTGGTGGTCATTGATACCGGGGATGGAGTTTTGCTAAAGCCGAAATCGCCATTTCCTGAAACATCGGTAAAAAAAGTGGCTGGTTGCTTACATTATCAGGGTAAGGCAAAAACCCTGGAGGAAATGGGTGAGGCGATTAAGGCCGGTGTAATGGAACGCACGAATGATCGCGGTTGACACGAATGTTGTTATTCGTTTTTTAACGCATGATGATGAGGCTCAGGCCCGTAAAGCTACGGCGATTTTTAAGAAGCGGAATATTTATATTCCCGACACGGTAATTCTTGAAACGGAATGGGTGCTGCGCTATGCCTATAATTTCCCCGTCCAGGATATTTGTGGCGCATTTATAAAGTTGTTTGGTCTACCCAACATCCATCTTTCTAACCCCATATGGATGTCCCAGGCGATTCAATGGCATCAGCAAGGACTGGATTTTGCGGATGCGTTACATCTGGTGAATAGTCAAGCTTGTAAGCAATTCATGACGTTTGACGCCAGGCTCGTCAACAAGGCAAAGGGATTAAGTTCTTGTAAAGTTAAATGCCCATAGCAACTGTTTGTAGGCACGTTGGTTTTGGCCTGTTGCTGGTGCGGTGAGTATCGATAAAAGGTCACTGCTGTCCCGTTAACTTGATATGCATTGTTGTTAAACGGGCAAAATATTTAGTGTTTATATCGCCTGAAGGTATTGGAGACATGAAAATAAAAAATGCCGCTTCGTCATTCCGGCGAATGCCGGAATCCAGTGGTCGTCTAAGAGCGCCTACTTTTGATTCTACGATATTCTAGATTCCGGCCTTCGCCGGAATGACGGAAAAAAGTTAACGGGGCAGCAGTGATAAAAGGTATAAAAATAAAGTGGTTACGGTACTGTTAATTGTTCCCTTACATTATGTATGTAAGGAATCGGTAGATGTTTTTCAGGAAGTCACATGTCCACAGCAACGATAACCAGCAAAGGCCAAATCACCATTTCCAAGTCTGTTCGGGAGCGGTTAGGCGTTAGCTCCGGTGACAGGGTGGGATTCGTGGAAATGGAGAACGGTTCCTTCCAACTGGTTGTATCGACTCGTGATGTCCATTCTTTGAAAGGCAGCGTGCCGAAACTGAAACGGGCCGTGTCTACCGGCGCGATGAAAAAAACCATCGAAACCAGGCTTAAGAACCGGGGGTAAAGCTTGATTGGTCTGGACACTAATGTAGTGATTCGTTATTGGTGCAAGATGATGCCGCGCAGGCGCGCAAGGAAAACCAGTTGATGGAAAAATCTCTTACGTCAGATGAACCCGGTTTCATCAATTTAACCACGCTTTGTGAAATTGTTTGGGTGCTTAAAAGAAACTATCGAGTAGACCAACCGGAATTGGTGACCATTGTCGATAATTCACTGACCACTAAACAATTACGGGTGGAAAATGTGCCTGTGGCTTGGAAGGCGTTACGCGCTTATGAATCCGGAAATGCGGACTTTAGCGATGCCATCATTGCCTACGCCAATCAGGCCCACAAATGTGAATATACCGTTACATTCGATAAACCAGCATCCCGGCTGGATGACATGCGTTTGTTGTAGGCTACTTGATGCTCCCGCCACTCAAACCCATCCCCATGAAAGACCGCGTTTCCATGATATTCCTGCAATATGGCCAGGTGGATGTCATCGACGGTGCCTTTGTACTGGTGGATAAAGGCGGCGTACGCACCCACATCCCGGTGGGGTCGGTGGCCTGCATTATGCTGGAACCTGGCACGCGCATTTCGCATGCCGCAGTAAAACTGGCGGCAACGGTGGGTACGTTGCTGGTGTGGGTAGGGGAAGCAGGAGTGCGACTCTATGCCTCCGGCCAGCCGGGTGGGGCGCGATCGGATCGGTTGTTATATCAGGCAAAACTCGCGCTGGATGAAGAGCTACGATTGAAAGTTGTGCGCAAAATGTTTGTATTGCGCTTTGGCGAAGAAGCTCCGTCCCGGCGTAGCGTCAATCAACTGCGAGGCATCGAAGGTGCGCGTGTTCGAAAAATGTACCAACTGCTGGCCAAGCGCCATGGCGTCGAATGGCATGGTCGGCGCTATGACCCCAAAGACTGGAAAAAGGGCGATGTGATCAACCAATGCATCAGCGCCGCCACCTCTTGCTTATATGGCATTTCCGAAGCGGCGATTCTGGCCGCAGGCTACGCACCCGCCGTTGGCTTCTTACACACAGGGAAACCGCTTTCTTTTGTTTATGACATTGCGGATATTTTGAAGTTTGAAACGGTGGTTCCGTTAGCCTTCAAAGTTGCCGCGAAGAAGCCGCACAAGCCCGACCGGGAAGTGCGGCTTGCCTGCCGGGACATGTTTCGCAGCGACAAAGTGTTGAAACGCCTCATCCCGCTGATCGAAGAAACATTGTCCGCCGGAGAGATTGAACCACCCAAGCCGCCCGAAGATGCCGTGCCGCCCGCCATACCCGAACCTGCATCCATCGGTGATGCAGGCCACAGGAGCGGATGACATGAGCATGATTATGGTCGTCACCGAAAATGTGCCGCCACGTTTGCGGGGACGCTTGGCAATATGGCTGTTGGAAGTGAGATCGGGCGTCTACGTGGGAGACACCTCGCGTCGTGTCAGGGAAATGATCTGGGAACAAATCACAGAACTCACAGAAGAAGGCAACGCCGTAATGGCCTGGGCGACCAACACCGAGTCCGGTTTCGACTTTCAAACCTGCGGAGAAAACCGGCGCATACCCGTAGAATATGACGGACTTCGTCTTGTTTCATTCCTTCCGGTTGAAGGGAAATAAGAGCTCTTTAACAACGTGGAAAATGCTGGTAGATTGTTGATGCTTAGTTTTTTCTAATGAGATCAATAATGTACACTTAGAGCGTTCCCCACACCCGTGGGGATGAACCGCGTTCATTACATCTTTAAGATCAACGCCAGTAGCGTTCCCCACACCCGTGGGGATGAACCGTTTGGCACCACCCAGTAGGGCGCCACGCATATGCGTTCCCCACACCCGTGGGGATGAACCGTTTGGCACCACCCAAAAAGGCATCACTCAAATGCGTTCCCCACACCCGTGGGGATGAACCGAGTAATTGTAATGTCAACAAATAATTACAAGCGCGTTCCCCACACCCGTGGGGATGAACCGCATATGAGTATTGCCAGCCCAGGTTGTGAGTGGCGTTCCCCACACCCGTGGGGATGAACCGTCACATTTTTTTGCAGAGCTGTTGATCGAGGAGCGTTCCCCACACCCGTGGGGATGAACCGCGTGGACGGCCTATTGGGGCGGCATAGGTGACGCGTTCCCCACACCCGTGGGGATGAACCGAAAATATGAACATAACGGCAACAAGGTTGAGAGCGTTCCCCACACCCGTGGGGATGAACCGTCAGGAATTCACTGCCAAGAGACGGGCCACTAGCGTTCCCCACACCCGTGGGGATGAACCGAGGTCAAGTGAATAGTACTGCCGTCCATTGTCCGTCCGAATAGCTGAGCGTTCCCCACACCCGTGGGGATGAACCGTGCATTAAGCACCACCGTGGCACGGCCACCAAGCGTTCCCCACACCCGTGGGGATGAACCGTGGTCGATTTACGACGACAGGAACCCCCAATGGCGTTCCCCACACCCGTGGGGATGAACCGCTCCGGCGACATGTCCACCATGGCCACGGCATGC